>DATKCZ010000024.1:0-3602 GCA_035512955.1 Acidimicrobiia bacterium
GGGCAGGTGCGGGGGGATCGTGGTGGACATGTCCGTCACGCACCTGTTGGTTCGAACCAGGGCGGATACCATCGAGTCCTGCTGGGCGCTGGCCAACCCCTTCGACTCCCCGGCATTCGAAGTCGGAATCGAGCTCATCGACATCGCCTCGGGCGAGCGCGAGATGCTCACCTCCCGGTCCCCGCTGTTCTACGACAACATCGCTTCGTTGAGTGGCGACGGCCGGTTCGTCGCCTTCGACGACCTGGGTTCCGATCCGCCGGTGGCGGTGGTGCTCGACCTTGACACCGGGGAACGGGTGCTGGAGTACGACCCGCTCGCCACGGGGGCAACGAACCCCGGGCTGCGGGGACTGAACCAGGACGGGTCTTTTCTCCTGGAAGGGGCTCGTCCCACCCAGGTGTGGGACGTGGCCCGCGGGCAGGTGATCGCCTCCTTCGACATCGGCCCGTTCGCGGTCTTCGGACCCTCGGGCCGTACCGTGTACTCGTCCGACCGTGATGGAGCGCTGCGCAATTGGGACGCAGCCACTGGTGAGGAGCTCTGGGTCGTTCGAGGCGTGGGGAGTGGCCGGGTCTCAGTGAATGAGGAGGGGCTCGTCCTGGTCTCCGACCCCGAAGCCGGTGAGGCCGCGCTGGTGGATGCCCGGTTGCGGGGGGAGGTCGCTGCGGTGGAGACCTGCCGCGGCGGGTGGCTTCCCGCGGCGGCCCAGAGCCTGAACGTCGCGGGCGGGGTAGCCGTTTTCCACGGTGCATGCACGAACCCGCCGGATCCGTTCACCGCCCATGTGATCGACCTCGAGGAGCCGGCCATCCTCTACACGATCCCGAACGTGGGGGGTCAGGTCGTCAGACTATCGCCGGACGGGACGCGTCTGGTGGCCCAGGAAGCCTCCGGCGGCCTGACCGGACCAGTCGCGGTGACGGATGTCCGCACGGGTGAGACGCTCGTCGAGCTGGAAGGACTCTGCCGGTGGAGCGAGGAGCTGACCCTGGCCGGCGTTCCCCGGGAGGAGACGGGTGACTGCGGTCGCTTTCCCCAGCCGCCATTCCCCCTTTGGGCCTGGAGCCTGGAGTGGTCCCCGGACGGCACCATGATCGCTGCAGTGGATGACTGGGCCGGCGAGACCTACCTCGCCGTCTGGGACGCAGAAACGGGCAGGCTGCTCTTCACCGAAGAACGGGCCGGGTTCACTACCTTCACCCCTGACTCGAACCGCCTGCTGACGTCACCCTTCGGCGAGCAGACCATGGTGGCGTTCTCCACCGAGACGTGGGAGCTTGTGCAGGAGACGCCTTTCGAGGAGTCGTTAGCCGGAACGGGTGGTCTCGGCCTGGCTGGCTTCAGCGCCGACGGGGAGACCTTGTTCTCCGTCGGCGGATTGTTCGGAGGTGGAGGCGGAGCGCTGCACTGGTTCGATGCCGACACCCTCGAGGTTCTCCGGAGCAAGACCCGCATCCACGAGGGATCGCCCAAGTCGATGGCCCTCAGCCCCGAGGCGACCCTGCTCGCCACTGGCGCCTCCGACGGCTTCGTCCGGGTCTGGGACACCGAGACCGGCAGCCTGGTCCACGAGATCCCGATCGGAGATACCGAGGTACAAGGAGTGGCCTTCGTCAACGACCGGGATCTGGCGGTGACCCCGCAGGAGGGGAACCTGCTCATCTTCACCATCGATACCGAGGAGCTGCTGAGGATCGTAAGATCATCGCTTACCAGGGGGTTCAGCCAGACCGAGTGCGAACGTTTCAACTTCGGCGAGGAGTGTCCCAGCCTGGAGGAGCTGCGGCGAGGATGACTCGCCCCCCACTTGAGGACTGATCTTGTTGACATCGGCGAGAATGGGGGTCGATGAGAGTCGAGATCGTCGGAGGCGGCCCCGCCGGTTTGTACCTGGCCATCCTGCTTCGGGAGGCCGAAGCCGGGTTCGAGGTCATCGTCCACGAGCGGAATCGTCCCGAGGACGCCTACGGGTTCGGGGTGGTGTTCTCAGACGAGACCACCGCCGGTCTGGAGGCGGCCGAGCCGAAGAGCTTCGGGCAGATCACCGCCGGGTTCCGCCGCTGGGACGACATCGAGGTCCGCCATCCGGACGGGGAAACCTTCGTCTCGGGCGGTCACGCCTTCGCCGCCATCGGGAGGAGGCGTCTGCTCGAGATCCTCTCCGACCGAGCGGTTGAGCTGGGTGTGGACCTGCGCATCCTCGACGACATCGCCGGCCTCGAAGCGATCTCTGACGCCGACCTGATAGTGGGAGCCGACGGGGCGAACAGCACGGTGCGCGGTGAGCTCGCCGACCACTTCGCACCGAGCATCGACGTCAGGGTCAACAAGTACATCTGGTTCGGCACCCCCAAGGTCTTCGACAACTTCCACTTCATCTTCGAGGACACCCCCCACGGGATGGTCTGGGCCCACATCTACCCCTACAGCGACTCCGGGAGCACCTTCATCGTGGAGATGGCCCCGAACACCTGGCGCGCGCTGGGGTTCGACACCACCTCCCAGGAGGTGTTCCCGCCGGGGGTGAGCGACCAGTTCGCCCTGGACCGCTGTCAGGAGATGTTCGGCGCCCACCTCGACGGTGCGGATCTCGTGGGCAACAACTCGAAGTGGCTCCACTTCCCCACCATCACGTGCGCCACCTGGCACCACGAGAACGTGGTGCTCATCGGGGACGCGGCGCACACCGCCCACTTCTCGGTGGGGTCGGGGACCAAGCTGGCCATGGAGGACGCCGTCGCCCTCGCCGACCTCCTCGTCGACGGCGCCGACCTGGGTACGGCCCTGGATCGTTACGAAGAGGTGCGCCGCCCGGAGGTGGAGAGTCTGCAGCGGGCGGCCAAGGCCAGCCTCGAGTGGTTCGAGGGGGCCGACCGCTACCGGGACATGGAGCCGGAGCAGTTCGTGTTCAGCCTGCTCACCCGAAGCCAGCGGGTGACCTACGACAACCTCCGTCTCCGCGACCCGAAATACATGGGCGGCGTCGACCGCTGGTACGCCGCCTCCGACCACGACTGCCCGGTCGAGGTCGACGCCTCCATCCCACCCATGTTCCATCCCTTCCAGATCGGCGATCTGGTGCTCCCCAACCGGGTCGTGGTATCCCCCATGGATCAATACTCGGCGGTCGACGGGGTTCCCGGGGAGTGGCACCTCGTGCATCTCGGCTCGAGGGCCGTGGGAGGGGCGGGTCTGGTCATGACCGAGATGACCTGCATCTCCCCGGAGGGGAGGATCAGCTCCGCCGACACCGGGCTGTGGAACGACGAACAGGAGGCGGCCTGGGCCCGGGTCGTCGACTTCGTCCATTCCCAAACGGAATCAAAGCTTGGGCTCCAGATCGGCCATTCGGGTCGCAAGGGCTCGACCAAGCTGATGTGGGAGGGCGACAACGAGCCACTCGACGAGGGCAATTGGGAGATCATGGGGCCCTCACCGGTCAAGTTCTCACCAGCCCACCAGGTCCCCCGGGAGATGACCCGGGCCGACATGGAGACGGTGCTCGAACAGCACGTCGAGACGGCCGCCAGAGGTGCCCGGGCCGGGTTCGACTGGCTGGAGTTGCACTTCGCCCACGGATACCTGATATCGAGCTTTCT
>DATKCZ010000025.1:0-6639 GCA_035512955.1 Acidimicrobiia bacterium
GACCGGGGTTCTCCGTCGCGTGGTGTGGCCGCGGCACTCCGAGCCCCGGGAACGACCCATGACCGGGGGCAAAACGCCCACTGTCGATGCCAGTGGCCTGATGGTGGCCGCGGTGGTTCTGTCCGCAGACTCGAGCGGGGACATCCTCCTGAAGGGAAGGTTCAACTCGATGCAGCCCGTGGCCTCGGGGCTTACCAGCTTCGCCTGGCACGACCGGGATCCGGCTTGGCTCGCCTACACCACCGTCGTCGATGCCGAATGGCGACTCTGGGTGGTCAAACCCACTGGTGAGTCGGCCCTCGTGGCTACCGAGGCGGCTTCAGGCGGCCGGCTGGCCACGTGGGGAGAGTGGGGGTTCGCGATCGAGACCGAGGACGGCGAGATCAGGCTGCTCACCCCCGAAGGCCTGCTCCGCGACACCCATGTCGGCACGGTCTTCGACTCTCATGGTTCCGGTTGGATCGCGGTGGCGAATGAGCGCATCGAGCTCGTTTCCCCTGGAGGTGGTGTCCGCGCACTGGATGCCTCCCTCGATGTCCTTGGGACCATATACGACATGGCCTTCTCCGCCGACGGCGAGCTTCTCGCCGTGTCCGCCTCGGATGGGATGGGGGTGGTGCCGGTCGGACGGGATAGCCGGCTCATTCGCTTCGAGCCCGGTGCCGATGGGTTCATCACCTGGTCGAGCGATCAGAGATATGTGATCTTCCCGGCAAGCCGTGGGGTCTTCATCCAGGACCTGGCCGCCGGGACGAGACATCGGGTCCTCGAGGACTACGTGGTGTTGGAGGCGGCCGCGGTGCCCGGCGGAGGTTCCTAGAGTCGGGTCATGGCCGGATCGGGACCAACCGAGGAGCTCGCACCGAAGGACGCGTATCTGTCCACTGCCGAGGGCCACGTGCTCGCGGTATCCGAGGGAGGGCTCTTCCTCGATCGCACGGTGTTCTACGCACAGGGAGGCGGACAACCAGGAGACATCGGGACCATCACTTGGGACGGTGGCTCGGTCGAGGTCCTCGACACGGTTCGCAAGGATGGCAAGCCCTTTCATGTCGTGTCCGAGGGCTCGGTGCTACCCGACCCTGGCGCTCCCGTGGAGGGTTTGATCGACTGGGACCGGCGGTATGTAACTATGCGCACGCACACCGCCCTCCACGCCCTCTCCGGTGTGGTCTACCGCGACTACGGGGCCAAGGTGACGGGGGGGCAACATGACTCCCGGCGAGGCCCGCATGGATTTCGAACTCGACGGCATATCCGTCGAGTTCGGCACCGAGGTCGAGCGCAAGCTCAACGAGGAGCTGGTCAAGGGCTACCCGACCGAGATCATCGTCCTGGCCCGGGAGATCGCACTTCAAGACCCCGATCTCATTCGGACGAAAGTGAATTTGATCCCCGAGTTCGTCCAAGAGATATCAACGAGGAGACGGCACTGGTGGCCATCACCCATGTCTGTTTCCGCAATGGCTCCAAGACCGACGTGAAGGCGGTCGTCGACCTGGCCCACCAAGCCGGGGCCCTCGTGCTCCTCAACTCCTTCCAGGCCGTGGGGGCGATACCCATCGATGTCCGGGAGCGCGACGTCGACTTCGTCGCCGGTGGCACCCTCAAGTACCTCCTCGGTTCCGCCGGGTTGGCATTCCTTTACTGCCGGGCCGATCTCTTGCCCCGGATCACCCCGACCCAGACGGGGTGGTTCGCCGACGAGGACATCTTCGAGATGGACATATACGACTACTCGCCGTCGGCTACGGCCACCAAGTTCGAGAGCGGGACCCCACCAGTTCCGAGTATCTACGCCGGTGTCGCCGGGATGGATCTCATGGACGAGATCGGCGTAGCCGAGACCGAGGCGCACGTGGCCACCCTGACCGCTCAGTTGGTCGAAGAGCTCGACCGGATCGGCGCTCGCATGGTGACCCCACGCGATCCCGCCCGCAGAGGCCCGATGATCGCGGTGGCCACCACCGACGAGCAGGCGATGGTCGCCGCCCTCGCCGAGGACCGGATCCTGACAACTCCCCGCGACGGGAACATCAGGCTCTCCTGGCACTGCTACAACTCGGCCGAGGACGTCGAGGTGGTGGTGGCCGGGCTGGAGCGCCACTCTCGGTTCCTGGCTCGCTGACATATCCCCCCGGGACCGACATGGGCGACCCGGTCGGGCGAGAGATCCAGGATGCAGCCGTCAACGCGGCGGACTCCACCATTCCGAAAGGTCTACGGTTGACCCGCTCATGGAAACACCTGCATCAGCCACGTCAGCGCACGTCGACCCCGAATCCGTCGAACTCATCGAGCCCGTGAACGGCTCGGACCACCCGGTTCACCTCATCTATGTGGAGACCTGGGACGGGCTCTACACCCCCATCGGTCTCCGCCTGCCGTCGGGAACGGGGCCGTTCCCGCTGGTGGTCCTGGCCTCGGGCAACGGTGGTGACGGCATGCGGTGGATACGCGATGCGGTCAGCAACCGGGGCTACACCATGGAGCGGCTCCTCGAAGCCGGCTATGCCTGCGTCTGGATCAGGTATCGCACCGAGGTGGAGCTCGGCTACAACAACGGGGGCCGGTTCGTCCGGGATCAGCGACAGGGTGGGGAGATGTTCAACCGCTCTCCCCTCGAGTACGAGGACGAGATCGCCGTCATCGAGTATCTCAAGACCCGTCCCGACATCGACGGCGACCGGGTGGCTCACATCGGGAGCAGTCACGGCGGCGAGATGGCCCTCAAGATCATCTCCGAGTACCACGGTCTGGCCGCTGCTGTCGCCAACGAGCCCGCCGCCCACGAGTTCCTTGCCCTGACCCCAGACGAGACGGCACCTATGAACGAGGCGACCGGTCTGCGCAACATCGAGAACATGCAGATGGTCGAGACCGACAAGGTTCGGGCACGCATCGACATCGATGTCGCCGGCGAGCGTATCGCAGGCATCGAGACCCCGTTACTCGTGATTGGCCGGGAGACCGATCATCTCCAGGGGATCTTTCGCACCGCTTACGAGCTGTTGGACGAGGCGGGCAAGGAGGTCGAGTGGGTCTCCTACGACCATCCCGTGCACGGTTTCGTCTTCCCGACCCGTGGCGCCGACGGCGAGTACGAGGTCGACGAGACCCAGGAGGGCGCGATCGCCTCTGTCATCTCCTTCCTGGACCGCCATCTCCGCGACTGACCACGGCTCTTTTTCCACAGATTCTTGGTGGCGACCAGTCTCCCCACAGCCCTTTTCGACGTTTACAGGGATGCCGGCCATGTCGGTCGGGGATGTCATTGGAGGCAGAATGTCGTCATTCGATGGGAGGCTCGGGCTGCCGGGCCAGCCGCGGCTCCCTTTTCGTGTCGAGATCGACGTCTCCGGAGCGAGCATGACCCTCACCGCGGGAGGGACCTGGGTGGCCGACTGGCGGCTCGACGAGGCGGCCATCGCCCGGCATGCCGACGGCTTCCACGTCACGGCCGACGACGAGGAGCTGATCATCAGCGTGGCCGACCCGACCCAGTTCGCCCTCGAGTTGGGGATCAGCGAGCAACCCACCGATCGTGCGCCATCGTCCGCCGCATGACTCCTTCGGGCTCACCGGCACCATCACCTACGGGTTGGTGGCACCGGATGTGGTCTCTGCCCGCCGGCTAATCGGCCTAGTAGACCTCGACCAGCTGCCGAACCCGAGCAGGGGATTCTGGGCGAGCGCGTCGGTGGCGAGCGGCACTATCGCTGCGTGAGACCAACCGCGGACCACGTCTTTCACCGTCGCCACTCTCCTGGGAGCTCTCCTCCCGGGAACCTTTGATCTTCCATCGGGTCGGGCCCTGCACCAACACCGCTGGTTGAATCCCCCCAATGCGCCCAGACCTGCCCTTCGTCGACCGGGCCCGCGGCTGGCTCGACCGCATGGCGATCGAAGATGACGAAGGCATCTTCACCTATTTCGACCTACTCGCCTCATCGGAACGGGGGGCGGCCCGGCTCCTCTCGGGCAGGGAGGATCTCGTTGAGGCCCGGGTCGCCTTCATGGTCGAGCCGTCATACCAATATGTCGTAGTCCAATGGTCGACTTGGCGGGCGGGTGGTGTGGCGGTCCCGTTGTCTCTCACCCATCCCGCCCCGGAGTTGGAGTACGTGCTCGACACCACCACACCCGAGGTGGTGGTCTACTCCTCCCGGTACGCCGAGCTGCTGGCTCCGCTGGCCGAGGTGAGAGGCATCCGCCATCTCCTCGTGGACGATTTGGATGCCGACCCTACCGGGCTCCCTGCGGTCGACCCGGGGCGTCGGGCGATGATCCTGTTCACCAGCGGGACCACCGGCCGCCCCAAAGGGGTGGTCAGCACCCATGCCAATCTCGAAGCCCAGATCGCGTCCCTGGTCGAAGCCTGGGAGTGGGCAGTCGAGGATCGCATCCTGCTCACCCTCCCCCTCCATCACGTCCACGGGATCGTCAACGTGATCGGATGCACGCTGTGGAGCGGGGCCCGCTGCGACATGCTCCCCGCCTTCGACGCCACCGCCGTCACCGACCGTCTCTCCGGCGGCGAGCTCACCCTGTTCATGGCGGTGCCCACCATCTATCACCGTCTCATCGCCCACCTCGACCAGAGATCAGAGGAGGACCGGGCCGGGTTCAGGGAGGGCGCGAGCCGGCTCCGCCTCATGGTGTCGGGATCGGCCGCCCTGCCCGTCCCGGTGCTGGAGCGTTGGCGCGAACTGTCCGGTCACACTCTCCTCGAGCGCTACGGCATGACCGAGATCGGGATGGCCCTGTCCAACCCCTATCGGGGGGAGCGGGTCCCCGGATCGGTCGGTACCCCCCTCCCTGGGGTTGAGGTCCGACTGGTCGACGAGAATGACCACTCGTTGCCTCCCGGGGACCCCGGTGAGATCCAGGTGCGCGGCTCCACGGTCTTCCACGAGTACTGGGAGCGACCCGACGACACCCGGGCCTCCTTCACCGGAGACGGCTGGTTCCGGACCGGGGACACCGCTTTGATCGAGGAGGACCGCTATCGAATCCTGGGCCGCTCCTCGGTCGACATCCTCAAGACCGGAGGTGAGAAGGTCTCCGCACTCGAGATCGAAGA
Organism: Acidimicrobiia bacterium; assembly: GCA_035512955.1. Classification (GTDB taxonomy): domain Bacteria; phylum Actinomycetota; class Acidimicrobiia; order Spongiisociales; family ZC4RG35; genus JANQRA01. Next base: position 5,084 of record DATKCZ010000025.1, read on the forward strand.
AGTCCTTCTCGGTCACGAGGCGGTCAGCGAGGTGGCAGTGGTAGGCCTCGACGACCCGGAGTGGGGCCAGCGGGTGGTAGCGGTGGTGGTGGCCCGCGACCCCGTGGAGCCGGAAGCGCTGAGGCAGTGGGCCAAAGACAGGCTTGCCTCACACAAGGTGCCCAAGGACTACTACCTCATCGACACCCTTCCCCGGAACGCTCTGGGCAAGACGTTGAAACGGGACGTGGTGCGGCTGGTCACCGAGTTGGAGTGATGGTTGCCCCGTCCCGTCTGGCATGAGACAGTGGGACATGACCAGCTTCTCCGTCGATCCGGCAACCCTCGCCCTCGAACTCACCGGGCTGGTGCCCGAGGAGGGCTCGCATGTCCGCCAGGTCCTCTTCGATGAGATAGAGACCCGTCTTCCCCGGGACCCGGAGGCACGGGTCAACGTTCAGCTCTCCGAGCTCAACCCGGGACGAACCGCCTCCTGGCACGTCCACAACGGCGTGGTCTTCTTCGTGCTGCTGCGCGGTCTGGTGTCGCTCCAGTACGAGGGTCGGACCGAGCACTACTCGGCCGGTGAGGTGTACACCGAGCCGATCGGAGTGGTGCACCGGGCCTTCAACCCCCATCCCGAGATCCCCGCCGCCCTGGTCGGGTTCTGGGTCACCGCCGCCGACCGGCCTCACATCACCGAGACCAACGCACCGGCCTGGGCTCCGGAAGCGGACCCCCACCCCTCCTTGTCCTAGACCCGAGGCCGCACCCGCCTCCTGTCCGCGTGTTGGGCGTCGGTCATCGCCCGGGCCCGGTGTCAGGCCAGCGCGGTCAGGGCTTGGGCGAGAGGGGCCACCATGGAAGCGTCGTTGGGGCTCCCCATGGTGAACACGACCAAATCGACCCCAGCGGCGAAACGGCTCGCTGCCTCATCGGCGATCCTGGAGACGTCGTCGTCCTTGGAGTAGCGGAGGTGGACCGAGCAGTCGATCTCGGATGAGTCGCGCCCCACCTCCCGACAATGGTCCTCGAGCACTTCGCGGAGCCGGCTCCACTCTTCGGTGTCGACCATCAGGGCGTCCCACATCTGCGCCCAGCGAGCCACAGCACGCAGGGTGCGCCTCTCACCGGTTCCCCCGATGACGATCGGCGGGTGCGGCTGCTGGGTCGCCTTCGGCTCGCTGAGGGCGCCCTTCAACTCGTAGAACTCGCCGAAGAAGTTGGTCGTCTCCTTGGTGAGCAGGCTGACGATCACCTCGAGACCCTCGTCAAAGCGGTCGAAGCGCTCCCTCAGGGAGCCCAGCTCGATGCCGTGGGCCTCGGCCTCCTCCTCGAACCATCCCGCCCCCAGCCCCAGGTAGGAGCGGCCGCCGGAGACATGGTCGAGGGTGACCGCCATCTTGGCGGTGAGCGATGGGTATCGGAAGTGCATGCCGTTGACCATCGAGCCGATCCTGATCCGGTTGGTCTCCCGGGCCAGGGCGGAGAGGGTCACCCAGCCGTCGAGGGAGGTTCCGTGGGGGTCGCTACGAAGCGGGTATAGGTGGTCCCAGTTCCAGGCCGACTCGAACAGG
>DATKCZ010000026.1:0-33357 GCA_035512955.1 Acidimicrobiia bacterium
GACCTCTTGACCCCCAGTCAAGCGCGCTACCAAGCTGCGCCACGGCCCGTGTGCCGTCAGGTTAACGGTTGGAAGACAACCAGGAGACATCGCTCCCGGCCTCAAATACCCTGGCTCGCCAATGACCCGGCCCCATCACGACGCCCCGAGCGATCTCGCCCTTTGGAGGCCTACGGCCTGGTCACTATCGAAGGGGATGTGATCACCACCCGTTTCCCCGTGCTCGGGCCGGACCAAATCGCAGCAGTACGTGATAGAGCCGGGGCGCCCGCCGCCAGCCTCCGACCTGACCTCCCGGCTCTTCGTCCGGATGTCTGAGCCTGGACGAATCACCTGATCGAGCCGTATTGTCCCGTCGATGTCAGTCTCCGACCGTCTTGCCCCGTTCGGGGTGACCATCTTCACCGAGATGACCCAGTTGGCGATCGAGCACGGCGCGATCAACCTGGGACAGGGCTTCCCCAACTGGGATGGGGCGGACTTCGTCAAGGAGGCAGCAATCGCCTCGATGGCCGAGGGTGGTAACGACCAATACCCGCCCAGCCAGGGAATCCCGCCACTCAGACGGGCGATCGCCGAACACTACGGCCCGCTGCTCGACCGCACTCTCGATCCGGACCAGGAGGTCACGGTGACCTGTGGCTGCACCGAGGCGCTGGCGGCCAGCTTCCTCGGTCTGGTCAATCCGGGGGATGAGGTCGTCATGATCGAGCCGTACTACGACGCATACCCGGTCTACGCATCCCTGGTGGGTGCGGTGCCCCGATACGTGACGTTACGTCCCCCGGACTTCGCTCTGGACCTCGACGAGCTGCGAGCCGCATTCAGCCCGCGGACCCAGGCCATCGTCGTCAACAACCCGCACAACCCGACCGGGAGGGTGTTCTCGACCGCGGAGCTGCGGACCATCGCCGATCTCTGTCAGGAGTACGACGCCATCGCCATCAGCGACGAGGTGTATGAGGAGATGACCTTCGAGGTCCCCCATCAGAGGCTGGCGAGGGTCGAAGGGATGTGGGAGCGGACCCTGACCTTGTCGTCGCTCGGCAAGACCTTCTCCCTCACCGGGTGGAAGCTCGGCTGGGGGATCGGCCCTCCGGTCCTGACCGGGGGGCTCAGGTCGGCCCACCAGTTCCTCACCTTCACCACGCCGACCCCGGTACAGCATGGAGGGGTGGCGGCTCTCGGTGCCCCCGAGAGCTTCTATGACGACCTCCGCAGCACCTACACGCACAAACGCGACCTCCTCGCCCGGGGTCTGGAAAAGGCCGGGTTCGACGTTCATCTGCCTCAGGGGACGTACTTCCTGATGGCAGGCCACCCGGGCGCCGGTGACGACAGGGCCTTCTGCCGGCGGCTGGTCGCAGAGGCCAGGGTGGCGGCGATCCCGCCCAGTGTCTTCTACAGCCGTCCCGAGAGGGGAGCCGGTTTGATCCGCTTCGCCTTCTGCAAAGACGACGACTTGCTCGAGGCTGCCATCGCACGCATGGAGAATCTCGGGTAGATCTCGTCAAGCTCGTACCACATGGTGCCGATCTCTCGGGTGGGAGGTCGGCATGCAAGACAAAACCCTGCGAACAATCGGAGCATCAGTCGTGCTGATCGGCGTCGCCATCGCCGCGGTCGCCCAGGTCGCGGCCCAGGAGGCGGAGCCGGCGGAAATCGTCGCCGTCGAACCGACGACGGCACCAAGCGGGAAAGCCGACACCACCCATCCCGATTCGGAGCCAACCACCACCCAGCCGGAGCCTTTCGTCTATCGGGTGGGGGTCCTCTCCGGTGTCACCACCGACAACTTCTGGGCGTTCTACGGAGAGCAGCCCTCGACGTGGAACTCATACATTCTCGGGCCCACCAAGCCGGCCTTGTTCACTTTCGACGCCTCGGTCGGCTCGTTGCGGCCCGAGCTCGCCGCCGCCGAGATCAAGCCGGTGTTCAACAAGGAAGGTTGGAGGGTCCGTGTCGAGCTCAATCGAGGGCTCGAATGGAGCGACGGGACACCGATCACCGCCCATGACATGGTCTTCACGTTCGAGACGGTGAGGGCGCTCGAGCTGGGGGGCAGTTGGGTGGAGGCCTTCCCTGCGACGATCGTGTCGATGCACGCCGACGCCGACCACTCGCTTCGAATCGAGTTCACCGAGCGCCCACAACTCTCGGTCTGGCCCCACGGTGTGGGTCTGGCCCCGATCATGGCGCGTCATGTCTGGGAGGACATCGTCGCCGATGGTGACACAGCTGGGCTGTATGCACACCCCGGCCATGAAGACGTCGGCGGGGGGCCGCTCGCCCTCGTCGCTGTCTCTGAGTCCCTCGCCATCAGCAACGCCAACCCCGGTTACCCCTTTGGAAGCACACCCGATGTCGTCGAGTACCACGTCTACGCCGACGAGGCCGCAGCAGTCGCGGCACTGGGTGGGGGAGAGATCGACTCGGTGCTCACACCCAAGGGGCTCACCCTCGAGCACCTGGAGACGATCGAGTCAGACCCGGGTGTCGAGGTGGTGGAGAACCCGGGCAACGGAATCCGCTATCTGGGCTTCAACCTCAATCGCGACCCGATGTCCGAGCAGGCTTTCAGAACGGCGCTGGCACTCCTCGTGGAACGTGAGCATCTGGCCGAGTCGATCCCACAGGCCGGCGAGGCGGCTTGGGCACTCATCCCGGAGGCAAACTCGCGGTGGTTCGATCCCGAAGTGGCATCCGAGACCGAGAGCCGTTACACCGGCGAGCTGTCGGCTCGGCTCCAGACGGCCCTGGAGGGTCTGGTCGCCGCGGGATACGGATGGTCCAGCCCACCCTCGATCGGCGAGGCGGGTGAGCTGGTGGCGGGGGAGGGCCTCACCATCGACGGCCGCGCCCCACAGCCACTGACGATTCTCACTCCTGGCGACACCTACGACCCGGCGCGACCCGACTACGTACAGGAGATCGCGGACACGCTGGCGATTCTCGGATTCGACGCCCGTCCAGTCGAGACCGACTTCGACACAGTCGTCGACCTCGCCTTCACCCCCGGCGAGGACGGCGCCCTCCATTACGACATGTACCTGCTCGGTTGGACCCTGGGGAATCCGGCCCTACCCGGTTACTACCGGGCGCTCTTCGCCAGCGGCGGAGCAATGAACAACACGGGGTACTCCAGCGAGTCGTTCGCCAAGGCACTCGAGTCGTATGAGGATGCATTCACCACCGATGCCGCACACGAGGCCCTTTGGGAGATGGAGCGGGCGCTATCCGTCGACCTGCCCTATCTCCTGCTCTACACCAACCAGATAACCGAGGTCTACAGGTCGGATCGGGTGAGCTTCGACATCGGGGAGAGCCTCGGGGGCCTGCAGGCCAGGTTCGGCGGGATCTGGGACGTGCGGCCAACCGACTGAGCACTACTCTCGCCGGGTGAGCGAAGAGCAGGTCTCCACCCGCATCGTCACCATCCCCAACCTGATCTCGTTCGTCAGACTCGCCGCGGTACCCGTCTTTTGGTGGGTTCTGCTCGCCGAAGACCGGGTGGCGGTGGCCACGATCCTGCTCATCGTCGTCTCCTGGACCGACTGGATCGACGGGTACCTCGCTCGACGGCTCGATCAGGTGACCAAACTGGGCAAGACCCTCGACCCGGTCGCTGACCGTTTGATGATCGCCTCGGCGGTGATCGCCGGCCTGCTCGCCGAGATCATCCCCGCCGTCATCGCCATCCCGCTCATCGTTCGGGAGGCCTACATGGCTCTGGTCACGTTGACACTGGTCTCCCGGGGAGCGGGAAACCTCGAGGTGCGAACCCTGGGGAAGCGGGCCACTTTTCTCGTCTATGGCGCCGTCCAGTCGTTCTACCTGGTGGCCATACCCTTTCTCGCCGTGGTGTTTCGGCCGATCGCATGGATCACTGGGGTCAGCGGACTGATCCTCTACTGGATCGTGGCCGTCCAATACACCGGTGACGCCCGTCGCGCCATGTCCGAATTAGAGTCCGCCGCCAGCCTCGAGGAGAGTTGATGATCACACCCGAAGACCTTCATTACACCGACGAGCACGAGTGGGTGAGAGTCGTCGGTAACGCCAGGGTCCGCATCGGGATCACTGACTACGCACAGGACCAGTTGGGCGATGTCGTCTACATCGAGCTTCCCGAGCCGGGCAAAGAGGTGTCCAAAGACGACCTGGTGGTCGAGATAGAGAGCACCAAGTCGGTCGGTGAGGTCTACGCACCGTTTGCCGGGACGATCGCCGCGGTGAATGAGGCAGTCGCCGCGTCGCCTGAACTGGTCAACACCAGCCCGTATCAGGACGGCTGGCTGGTCGAGATCGAGGTGAGCGGCGAAATCGGCACCGAGGACCTTCTCGATGCCGCGGCCTACAAGGACCTGACCGAGTAGGTGGCCGGGCAAACCGCCCGATATACCTATCATCTACCGCGATGAGCGAGTCAGAGGGTACCGCCCCCAACGAGCCGAACCCTGAGGTTGAGGTCGAAACCGACCCGACCGTCGTCTACGTGCCCATCGCTGATCGGGCCGAACATCCCCTGACCGCCGATGAAGCCGCCCACATCGAGGGTTTGTCGGGCTTCGCCATCGTCGTGGAGAAAGGCCCACGCAAGGGCATGACCTTCATGTTGCGTGAGGGGAACACCACCGTGGGGCGTCACCCGGAGAGCGATATCTTCCTCAATGACGTCACGGTGTCCCGTCACCATTGCCGTTTCGTCAGCAACGGAGAGAGCCTCAGTGTCGAGGACAGCGGATCTACGAATGGAACCTACGTCAACGATGAGCGGGTCGACAGCTCGGACCTGAAGGCCGGTGATGAGGTCCTCATCGGCCGGTTCCACTTCGTGGTCGCCCACGGTGATGCCTGAGTGGAGCCAGCTCAGTATCGGGGAGGTCATCAACCTCCTCCGTGACGACTTTCCCGACGTCTCGGTGTCGAAGATCAGGTTTCTGGAGAGCCAGGGGCTGATCGACCCGGACCGCTCCGGAGGTGGCTATCGACAGTTCGATGGGACCGATGTCGCCCGACTCCGCTTCATCCTCCAACAGCAGCGGGACCACTTCCTCCCTCTCAAGGTGATCAAGTCGAAGCTCACCCTGTGGGAGAGAGGCGAGGACCCATCGGGTGAGTCGTCCGCGGCCGCCCCCCATAGGCTCGACGACGAGGGTGAGCCGCTCGACAGGTCCGAGCTCTTGAAACGATCCAAGCTGACCGAAAGTGAGCTAGACGAGCTGATCGAGATAGGGTTGATCCGTCCGATCAGCGACTCGGTGGTCTTCCCGCCAGAGGCAGGCATCGTGGCCGTGGAGGCAAAGCGGCTGATGGACCAGGGTTTCGAGGCGCGGCACCTGCGCACAGTCAAGCACTCCTCGGAGCGGGAGGCCGATCTCCTCAAACAGTTGGTGGCCCCGCTGCTCAAGGCCTCCAACCCCGAGGCGAAGACGAGGGCACGGGACGTCCTGGAGTCGAGCTCCGACTCGATGCGGGCGATGCACCGTGCATTGATCGCCACTGAACTGAAACAGCATCTGAAAACATGAAGAATCTCGCTGGTTCGGCCGCTCTCGCGGTCTTCACAGTCGTCGTGCTCGCCCTCCCCGCGGTGGCGGGGCCGCTGGTGTTCCCCTTGCATGGTCAGGACGGCTTTCCCCATAGCGGGCCACCTCCGGTGACGGCAGCGTCGTGGATCCTGTACGACGAGATGAGTGACTCCGTGCTGGCGTCTTGGGAAGCGGACACCCGCCGCCCCATGGCGTCGATCACCAAGATCATGACCGTCATGCTCGCTCTCGAAGAGGGCGACCTCGACGACGACGTCACCATCTCCGAGGAGGCGGCGGGCACCGGTGGACAGGAGATCGGTCTGGTTGCCGGCGAGACGGTGAAGCTCGCCGCCCTGGTCCGTGCGGCCTTGATCCGATCGGGCAACGACTCGGCGGTGGCCATCGCCGAGCACTTCGGCGGATCGGTCGACGGGTTCGCCGCGATGATGAACGAGCGGGCCGCGGAGTTGGGCATGGAGAACACCCGCTTCGCCAACCCGCATGGTCTCGACGCCCCCGGCCACTACTCGAGCGCCCGGGACATGCTGATCGTGGGACGCCAGGCCATGTCGATGCCGGAGTTCGTCGACATCGCCAGGTCTCGGGTGATGGTCTTCCCCGACACCCCCAATGGGTCGGCCCGGATGGCAACCAACACCAACCGGATCTTGAACTCCTACACGGGGTCGATCGGTGTCAAGACCGGCGAGACCCCGAGAGCCGGCCTCACCTATGTCGGTGCGGCCGAAAGAGATGGTCGCCGATTGTTCGCGGTCGTCTTCGGCTCGGTGGGGCAGCGTGCCCACTTCGCCGATGCCATTGCCTTGTTCGACTGGGCCTACGAGGACTTGAGGATCAATGGAGCTCTGATGACGGGGATCCCTTACCGACCGGTGGCTGCTCGGGTTGAACCGTCACCGCTGCTGGTGGAGGCCGGCGTCGAGGCGTATCTGCACGCCGCCGCCCAGGGCATGACCGGACAACCACCCGGCCCTCCGGGCGAACCGCTTCCCGACCCGGTGCCTGCTGTCGACATCACCAGACATCCCGATCCGGCGCCAGACTCGATCCTCACCACAGCCACCTATTGGCTGGGGCTGGTGGCCGGCGTCTTCGATGACTGACGCCCGTTTCGCCGCCGAAGTCATCTCCGAGGACGAGATCCTGTCGCGGGTGACCGAGTTGGGAGCTGCGATCGCCTCCGACTACGAGAACCGCGATCCGCTCTTCGTCGTGGTGCTCACCGGATCGGTCCCGTTCGGCGCCGACCTGGTGCGGGCGGTCGACGTCGACTCGGAGGTCGACTTTCTCGGGCTCAACCGTTTCGGGGAGAGCGGCCGAATCGGAGTGACCCTCGACACCTCCACCCCACTGTTCGACCGCAACGTCATCCTGGTGGAGGACATCATCGACACCGGCCTCACCTTGACGGTTCTGCGGAAGATGATCATCGACAGGGGCGCCGCATCGGTGGCGACTGCGGCCCTTCTCGACAAGACCCGCCGCCGGGTGACCGACGTGCCGATCGAGTACCGCGGGTTCGAGGTCGGAGACGAGTACCTGATCGGATATGGTCTCGACTGGCAGGGCACCTACCGAAATCTCAGGTCGATCTGGGCGATTCTCGACATGGAGGCCTTCGTCGCGGACCCGATGGCCCTCGCCAAAGACCTCGGTCTTTCCTGAGACCCGGTGGTGTGAGTTCCAGCCGGTGATAACCTCGTCACATGGCCGGTGACGGATCTCCGATCCCGCTCGAGATAGTGGGGGTGAGGGTAGAACTGCCCTCCAACCAGCCGATCGTGCTCCTCAAGGAGCAGGATGGCACTCGCTACCTTCCGATCTGGATCGGGGCCAACGAGGCGACCGCCATCGCCACGGCGATGGAGGGTGTGCAACCCCCACGTCCGCTCACCCATGATCTGATGCGTTCGGTGATCGACGCGGTGGGCGCCCTGGCGGTGCGGGTGGTCATCACCGAGATGCGAGACTCGGTGTTCTTCGCCGACCTCTCCCTCGACGTCTCAGGCCAGGAGGTGAAGATCTCCTCCCGACCTTCCGACGCAATCGCGCTGGCGGTGCGCACCGGGACACCGGTGCTGGCCGCACCCGCGGTGCTGGACGAGGCCGGCGTCCATTTCGAGGACGAGGACGAGGAAGAAGAGGTGGCCCGCTTCCGGGAGTTTCTCGAAGAGGTCACCGTCGAAGACTTTCTCGGTGGCGACCAGCCTTAGGCGAAATCGAGTTTTCCACAGGAAAAGATTGACAGGGGCCGGGTCGGCCAAGTAGCTTTCCCACGACGGAGTTACACTGGTGTAACCCGGAGGAGCTATGACCGAGCGGGAATTGGAAGGCTATCGCGCCCCACAGGTCTGCAAGTTGGTAGGCATCACCTACCGACAACTCGACTATTGGGCGCGCACGGGTCTGATCGTCCCGACCTTGCAACAGGCAACCGGTTCGGGTTCCCAACGTCGGTACTCGTTCACCGACGTGGTCCAGCTCAAGGTGATCAAGAATCTCCTCGATGCCGGCATGAGCCTCAAGAAGATCCGCTCGGCGGTGGAGATCCTGCGTTCCGAGATGAACTCCGACCAGCCGCTGGCCGATGTCACCCTGCTCAGCGACGGCCAAACGATCTACGCCGCCCACTCCGACCAGGAAGTGGTCGATGTCCTCCGTAAGGGTCAGGGCGTGTTTAGCATCGCCATAGGCCCGGTCCAGGACCAGGTCGAGGGAGCGATCCATCAGTTGTTTCCTGAACATGAAGAGCTGGCCGGGGTCGTCGAATTAGGAGCCCCCTGAACACCGAAGCCCCAACTGCCCACGAGGTCGACTTCGCTCACAACAGTGAGCGGCAGTTCGCTCTCCTCCTCGACTTCTACGGTGTCCCTTGGGAATACGAGCCGCGCAGCTTCCCGATCGGGTTCGAGAACGGTGAGCCGACCAAGTTCTTCACCCCGGACTTCTATCTGGCCGACGACGAGATGTTCATCGAGATCACCACGATGAATCAGAAGCTGGTGACCAAGAAGAACAAGAAGGTCAGGCTGTTGAAGACCTATCACCCCGATGTCAAGTGCAAGATCTTCTATCAGCGCGACTACCTGCACCTCGTGGTCAAGTACGGGCTCGAGGAGCCTGATCACCTCGAAGAAGTCATCGCTCCCACCCGGATGCCAGGAATACCAGAGGTGGTCCGTCTCGAGGATCGGGGCGAACGCCTCACCGGATGAAGCGGTCTCCGCTTCACGAGCTCAATGCAAACCTCGGCGCCCGGTTCGTCGACTTCGGAGGCTGGGAGATGCCTGTTCAGTACGTCTCGGTGCTCGCCGAGCACCGGGCGGTGCGGGAGGGTGTCGGCGTGTTCGACGTGACCCATCTCGGACGGTTCGCCCTGAGAGGCGCCGGTTCTCACGGTGCGCTGAGCCGTCTGCTCAGCAACGACATCGACCGCATCGAGCCGGGTCGATGTCAATACACCATGATCCTCAACGAGGACGGTGGGATCGTCGACGATCTCATCGTCTGGTGGTGGGGGGAGGACGACTTCTGGGTCATGCCCAACGCCGCCAATCACCGAAGGGTGATGGCCGCCTTCGCCGCCGAACCGGAGTGCGAGATCGAGGATCTCCAGCCGGCCAAGGTGTTTCTCGCGGTCCAGGGCCCCGAAGCGCCGGCCCTCGTGGAACAGGTGACCGGGGTCAGACCGGGCCGATTCGTCAACCGGGAGGTGGAAACCGGGTTCGGGGCGCTGCGTATGGCAGGCACCGGCTACACCGGTGAGCCCGGGGCAGAGCTGTGCGCCGCTGTCCCCGCCGGCATCGCTCTCATGGAGGCGCTGCTCGGCGGTGGAGCCACACCCTGTGGGCTGGGGGCGCGAGACACCCTCAGACTCGAGGCGGGTTTCCCGTTGTGGGGCGAAGACATCGACGAGACCACGACGCCTCTGGAGGCCGGGCTCGACTTCGCGGTGTCCTTCGGCCACGACTTCGTCGGGAGCCAGGAGCTGAGCAGTCAGCGAGACGACGGGCTGGAGCGCCGGCTCGCCGGTTTCATCCTCGAGGACCGTGGCATACCCCGCCACGGATACGACGTGCGAACTCTCGATGGGGGGTCGGGGAGAGTAACTTCGGGCAACATCAGCCCCATGCTCGACACCGGGATCGGTTTGGCCTACATCGCCCCTCCTGCGACGGAGGGAGATCGGCTGGAAGTGCGGATACGTGAGCGCTGGGCAGCCGGACGGGTGGCCGAGCCACCCTTTCACACCTCGTCATGAGCCGGCCGAGACGTGATCGTCCCGACATGCCCCCGGGCTACGGGGCCGACCAGGCCGACCGCTTCGTCGAGTGGGATACGATCGAGTCGAGGCTTCGGGACAGTCTCCACTACTGGCTGGCCACGACCAGATCCGATGGGCGCCCCCATGTGGTGCCACGATGGGGGGTGTGGCTGGACGGTCGCTTCTGGTACGACGGCTCACCAGAGACCCTGCATGTGCGCAACCTCGAGAACAACCCCGAATGCGCCCTGCATCTGGAGAGTGGTGCCGAGGTGACCGTCATCGAGGGACAGTCGACCCGTTCGGACCCGATCTCAGGCGAGCTCGGGGAGCGTCTCGCCGCGGAGTACGCCCGCAAGTACGCCCCCGACTACACACCCGCACCCGACGCATGGTCCGGAGACCGGGCGGGGGGCATGAGGACGCTTCGCCCGGTCAAGGCGCTGGCATGGAGCCAGTTTCCCGCCGACCTCACCCGGTACACCTTCTAGCAATGGCCAGCCACGCCTACGCCCGACCCCATCCGGACATCGGAAACGAGCTCGTCAGGGAGTGGGAGCCCGAAGGCGATCCGCGGGCCTTCATCGTCTTGGTGCACGGGATGGGAGAGCACTCCGGTCGCTATGAGGCCCTCGGTGACGCTCTGGCGGCCGCCGGCCACCACGTTCGCGGCTTCGATCTCATCGGCGCCGGCGCCAGCGGGGGGATGCGATGGGATATCGACGACTGGACGCGCTTTCATGAACAGATCGAAGGTCACCTCGAATGGGCGCGCAGTCAGGGCAAGCCGGTGGTCCTCATGGGGTTCTCGTTCGGGGGGAACCTGGGCCTCGGATACGTCCTCAGCGGGCGGCCTGCGCCCGACCTCCTCGTGCTCTTCGCCCCGGCGTTGGACGGGGGGCCGGCATGGCTGAGGGCGCTGGCGCCTATCGCAGCGCGGATCGCCCCACGGCTCGGCTACCCCAATCCGTGGAGCGGCGCGCACCTCTCCCGGGATCCCGAGGTAGGGGAGAGGTACTACTCCGACCCCTTGGTGCATCCCAAGTCGACGCTCCGCTTCGGGGCCCAGTTCCTCAACGCCATGGAAGAGTGCAATGAACGTCTCGGCGAGTTGAGTGTCCCGACATTGGTCCTCCACGGCGGTGATGACCGTCTCGTCCCGACAGAGTCCTCAGCCGGCCTCGCCGATCTCGACATCGTGGAGCGCAAGGTCTACGAGGGTCTCCGCCATGAGATCATCAATGAGCCCGAGGGCCCCGAAGTGGTGGCCGATCTCGTCGAGTGGCTCGACGAGAATCTCCCGCGGTGACTCACTCGCCCGGCCACCACCGGAGCATGACTTTTCCCGAATCGCTGTTGGCGATGATTTCGAAGGCCTTGTCGTAATCCTCGGCGGGGAATCGGTGGGTGATGACGGGGGAGATGTCGAGCCCCGATTCGATGAGGACGTTCATCTTGTACCAGGTGTCGTACATCTCCCGTCCGTAGATGCCCTTGATATTGAGCATGTTGAAGATCACGACCGACCAGTCGATCGGATAGGGCTGCGACGGTATCCCGAGCAGGGCGATGTTGGCGCCATGGACGGTGTTGGTCAGGATGTCCTCCATGGCGGCGGGCTCGCCCGACATCTCGAGGGCCACATCGAAACCCTCGAGCATGCCGAGCTCCTTTTGCGCCTGGCCGAGGTTCTCGCTGCGGATGTCGACCGCACGGGTCGCTCCCATGACCGCGGCGAGCTCCAGCCGGAACGGGTTGACGTCGGTGGCGACGGTGTTCCTGGCGCCGGCATGGCTCACCACTGCGACGGCCATCAGGCCGATCGGCCCTGCCCCGGTGATGAGAACGTCCTCGCCGAGCACCGGAAACTTCAAGGCAGTGTGCACCGCATTCCCGAACGGATCGAAGAGTGCGGCGATCTCGGGGTCGATCTCCTCGACATGCCGCCAGACGTTGCTCTTGGGGACTGCGACGTAGTCGGCGAACGCCCCCGGGATGTTCACCCCCAACCCCTTGGGTTGTTGACAGAGATGACGTTTCCCGGCCAGGCAGTTGCGACACTGCCCGCAGACCACGTGACCCTCGGCCCCGACCAACTCTCCCTCGGTGAAGCCCGACACGTTCGATCCGAGCCGGTCGATGTACCCGGAGAACTCGTGGCCCACCGTCATCGGCGCCGGGACCGTGGATTGGGCCCACTCGTCCCAATCGTAGATGTGGACGTCGGTGCCACAGATGCCGGTGGAGTGGACCCGGATCACGACCTCATCGGGACCCGGCTCGGGCACAGCTACATCCTCGAGACGCAGCCCGCGCTCGCCCGGATACTTGACCAGAGCCCTCATGGTCCCACGGTAGCTGGAGGTGACAGGCCAGCCATGTGCGACAATTGGGCGATGGATTCTCTCGCGGGAAGCCTGCTGGTGGCGACGCCCAACCTCATCGATCCCAACTTCTTTCGGACCATCGTGCTCCTCCTGCAACACGACGAGGAGGGCTGTGTCGGTGTCGTCCTCAACAGACCGACGGAGGAGCCGGTGGATGCCCACCTGCCGGAGTGGGCCGATCTGGTCCCTGAGCCCCGAACGGTGAACTATGGCGGCCCGGTCGAGCCTTCGGTGGCGATCGGGCTGTCCCTCTCGGGGGAAGGGATGCCCACAGGAGTCCCCGGTCTGAGTCTGATCGATCTCAGCGCACCACCCGCCGGCGACGGCCATCCCGTGCGCATCTACTCCGGCTATTCCGGGTGGGGGAGCGAGCAGCTGGAGACCGAGATCGCCCTGGGGTCGTGGTACGTGGTGCAGGCATCGCCAGACGACGCATTCGACCGCTATGACGGTCAATGGCGGCGGGTGCTGCGTCGCCAGCCGGGGTTTCTCTCCGTGGTGTCCACCTATCCCGACGACCCCGGGCTCAACTGAATAGGTGTCACCCAAAGCCGGGTTCTGCTCCGTCTCAGGGGCATGATCATCGCCACAGGCGTGATGAACGACGAAGAGGTATACCGGAGCTACAGCACCGAGCTGACGAGGTACGCCACCGGCTTGGTGGGTCCCTTCGATGCTCCCGACGTGGTCACGGACGCGTGTCTCAAGGCATTCGAGTCACGCAACTGGCCAGAAGTCGTCGATCGCCGGGCGTATCTGTACCGAACCGTGTTGTCGGTGGCCAACGACCACCATCGCCGCACACTGTCCCGTCGTCTCCGCGAGATGAGGGTGGCAGGCAGGGAGCAAATGCCCGACCCGGCGGCGGCGATCGACATCGAGGTCCTCGATGCGGTGGTGCGGCTCTCGGTGCAGCAGAGGGCGGCGGTGTTCCTCACCTACTGGGAGGACCTGTCACCCGACGTGGTGGCTGAACGAATGGGCGTCTCGCCCGGCACGGTGAAACGACACCTGGCACGGGCCCGCAAGCGACTCGGGGAATTGTTGTCATGAGCTATGAGAAGAAGATGAAGGACCTGCTGGCACGTCTGGTGTCCATGTCGCCCGAGCCACCGCCCTACCCGGAGGACATCCCTATGGCCGAACACAAGACCCCGACACGTTGGAGCCCCGCCCTGGTATTCGCCGGCGCCGCCTTGGTGGTGATTGCCTTGGCGGTCCCGCTGCTGCTGTTCACCGGGGGAGGGGAGCCGGAGGTCATCGCCACCACCACGACCACCACGGTCCCGGCGACCTCGACCACGGTGCCGGCGACTACCACGACCACGGTCCCGGCAACCACCACCACTGTGCCCCCGTCGGTCTCGGTGTGGACCGGTCCGATGTTCGTGTATCAGTCTCCCCAGAACAGTTTCTTGGGCAATCCGGCGTTGGTACCCTTGATCGTCGAAGTGATCGACAGGCGCGGTGTGCTAACCCCCGAAGATCATTTCACCGAGGCGCTCGCCGGCATTGCAGACACCATCCCGGACACGTTCGGCAATTCAATACCTGCCGACGTCCGGATACAGAACGTGTCCGTGAGCGAAACCGAGAGCGGTCTGTGGCTCGTCGACATGAACGAGGCGTTTCTCGACGGGGCGGGTGGATTGCTGGCCGACGTCACCATGCTCAACCAGATCATCTACACGCTGACCTACCAGGGCCTGGAGGAGGTGCAGATCCTCTTTACGGTCAACGATGAGCCGGTCTTGGCTTACGGCTCCGAAGGAATCGATCTCAGTTCGCCGGTCGGACGTGACACGTTCAGGGACGATCTGAACCTCATCTTCCTGACCCAGGCCTTGGTCGAGTCCGGAGGCGGCTATCAGGTGTCTGGTATGGCCAACGTTTTCGAGGCCACGGTCAGCATCGCGGTGCTCGACGGGGCGGGAGAAGTCGTCCACGAGGATTTCGTCACCGCCACCTGTGGCAGCGGGTGTTGGGGCGAGTTCTCCATCACGATCCCCGCCGAGCGCCTCGTTCCCGGCGAGTCGGCGATCCGGGTGTTCACCTACTCGGCGGAGGACGGCTCGATCACCGACGCCGTCACCGTCCCTGTCCCCGAAGCTGACGTCTGGGAGCTGACGATCGGAGCCTGAACCACCGTGAGCCGACAGGGTGCGCCTACCCTGTCGGCTCATGACGGCTGTCACATCGGCCCACCCCTCCGGTTCGCCCGGCACCGTCCCCCGTCTCCGTCCCAGCCTGAAGCGGCAGTCCCCGGGTCTCACCGTCGAACGCGAGCTGTGGACCGCCGAGCACACCATCGTGGTCGGGGTCGACGAAGTGGGAAGAGGGGCGTGGGCCGGTCCGCTATCGGTGGGAGCGGCTGTCGTCCCCCGGGGGCGCAGGGTCTACAAGATCCGGGACTCGAAGATGCTCAACGAGGAGGAGCGCGAGGCCATGTTCGAGCGTGTCTCGGAGTGGTGTGAGAACTGGGCGGTGGGCCACGCGACCCACGAGGAGTGCGACGAGCTGGGGATGTCTGACGCCCAGCGGCTGGCGGCACGGAGGGCATTGGAGGGTCTCGGCGTGGCGGCCGACCACATCCTGGTCGACGGCAACTGGGATTTCGTCGGGGGGGCACAGAGGATCATCCGGGGGGACCGCACTTCGCTCTCCATCGCCGCCGCATCGATGCTGGCCAAAGTGACCCGGGACCGAATCATGAGGTCGATAGCCGACCAGTACCCCGGCTACAACTTCGAGGCGAACAAGGGGTACCCCTGTCCCACCCACAAGGCCCAGCTGCAGGCGATGGGGCCGAGTGCCATCCATCGGCGCTCCTGGGTGTTCATGGACCACCTTCCGTGGAACGGCCTGCACCGATTTCACCGCCCCGAGCCGCAACTGGAACTTCCTTTCGACGTCTGATCGCCTCACCGGGGTGGCCGGGACCGACCCGATTCCGGCAGACCGTCTTAGGCTTGTGGGGAAGGCACTCCGTTTCCCCATCGAAGGACCTATGGAGAATCAGGCGGGATCTGCCGATAACCAAGACGTGACGATGCTTATCGGGGGCATCGAGGAGCTGTTCAGACGGATTCCTGTTGCCCTTTACCGGTCCGCGCCCGACGGGGGCTTGCTCGCGGCCAACCCTGCCCTGGTGGCACTGCTCGGCTACGAGTCGATCTCCGAGCTCATCGACGAGGTCGAGTCCGTGGAGAGCTTCTACGTCGACGCCAGCAGACGGCAGGTGTGGCTGGAGAACATCACCGCGGCCGGAATGGTCCACGATTTCGACGTCGAGCTGAGACGACGCGACGGGAGCACCTTCTGGGTCCAGGACTCGGCGCGGGCGATCTACGACGATGAGGGCAACCTCCTCTACTGCGAGGGCGCCCTGATCGATCAGACCGAGAAGATCAAGGCCAACAAGGCCCGTGACGAGTTCGTGGCGACCGTCTCACACGAGTTGCGAAATCCCCTCACGGTTCTCCTCGGCCTCGCCCAGGAGCTCGCCAACGACTACGAAGGCTTTAGCGACGTCGAGAGACGTGAGATCGCCGAGATGATGGCCGGTCAGGCCGAGGACGCCTCATGGATCATCGAGGATCTGTTGGTTGCCCACCGCGAGGACATGAGCCGGATGTCAGTGGTGACCGAGCCTTTCGATGTGAGCGACGAGATAGGCCGGGTGCTCGAAGGAGTCGACCACCCGGTGAGTCTCGAGCTGGGGGAGGATGCCACCCGGGTGCTCGCCGATCCCCGGCGCACCCGTCAGATCCTGAGGA
The DNA here is from genome assembly GCA_035512955.1 of Acidimicrobiia bacterium. GTDB lineage: Bacteria > Actinomycetota > Acidimicrobiia > Spongiisociales > ZC4RG35 > JANQRA01. Next base: position 15,983 of record DATKCZ010000026.1, read on the forward strand.
ACCTGGTGACCAACGCCGTCCGCTACGGGGGTGAAGAGGTGAAGGTGACCACCCGGCGCTCCGATCAACTCATCGAAGTCATGGTGTGCGACAGCGGCGATCCCATCGACCCCGACGAGGCACAGCGGATATTCGAGCCCTACGAGCGGGGGAGTGGCCTCCACGACGTCAAATCGGTCGGTCTCGGTCTCTCGGTGGCACGCAAGCTCGCGAGTCTGATGAACGGGCATCTCGTCTATGAGCACCGTGGCGGCTACTCGTCGTTCGTGTTGACTCTCCCCGCTGCCCCCTAACCTCTCTGCGATGCGAGTATTGGTGACCGGCGGCGCCGGTTTCATCGGAAGCCACACCGTGGTTGCGCTGATGGAGGCGGGTCACCAGCCGGTGGTGGTCGACAACCTCTCCAACGCCCAGCCGTCTGTCATCGGCCGGATCGGGCAGGTAACCGGGGCGGTCCCCGAGCTGCACCATGCCGACATCCGCGACCGCGACACCTTGGCGGGTCTCGTTGGAGAGGGTTTCGACGCATGCATGCACTTCGCAGCGCTCAAAGCGGTTGGCGAGTCGATGATCAGCCCGATCCCCTACTACGAGAACAACGTGAGTGGCACGATCGCCCTGCTCGATGTCTTGATCGATGCTGGTGTCGAAAACTTCGTGTTCAGCTCCTCAGCCACCGTGTACGGGGATCCTCCCGAGCTTCCCTTGAGCGAGGACATGCCGGTGGGAGCCGCCGTCAACCCCTACGGCTGGACCAAGATCATGATGGAGCAGGTGCTCCGTGACGTTCAGCTGGCCAACCCCGATTGGAGTGTCTCCTTGCTCCGGTACTTCAACCCCGTGGGAGCCCACTCCTCAGGTCTCATCGGAGAGGACCCTCAGGGCACGCCGAACAATCTCATGCCGTTCGTGGCAGGAGTGGCCGCGGGCCGGCTTCCCCGGCTGAAGGTGTTCGGCGGTGACTATCCCACGCCCGACGGCACCGGCATTCGGGACTATGTCCACGTCGTCGATGTGGCCGAAGGCCATGTTGCCGCCCTGGAAAAGCGCTCCGGTGAACCGGGGTTGCACACCTACAACCTGGGCACCGGGGAGGGGCACAGTGTCCTCGAGGTGGTGAAGACCTACGAGGAGCAATCGGGCCGTCCGGTCCCCTACGAGATCGTGCAACGTCGCCCGGGTGACGTCCCCGCCACGTGGGCCGACGTGCGCAAGGCACGGGCCGAGCTGGGATGGGTGGCGAAAAGGGACCTGGCCGAGATGTGCTCCGACTCGTGGCACTGGCAACAGAACCTCCGCTGACACTCGTTAGCCTGCACGGCCGATGAACGAGTTGATCGACCGTGCCCGCTCATGGATAGCGGGTGACCCCGACCCGGTCACACGGTCCGAGCTCGAGTCGGTGATCGAGTCCGGTGACCGGGCCGAGCTCCAAGCGAGAATTGACGCAGTGCTCGAGTTCGGGACCGCTGGGATCCGTGGTGAGGTCGGGGCGGGGCCGGGGCGGATGAATCGGGCGGTGGTCATCCGCACGACACGAGGATTGGCCGACCACCTCATCTCGAGCGGAGGAGACGAGGCGAAGAACCGGGTCGTGGTCGGTTTCGACGCCCGGCCGACCAGCCGCCGGTTCGCCGAAGACGCCGCCGGTGTTCTGGCTGCAGCGGGGATACCCGTGCTCTTCTTCCCCGAGGCCACGCCGACACCACTGGTGGCATACGCCGCCAAGCACCTCTCGGCAGCCGGCGCGGTGGTGGTCACCGCGTCGCACAACCCGCCGACGGACAACGGTTACAAGGTGTACGGCGCGGAAGCGTCGCTGATCGTCCCCCCGACAGACAGCGAGATACAGGCTGCCATCGCCAGGACCCCGCCCGCAGTCGAGATAGATCGGCTGATCGATGCGTTCACGGCGGGGTCGGCGATGGTGAGCCCCGTTCCCGAAGGCATACTCGACTGTTACTGGGAAGAGGTCTCCGCCACCAGGGTCCGCCAGAAGGGGTCGGATCTGACGGTGGTCTACACCCCGATCCACGGAGTGGGTCGTGACCCCCTCTTCGAGATGATGCATCGTGCGGGGCATTCGGGGATTGTCGCCGTGCCCGAGCAATCCGAGCCCGACGGCACCTTCCCCACGGTCGCCTTTCCCAACCCGGAGGAGCCGGGAGCGCTCGACCTGGCCCTCGACCTGGCGAGAGAGAAGCATGCCGACCTGGTGATAGCGAACGACCCCGACGCCGACCGGCTGGCCGCCGTCACCCCGGTCGGGGGATCGTGGCGCCCGCTGTCCGGCAACGAGATCGGTGTGCTCCTCGGGGATTATCTGCTGCGCAACACACCCGATCCCGGGGCGGTCATCGTCGCCAGCTCGATCGTGTCGAGCCCGATGCTCAGCTCGATCGCATCCTCCTATGGGGCACGCCACGAACAGACCCTGACCGGGTTCAAGTGGATCGTCAATGCCGGGCTCACCCTGGAGAAGCAGGGCAAGGGCCGCTTCGTCTTCGGCTACGAGGAGGCGCTCGGCTACACCGTGGGATCGGCGGTGAGGGACAAGGACGGCATGTCGGCGGCACTCATCTTCACCGATCTGGTTGCCGACCTCGCCGACTCGGGGCGTTCGATCATGGACTACCTTCACGAGCTGTGGGAGGCCCATGGGATGTGGGTCAGCGCGCAGACCTCGATCGTCAGACCGGGTCCCACCGGCGTGGAGTCTCTGAGTCGCGCCGTGGGGCGACTCGCCGAAGCCCCGCCCTCGCAGATCGGGGGGATCGAGGTGACCCTGATGACCGATTATCGAGAGAACGCACACCAGCGGCCTCCATGGCTGGGGGAGCATCCGTTGCTCGAATTCTCACTCGGAGATCACGGGAGGGTCCTGGTGAGGCCAAGCGGCACAGAACCAAAGCTCAAGATCTACGTGGACCTGTGTGAAACCTGCGGCGAGGACCCGTCGGCCCAGCATGAGGCGTTGACTGGCCGGGCCGGACGAATCGGCCAGACCCTCGGCGAGTCGCTGGGGCTATGAGCCCGGGCTCAGTCGGAGCCGACCCGGTCTCGTCTCGAATACAGATAGAGCCAGCCAAAGCCATGAAGCGTCACACCGGCGAGGAGGACCAGCGCGGCACTGGGGTAGCCGGCCACGAATGAGACCAGAGCGGCGAGGAGCGCCGCTCCCACGAGTGCGGTGCGCACCCCGTTCAGAGGCCCGAACATAGGGGGAGATTACGTCGGGTAGGCCGCTACCCATGCCACAGTTGAGGGCTCATGAGACGTCTGACCGGACTCCTCGCCGTCCTGATTTCGGTCGGCGCATGCGCAGGGGAGTCCATCGAGGCCACCTCGACGTCGGAGCCGGCTCCCTCGACGTCGGCGCCCGCCTCCGTGTCCACCACGGAACCGAACTCGACAGCGGCTGCCTCGACGGGCCCACCGGTGGCCTGGATCGCCCCGAGCGGTGTCCCCGTGGCCGTCACCGGGCTCGACGGTGAGGTGGTCGAGGTGCTCACTCCGTGTGGCGACCCCGCCCGGCTGACCCAAGGCACCCCGATCTATCTGGTCGACGTGGTCATCGACCCCGGCCACGGTGGCCCGATCGACACCGGGGCAGTCGCCCCAACCGGTCTCGCCGAGAAGGAGATCAACCTGACGGTGAGCCTCGAGGCACAGGAGATTCTCAGCAGTCGTGGCATAGCGACGATGCTCACCCGCACCGGGGACTATCCCGTCCCGATCCCGACCCGCTCCGATTACGCAGATCTGGTTGGCGCCAAGGCCCTGGTGTCGATCCACCACAACGCCCCGGTGGCACCCGCATCGGAGATCCCGGGGGTCGAGATATTCGTGCAGAGCGAGTCCTCGGAGTCGATGCGGCTCGGGGGATTGCTCTATGAGGCTGCGATGGCTGCCCTCGGACAGTTCGACATCGACTGGGATCGGGCCCCGGACGCGGGCGTGATGACGGTGCTCAACCCCGAGGGGCAGGACGCCTACGGGATGATCCGCAGGCCCCAGACTGTGAGCGCCCTGATCGAGCTGGGCTACATCGCCAACCGGGCCGAGGCTGATCTCTACGAGGACCCGGCATATGTGACGACGGCGGCGACGGCGGTGGCCGACGCCATCGAGACATTCCTCGACACCGACTCAGCCGGGTCGGGCTTCGTCGAAGGACGGGTCTTCCGTCCGGGCAGGGGAGTGGGGAGAGACCGCTGCATCGAGCCCGACCTCGAGCTGAGCCTGTATCCGGACGTGCTCGGCGCCGAGGTAGTGGCCGAGGCAGGGGGCAGTTTTCGCTTCGAGGTGACCATGAGCTCCCCTCACGACTCTGCAGAGCGTTTCGCCGACGCCTGGCGTGTCATCGGCGACGATGGAGAGGTGTACGGGCTACTGGAGTTCACGCAGCATCATTCCGGGGAACAGCCCTTCATCGCGGTGCTAAGCGGCGTGGAGATCCCCGAGAGCGTCCGGAACGTGACGATCCAGGGTCGAGATCAGGTCTACGGTTGGGGAGGGGGCACGATCGAGGTCACTCTTCAGTGACTTCGGAGAACAAGGGTCAGATGTCGGTAGTGCCCCGCTGCCACGACTCATAGAGCCGGGTATAGACACCCTCACCTTTCACCAGTTGGGCATGTGACCCGTCCTGGACGATTCGGCCGTCGTCGAAGACCAGGACCCGATCGGCGGCCTCGGCGGTGGAGAGTCGGTGGGCGATGGTCACCACGGTGCGACCCCTGGTCAACTGGTTGAGGGCACGGTTGATCCTCACCTCGGTGGCGGGGTCGACCGCCGACGTCGCCTCATCGAGGACGAGGAGGTCGGGATCGGCGATCGCGGCCCGGACCAGTGTCACCAGTTGCCGCTCGCCGACAGACAGGGAGCCGCCCCGCTCGCCGACCGGAGTGTCCAGACCCTGGGCCATCTCCGCCAGCCAGTCCGCCAGCCCGAGCCGGTGAAAGGCGGCCAGCAACTCCTCATTCGACGCCAGAGGGGAGCCCATCCGCACGTTGTCGGCGATGGTCCCCCTGAAGAGCATCCCCTCCTGGGGAACCATCACGACCCGGTCTCTCAGTGACTCGAAGCGCACCCGCCTGATGTCTGCGTCGCCGATCTCCACGGTCCCCCTGGAGGGGTCCATGAGCCTCGTTAGCAGCTTGGCGAAAGTGGTCTTGCCCGACCCGGTCTCACCGACCACCGCCACACGCTGGCGAGCGGGTATCTCGACGTTTATGTCAAGAAGCGCCGGAGCGGCGTCGGCTTGGGTGGCGGTTTCCCCCGGTCTGGGGTAGCGGAACTCCACATTGCTGAATCGCGCCCCCAGAGGGCGATGGGGAAGAACCATGCCTTCGGGCCCGGGATCGGCCACATCGGGGGCGATGTCGAGGATGTCGAGCACCCGGCTCCATCCGGCCACCGCCGTCTGCGCCTCGTTGACCGCTTCGCCCAGGAATTGGACTGGTTGGACGAACAATTGGACGAGGAAGAAGAAGGCGATGACCGTCCCAACGGTGACGGACCCGGTGACGGCGAGGATCGTCCCCACCACCACTACTGCGGCAACCACGATGGCCGAAGAGAGCTCGCCGAACCCCGAGAAGGTCGAAGAGAGCCGACCTGCCCTGGTGCCGGCCCGTCGGTGCTCTTCGATGGCCTGCTCGAGACGCTCCCTGGTCCGCTTCTCGATGCCGTATGCCCTGATCACCGGGGCGCCCACCACGGTCTCGGCGATGAGGGCCAGCATCTGGCCGACCTTTTCCCGAACCGTCAGGTAGGCGATCTCGAGCCGGGTCTGGAAGAAGCGGATCATCAGGACGATCACCGGGATCAGGGCGACGACGACCAGACCGAGTTGGACCGACATCATGAGCATGACGACGAGAGCCAGCAATGCCTGCAAGCCGTTGACCAACAACATCAGCCCGGCCCATTGCATGAAGCGGCTTATCTGGTCGACATCGGAGGTGACACGTGTCACCAGCACCCCTCGCTGCTCGGAGGCCTGGTGGAGCATGGAGAGGTCGTGGATGTGCCGGAATGCCCGTATGCGCAATCCGGAGAGAGCGGTCTCAGCGACCTTGGCGAGTCGCAGGTGCATCCATCCGGTTGCTCCACCGGTGATCGCCACCGCGACGAATGCCAGGACGGTCATCTGGATCACGAATCCCATGTCGACGTCGTTCTCGCCCAGCCCGCCGTCGATGATCTGCTGGATGGCGATGGGAACCACGACACGCCCGGCAGTTGCCACCACGGCAATCGCCACGGTGCCACCGAGACCGAGTCGAAGCTCAGGGGAGAGACTGAGACCCCTCATGATGGTCTGCAAGGCCCCGCGTCGCGTCCTGATCTCGGTCGATGGGGGAGCGACGGTGCTCACGCCGGCTCCTTCTCATAGGCGTCGATGAGACCGCGATAGGCGGGCAACGAGGCGTAGAGCTGGCTGTGGCTTCCCCGATCGATGACTCTGCCATCCTCGACGTAGATCACCTCGTCGGCGAGGACTATGGAGGAACGCCGGTAGGCGACGATGAGGACGGTGGTGTCCAGACCCCGCAATCCTTGGAGAATCGCGCTCTCGACGGCTGGATCGACCGCCGAGGTTGCGTCATCGAGGACGAGGAGCCTGGGCTGTCGGATGAGGGCCCGTGCAATGGCGATCCGTTGGCGCTGGCCCCCCGAAAGGGCGGCGCCACGCTCACCGACGACGGTGGCATAGCCCTTCTCCAGTCTGGTGATGAAATCGTGGGCTTGGGCCAGCCGAGCGGCGGCAATGACCCTTTCTTCGTCGAAGATCTCATCGAGGGTGATGTTGTTGTAGATGGTGTCGTTGAACAGGAACGTCTCCTGGAAGACGATCGAGACCGACCGGGCAAGTGCCTGACGGTCGAGGTCGACCAGGGTGTGCCCGTCGAGGCTGATCTCGCCGGTGTCCGGGTCGAACAGCCTGACCAGGAGATGGGCGATGGTGGACTTCCCGGCCCCGGTCGGCCCGACCAGTGCCACGGTCCGTCCCGGGCGGACATCGAGAGTCACCGACTCGATCCCGCGGCCGTCATCGTCGACCAGGTCGCTCACCGGCTTCCTGGCGGACCCCAGGTCGTGGTACTCGGAATCGGGGTAGGTGTAGGCAATGGCATCGGCGTTTGCTCCCGCGCCGCCATCGGTGGACGGGTGGGTCGCGCCGTAGACAACCCTCTCATCCTCGCTGAGCACCGCTTCGACACGATGGAGACCGACCACGGAGCGGGGAAGCTCGCCCAACAGCCATCCGAACACCCGCATCGGCAGGGCGACCAGGCGGAACAAGTAGGCGAAGGCAACGAGGGTTCCCGGGCTGAGCAGCCCTTGGTCCACCCGCCATGCCCCGACCAGGAGGACGGCGAGGATGCCGATGTTGGGCAACGCCTCGATCACAGGGTCGAACGCGGCGCGCAGTTTTCCCACCTCGACCATACGGTCCCGCAGCTCATCGGAGCGCTCGCCGAACCGCCCAACCTCGTCGTTCTCGCGACCGAGTGTCTTGACAACCAGAGCAGCGTCGAACGACTCGTGGGCGATGTCCGCCACCTCGGCTCGAAGACTCTGCGCCCTGGTGGCCACCGCCCGCATCCGACGTTGGAATGTGTAGTTGACCACCATGAGTGCGGGCCCGACCAAGAAACCGATCAGGGCGAGGAATGGGTCGGTGACTATCAGGATCACCGCGGTGCCGATGAGCATCAGCACCACCCCAAAGGCCATAGGCAGGGGAGCGGCGATGAAAGACGCCGCCTCCACGTCTTCGTTGGCGTTGGAGAGGAGCTGGCCGGTGGGGTGTCTTCGATGCCACTCGATGGGGAGCTCGAGGTAGCGTCCGGTGACCTCGATTCGGTCCCGATACTGCAGCCGATGCTGGGCGTAGTAGGCCCCGGTGCGACGCACGATGATGCCGATGGCGCGGAGGATGGCCACCCCGATGATCGCTGCCGCCGAGCCAACCAACGCCGCGGTCCCCACCTCGCCCGCATCGATGGCGGGGATCAGCATGTCGTCGGTGATCCAGCCGAGGACGAACGAGGAGAGGATCGTCATCCCGGCGTACAAGGTCGTCCCCACGCCCCCGAAGATGAACTCCTTTGGCGCCCGTCTCAGCTGTCGACCGATCAGGTGCCGGCCCTTGCCCAAGAGCGCGACGTCTTGAGTTGTCATCTGCTCGGTTGACATGAGTCCTGGAGGGTATGGCGGTGCGCTGGTCTATCCGTACCCGGTCGGTGCGTCCGCGACAAGGCCAAAACTCAGAACTTGAACCGCAGTCGAAGTCAAGTCAGGTCGAGGGTCATGCACACGCTGTTCGGGCTGTCCCGGTAGCCGGCGAAGGGTGCGCAGACGATGAAACCCGCCGACTCGTAGAGGGCCCGGGCCGGGGAGAAGGCATCCATGGTTCCGGTCTCCAGGCTCACCCGGCTGTAGCCCAGGGACCTCGCCGTGGCCAGGAGATGGTCGAGCATGGCCCGAGCGACACCCCTTCCCCTGGCCGCCGCGGTCGTGTGCATCGACTTGATCTCACCGTGACCCGGCTCGATCTCCTGGAGGGCGCCCACGCCGAGGAGCCGGCCATGCTCTCTCAGGCTGAAGAAGGAGACGTTGGGAGCCAGCAGCCCATGGGTGTCGAGGGCGTGCACGTCCTCTGGTGGGCTGTGCTCCCGGGCGAACGCCAGGTGGGTGTGGAGAAGCGCCTCGACGTCCCCCTTGCGGGGGTCGTCCAACTCGATCACGGGCGTTTGCATCGGGAGAATGTAATGACGGCAGGGGAGTGGGCGCCCGCCGGGGTCAGCGGCTCTGTTGTCGCTCGAAGGCGGCGAGGACCGCGAGCAGTGACGCGGTGGTGATGTTGGAGTCGACCCCGATTCCCCACTTGGGGGCGCCGTCCCCACCGGAGCTCTCCACATAGGCGACCGCCCGGGCATCGGCGCCGCTTCCGATGGCATGCTCGCTGTAATCGACCACGTCGAAGGCCACCCCCCAACGCTCCCGGAGGGCGTGGACGAAGGCCTCCACCGGGCCGTCGCCCTCACCGGTGATGGTGACGTATTCGCCCCTGGCGTCGAGGTGGGCGGTGATGGTGGTGTGCCCGGTCCCGTCATGGGATGTGGTGTGCAACTCCTGTTTGCGCAGGCGGAACCCCGCCCTCTCCGGGAAGTAGACGCCGCGGAACGACTCCCACATCGAGGCCGGGGTGATCTCGGTCCCGCTGTCCTCGGTGATGTGTTGGATCGTCCTGGAGAACTCGACCTGGAGCCGACGGGGGAGGTCGAAGCCGTGCTCCTCCTTCATCACATAGGCGACGCCCCCCTTGCCGGACTGGGAGTTGACCCTGACCACGGCCTCGTAGCTGCGCCCGACGTGCTTGGGGTCGATGGGGAGATAGGGGACGGCCCAGCGGTCGTAGTCGGCGGGGAGGGCGGCGAACCCCTTCTTGATCGCGTCCTGGTGTGACCCGGAGAAGGCGGTGTAGACCAGATCGCCGACGTATGGGTGCCGGGGATGCACCGGGAGGCGGTTGCAGTACTCCGCAGTGCGTCGCAGCGAGTCGATGTCGGTGATGTCGAGGCGGGGGTCCACCCCGTTGGCGAACAGGTTCATCGCCAGGGTGACGATGTCGACGTTCCCGGTGCGCTCCCCGTTGCCGAACAGTGTCCCCTCGACACGGTCGGCTCCGGCCATGACCCCGAACTCGGCGGCGGCGACGGCACAACCCCGGTCGTTGTGGGGGTGGAGGCTGAGCACGACAGAGTCGCGGTCACGGATCGTCCGGCCGAACCACTCGATGACGTCACCGTAGACGTTGGGGGAGTAGCACTCCACCGTGGCCGGGAGATTGAAGACGATGGGATCCCCGGGGGTGGGATCCATGACGTCCATCACCGCCTCACACACCTCCACGGCGAAGTCGGGCTCGGTGAGGGTGAAGCTCTCCGGGGAGTACTCGTAGCGGATTGCGGTGTCGCTCATCGACTCCTCGAGCTTGCGGCACAGCTTGGCGGCATTGACCGCGATGTCCCTGATGCCATCCTTGTCCATCCCGAAGACGACTTCTCGCTGCAGGGGATTGGTCGAGTTGTAGAAGTGGACGATTGCCCGGGAGGCTCCCGCGATCGAGTCGTACGTGCGTTCGATGAGCTCGTCGCGGCACTGCACCAGCACCTGGACCGTGACGTCGTCGGGGATCAGGTCGTCCTCGATGAGCTGGCGGACGAAGTCGTAGTCGGGCTGGCTGGCGGCGGGGAAGCCGACCTCGATCTCCTTGAAGCCCATCGCCACCAGCTCTTGGAACATCCGGAGCTTGCGGGGAGGGTCCATGGGATCGATCAGGGCCTGGTTGCCGTCCCTCAGGTCGACCGAGCACCAGATCGGCGCCTGATCGATGACGACGTTGGGCCAAGTGCGGTCCTCGAGGACCAGAGGCATGATCGGCCGGTACTTCTCGAATGGCATCTTGTTCGGTTGGGCGATTGGTGGAGGCATCGATGGCTCCTTGTCGGTGATGGGATGGCGGAACGGGACCGGGAAAAGAAAAGGCCCCCGGTCGCGGGGGCGGGCGAACGTCGATTATGTGCGCGTTCGCCCTACATGAGGAGGAGGAGCGAGCGCAGGTCGATGTTCACCGGGGCCATTGTAGGGCGGACCAGGGGGAGTGGCAACGGTCGCGGCTTCATTGTGCCGCTGTTCGAGGGATCTCTCGACTCCAACTTTACATAACGTGGATTATGGGCACTCACATATTCAACCGAGGCGGGTCGGCAAGACCGCTACTCTCCGCCACAACCATGCACATCTTCTGGCTGTTCCTCGTCTGGATGGTCTACAGCATCCTGGTCATCGGTGTGCTGGAGGCATACAGCGAGCGAAACCCGACGCTGGTCCGTGGTGCCGGTGCCGCGGTGATCATCGGCGGGATCCTCGCCGTGGTCCTGAGCGTGGTGATCCTCTGGTTCGGGCCGGTCAATCCCTGGTGAGTCACCGCAGGAACCAGCGCGCCCTCATCCAGGAGGTTTCGATCTCATCGCGTTGACGTCTGAAGGTCGCCGTCTCACACCCGGTCGAGCACCAATTGACCCTGTAGCCGTGGCTGGCGGCCTGGTAGCGGTTGCCACATCGGAGACACAGTCGCCAGACGACTTCTTCGGGTTGTTCGTTCCTCTTGCGGCGGCTCATCGCATTCACCCGAACCCTAGGCGCATCAGGTGTATCGGGGTCGGGTCGGGAATACTTGGTGGTGCCCGCTGTGTTCGCCACACTGACCTCTTCCAACTCGAAAGGCTTCGACATGGCGACTGTCGCCCTCACCAAGGAAACATTCGATCAGACCATCAAGGAGAACGATACGGTGCTAGTCGACTTCTGGGCGGAGTGGTGTGGGCCGTGTAGGTCGTTCGCACCCACCTATGAGACGGCATCCGGCCAGCACGAGGACATCATCTTCGCCAAGGTCGACACCGAGGACCAACAGGAGCTGGCCAACATGTTCGGGATCCGCTCCATCCCCACCCTGATGGTGTTTCGTGACCAGATCATCCTCTACTCACAGCCCGGCGCCCTCCCCGGCAACCTCCTCGAGGACCTGATCGGCCAGGTCAAGGCGATCGACATGGACCAGGTGCGTGCCCAGATCGCAGCCCAGAACGGCGACAGTGACGAGCCCGCAGACGCCGAGGAAGCCGTCTGAGCTAGCCCGGCCTCCTGTAGATCGACATGTGACTGCTCGACCTCTCATTGAACGGTCGCAGGTCGTACCAACCGAATCGGTCCTCGAGCTCGAGCCCGGCCAGCCGGGCCATGAGGTCGAGCTCGGAGGGCCAGGCAAACCTCACCTCCACGGGCAGGACCACCGTCTCACCCGCCGAGTCGCGTCTCACAACGTGCGTGGAGAGACGCTGGTTGACCGGGTCGTAGATGGTCATCTCATAGGTGTGCTCGTCGACCGAACCGATGCTGGAGACCGCCATCCTCGTGTTGTAGCTGTCGAAGCGTTTCACGTCGGGCACGAAACAATCGATGATGAAACGCCCACCGGGCTCGAGGTGATCGGCGACATTCTGAAAACACCTCGACTGGTCCTCTTGGGTCAACAGGGCGAACAGGGTGTTGAACGCCAGATAGATCAGGGGGAACGTCTCTGCCACGTCGACCCGCCCGAAATCGCCCATCGTGACCCGTATCGCCTCTCCCCCGGGCTTGGACTTGAGCCTGGTCACCATCGCCTCGGAGACGTCGATCCCGGAGACGTCGACTCCTTTGGCGCGGAGAGGCAGGGCGATGCGCCCGGTCCCGATGGCCAGCTCGAGGGCGCGGGGCGGATCTCCGGCATGACGCGCCAGCAGCTCGATCACCGAGTCCTCGACCTCGCTGTATAGGTCGTCGTAGAAGGGCGACCATCTCTGGCCGTAGGTGCCCTTGTCGTACCCTTCCATGCCCGCTGAGTCTCCCAGATCCGCCGCTCTGCCGTCCGACAATTCCTAGGCTTGGCCAATGACCGCCTCTACCGAAGTCCTTGCCCATCTCGACGACCTGGGGCTGGATTACGAGGTCATGGACTGTGATCCCGCCCTCGCCGACACTGCGCTGTTCTGTGAGGCATATGGAGTGCCCTTGGAGAAATCGGCCAATGCGATCCTGGTGGCCTCCCGAAAGCCGGAAGGTCACAACGCGGTGTGCGTCGTGCTGGCCCACACCCGGCTCGACGTGAATGGCACCGTCAGAAGGCGATTGGGTGTGCGCAAGGTCAGCTTCGCTCCCGGGGATCTCACCAAAGAGCTGACCGGCCAGGAGATCGGAGGGGTGACCATCTTCGGGCTGCCCGACGATTTACCCGTCTGGCTCGACAGCCGGGTGATGGATTGCGACTGGGTCATCGTCGGAGCCGGCTCCCGATCGGCCAAGATCAAATTCGACCCCGGCCAGTTAGTGGGGCTGGAAGGCTACGAAGTGGTCGAGGGCCTGGCCAACGAATGACCGGGAACCGGTGCGCGGGGCGAATCGTCGAACCAAGGTGAGTGCAGCCCTTCGTTGCCTGGTTCCGGCGATCGCCCTGGTGGTCTTCGGGTGTGGTATCGGCCCAGTCGACGGTCCCGGTGGCCAGGATCCCACCACTTCCACTTCTCCCCCGGTCGTGACCACGCCGCCACCTGAGGAGAGCTCTAACGGTGATTTGGAGGTGATTGTGCCTCCCGGCCCCGACGGTGGGTTGCCCGCCGACCTATTTGTGGCCTGCCCCAGTGGCCCGGCGTTTCCGGTGTCGGCGCTCGATGAGATCGTTCCTCTCGAGGAGGGTGACCCCGGAGGGGTGGCCGAAGCCATCGGCCCATTCCTCGAAAGTGGCGAGGGCGAGTTTTGGCCTCAGGACGGTTGGCTGATCCTGCACCAAACCGACACCGGGGTGCTCCTCGTCCATGGAGGTTCCGAAGGAGTCTCCTTCATGCAGGTCACGATGACCCTTGGCGAGTGGAACTGGAGTGGGTCCCAGGGTGGCGGGCCCTGTCCCCTGCAATACACGGTCCCCGCCGGGCTCAACACCGTCGACTGGCGGTTGGATCCCGCGACTCCGGCGCCGAACGCCGACGACGACATGGTCGCCGTCACCCTCACCGAGAGGGAGTGTGTGAGCGGTCAGGAGATCGGTGATCGTCTTCTCGGGCCGCAGGTGGTGATGACCGACGCCCAGGTGTTCATCGCCTTCGCCGCCGACCCACCGGAAGGCGGCTTCTTCGATTGTCAAGGCAACCCGGATACCCCGCACATGGTCGAGCTGCCCGAGCCGTTGGGTGACCGGGAGCTCGTCGAGGGATTGGACGCCGGGCTCGACCTGGAGGACTATCTCGACTGAACCTCGCGGCGGATGAGGAAGAAGAACCCGGCGAGCCCGATGGCGGCGAAGCCGAACCATTGGACCGCATAGGCGAGGTGTGGGCCCTCCGAGCTGAAGTCGGGCAGAGGCACCGCAACCGGGAGATCGTCATCCCGCTCTCTCACCTCCACCAGATAGAAGGGCGAGAACCGATAGGGAACCTGTTCTGCGAGACGCCCGACGTCGACCCGGTTGAATATCGGTTGGGTCCCGGGAGGGTCCTCCGGTCCCAGTGCGGGTCTGGTCTGGGTGAGGTGAACCCAACCCTCGATCTCAACCTCCCCGGACGGTGGGGAAGCCTCGTCGACCGGTGTCTGATCGAGCGCCAAAGGCACCCAGCCCCGATTGACGAGGACTCCCCCGTCGCCGGTTACGAAAGGGGTGATCACGTGGAAGCCGGCTTGGCCGAGATGGACCTGAGACCTGATCAGAACCTCGTGCTCGGGATCGAAGCGCCCTCCCACCACTACCCGCCGATATTCGATCGGACCGAGATCCTCCCCCGCCTCTTCGAGCAACTGATCAAGGGAGACCGCCGCCGCGTCGAGCCTGCTCTCCCCCACCGCATTCTCGGTGCGTCTCTCATCGAGACGGTCGAGCTGCCAGAACCCGAGACGGATGAATAGAGCTGCCAGCATGACGACCACCACGAACGCGACGACCCATTTCGGTTGACGGGACGCCCGGAGCATTCAGGCAGCTAACGGGATCTCGCCGTCGTCCATCAGCTCCTTGGCGGCATCCTCGACATTGTCGTGCTCACTGCGATGAGCCACGGGCAGGGCGACGAGGCTGGAGGCGATCTCGGCGTCGATGCTGCCGTTGGCGACCAGAACGGGGGCGACTTCGTCGGTCCAATACCAGGGCATGAGACACCTCCTGAGACAACTGCGGGGACGGGGGACAACGCCCACCATACCCCTGTCGTCAAGCCCGGATTTGTCCAATGATCACAGGCTATTCCGCACCAACGGGTTCGAGGTCCTCGACGTCTTTGAAGTTGACCTGTTCGGCCACGACCTCGATCCGGCTGCGACGCCCATCGGGGCTCTCCCAGTAGCGTCGCTGCAGCGATCCGCAGACCCAGATCCGCTCGCCTTTCTCACCGGGACGGTCCACCAGGTCGTCGGGTGGATCCCACAAGGTGACCGGCACGACATCGACGCGACGTCGCGGGTAGTCGACCCTCGAGGTCACCAGATATCGGATCAACCGTGCTCCTGAGTCGAAGACCCTCAACTCGCCATCGGCGGCCAGTCGCCCACAGAGGACAATGAGATTGAGATCCATGGCATTTCTCCCCTCATACGTGCGGGGAAATGCGGAGTGAGCCCGACTATCTCAGATGGCTGGGACAGAATGCCCACTCGTTCCCGTCCCGGTGACTACAGGACGGGAAGTGACCGCATCATTCGATACGGTGGGCGGGATGATCGACTCCTACACCGACGCCCCGCCCCGCCTGGCCCCGTTTCTCGCCCAGTGGGATTATGTGACCGAGCAGTTGTTCAGCCGACTCGATGGCCTGTCCGACCAAGAGTTGCTCTGGGAGCCGGCACCGGGCAGTTGGACGGTGCGCCGGGCAGACGACGGGTCGACCCAACCGACATCCGGGGATGGCTGGTGGGCCGCCGCCGCGGACCCGGAGCCTCCCCGCACCCTGGCGTGGTCGATGGGCCACCTCGGAGCAGGGAGTCTCATCCGCGCCGACTGGCTGGTGGGTAGCCATCAGATGGTCGACGGCCCGGATTGGCCGATCACCGCCGATCAGAGTCTCGAGTTCCTTCGCCATGGTCTCGATGCCTGGAGGTCGGGTCTCGACCAGATGTGCGATGAGGACCTCGACACCGTGGGGAGATCGGCCTATCCGGGAGGTCTCGACCCCCAGCTCCCGCTGTTGGACATCGTGTGGTGGGTCAACAAGGAACTGCTCTGGCATGCTGCCGAGATCTGGTACGTCAGAGACCTCTACGGCGCATTGATGACTTAGCCGGGTCAGGCCAGTGCCTTACGTAACTCGTCGACGCCTTCGAAGTCGGGCTCTTGCTCGTCGAGAGCGGCGACGAGACGCCGCGCCGCCTTCTTGTCACCGGCTTCCATGGCCACTCTCGCGGCGACGAACCATCGTCTCAGCTCACCCTGGGTCGGCGACGCCACCAGACGACCCGGCTTGATCACCGGCCATGCGTCCCTCGCCCGTCCTTGGTCGAGGAGGAAGGAGGCGTACACCACCCGCGCCTCATGATTGATCGTGGCGGAGATTTCGTAGTCCCCGAGGCGCTCCCACGTCTTGATGACGTCCTCAGGGCGATCGAGACCGCGCAGACAGTCCATCTCGACCGGGTAATGGATCAGATCACCGGTCAGCCTCCGAAAGGTCCTCAGCTCGCGGAGCGCTTCCTCCCATTTGCCGGAGCGATATGCCGACAGCCCGAGCAACTCCCTGATAGTGGCCGACCGCGGTGAGAGCTTCTTTGCCTGCCTCAGGTCGTTGAGCGCCGCCGGGTAGCGCTCCTCGGCGAATGCCTCCATCGCCTTTGAGAGGTGGGTGATGGCCGGCTCGCGCCGGTCTTTCGGTGTGGAGCGGATGATCTCGTCTCGCACCCACTTGGGTAGCTGTCCCCCCTTGACCGAGGTGATCGTCTTGTACTGGGGCTTGCTGGCACCGGGGTGGCCACGGCGCTGCCCGGAACGGTTCGATTTGTGGTTCTTGTCGTCGCCTCGTGCCACGGAGATTCTCCAGAAATGAGAGAAGGGCCGCCAACGCTAGTCGGCGACCCTTCGAGGTTTATATGCCCGGCAGTGACCTACTCTCCCGGGGGACTGCTCCCCAAGTACCATCGGCGCTGGCAGGTTTCACTTCCGTGTTCGGAATGGGAACGGGTGGTTCCCTGCCGCTGTAGCCACCGGGCAAAATCTTCGAGTCTCGGGCAACCCGAGCACTCCATAGCGAGCACAAAGTCATATCAAGGGTTCTATATCCAAGCCCTCGGCCTATTAGTACCGGTCCGCTGAACACATTGACTGTGCTTACACGTCCGGCCTATCAACCTGGTCTTCTACCAGGGGCCTTAACCCTTACGGGTGGGAAATCTCATCTCAAGGTGGGCTTCGCACTTAGATGCCTTCAGCGCTTATCCCGTCCGTACATAGCCAACGAGCCGTGCTCTTGGCAGAACAACTCGCACACCAGAGGTACGTCCACCCCGGTCCTCTCGTACTAGGGGCAGCTCCTTTCAAATTTCCTGCGCCTGCGGCGGATAGGGACCGAACTGTCTCACGACGTTCTGAACCCAGCTCGCGTGCCGCTTTAACGGGCGAACAGCCCGACCCTTGGGACCTGCTCCGGCCCCAGGATGCGACGAGCCGACATCGAGGTGCCAAACACCCCCGTCGATATGGACTCTTGGGGGGTATAAGCCTGTTATCCCCGGAGTACCTTTTAGCCGTTGAGCCATGGCGCACCCACGTGCCACCATGGGATCAC
>DATKCZ010000027.1:0-125595 GCA_035512955.1 Acidimicrobiia bacterium
GACCCGTCGGAGCGGACACCCATCGATACCCAGTCCCCCTCCGGCGTGCCTGCCACCCAATCACGCATGTGTTCGATCGCCGCATTGGCGGCCGAGCCCGCTGACGATGCCCCCCGGGCCGAGATGACCTCCGCGCCGCGCTTGGCGACCTTGGGGATGTACTCGGTCTCGATCCACTCGGGATCGTCGACCAGCTGGTATGCCGGCTCTCCATCGACCTCACAATGGATGAGATCGGGATACTGGGTTGTCGAGTGGTTCCCCCAGATGGTCATTCTCTTGACCGAGCCGACGGGCTTGCCGAGATGGGAGGCCAGCCGGCTGATGGCCCGGTTGTGATCGAGACGGGTCATCGCGGTGAAGTTCGCCGGGTCCATCGACTCGGCGTTGTTCATGGCGATCAGGGCGTTGGTGTTGGCCGGGTTGCCCACCACCAGCACCTTGACATCTCGCTTGGCCGACTCGGCGATGGCTTTCCCCTGGCCGGTGAAGATGGCGCCGTTGGCAGCGAGCAGATCGGCCCGTTCCATGCCCTCCCTGCGGGGCATCGCCCCGACCAGCATCGCCAGTTCTGCGTCTTCGAACGCCTTCTCCACGTCGTCGGTGGGGACCATGTCTGCTAGAAGCGGGAAGGCACAGTCCTCGAGCTCCATGACGACCCCGTGGAGGGCGGTGAGCGCAGGTGTGATCTCGAGCATCTGGAGGATGACCGGCTGATCGGGCCCCAGCATCTCACCCGAAGCTATGCGAAACAGGAGGCTGTAACCGATCTGGCCGGCGGCACCGGTCACCGCGACTCTCACTGGCTCATTCATGATCGGCGAGGCTACCGACGCCGCGACGGTCAGACGAAGTCGAGGGCGATGTCGAGTTGCGGCGCCGAATGGGTGATCCAACCCACCGAGATGAAATCCACCCCGGTCTCGGCGATGACCCGCGCCGTCTCGAGGGTCACCCCGCCCGAGGCCTCGGTCTCGATTGCCCCGTCGACCCTGAGCACCGCCTCGCGCAACTGGTCGAGCGGCATGTTGTCGAGAAGGACGCGGTCGGCATCGGTCGCCAGGGCCTCCTCCAACTGATCGAAGGACTCGACCTCCACCACGACCTTCGTCCCCGCGCCCAGCTCGGACCGCGCGCGGGCGACGGCCCCGGCGAGATCTCCGGCGGCGGCGATGTGGTTGTCCTTGATCATCACCTGGTCATAGAGCCCCATTCGATGGTTCACCCCGCCACCGGCGACCACCGCGTGCTTGTCTAGCGCTCGAAGCCCGGGCATGGTCTTTCTGGTGTCGGTGATCCGACAACCCGTTCCCGCCACCTCGGCGACCAGGGCCGCGGTGGCGGTGGCCACCCCGCACATCCGCCCCAGCAGGTTGAGGGCGGTGCGCTCGGCCGTCAGGATCGAGCGGGAGGGGCCCGACACCGTGGCGAGGACAGATCCAGGGCCGACCGCCTCACCGTCGGCGGCCACCGGAGTGAACACCACCGTGGGGTCCACGACCCTGAACACGTGTGCGGCCACTTCCAGGCCGACTGTGACCCCGGCGACGCGGGAAACGATTTTGGCCGAGGAGACGGCATCCTCGGGGATCACCGACATCGAGGTGATGTCCCCGCGGTCTCCGAGATCCTCCGCCAGAGCCCGCTCGACTATCTCGGCGTAGTCGGCCTCGTTCATCGACCCACTGTGACGGTGTCGACGGCCCCGGGCACCACCAGCGCCCTCATCGCCTGCATGGGGTCCTCATCCGGATAGTCGGCGCGATAGTGCCCGCCTCGGGACTCGGAGCGGCGTAGTGCCGCCATCACCATGAGGAGGCCGAGATCCGCCGCGTTGCGTCCCGCAATCGTCCGGCCCATCACTTGTTCCATGTCGAGTATCGCGTTGCGCGCCTCCCACAAGCCGTCCCCGGTGCGGATCAACCCGACCCGGTCCCACATCACCTGTCTGAGCTCGTCGATCACCGGGCCCGCCACGACCGGCAGGTCGAGGGCCTCCTTGGGCACCTCGATCGAATGGGGGGCCTCACCGTGACGCTGGTCGACGTCGAGCGCCACGCGCGCCCCGAAGACGAGCCCTTCGAGCAGGGAGTTCGAGGCCAGGCGGTTGGCGCCGTGCACCCCGGTCGAGGAGCACTCTCCCACCGCCCACAGGCCGGGGAGTGAGGTGCGTCCCAGCGTGTCGGCGTCGATCCCCCCCATGTAGTAGTGGGCCGCCGGCGACACCGGCAGCAGATGCTCGCTCGGGTCGAGGCCCACGGAGAGGGCATGGGCGGTCACTGTCGGGAACCGCTCATGAAAGTTCAGGATCGATCTCCCGTCGAGGTATGCCGAAGACCCCCGGTCGATCTGCCAGAAGATCGCCCGGGCCACGATGTCGCGCGGGGCCAACTCGGCCATGGGGTGATACTGGTCCATGAACCGCCGGCCGGAGGCGTCGACCAGGGTGGCACCCTCTCCCCGCAGCGCCTCGGTGAGGAGGGGCATCGGGTCCTTGCCAGCGTTGAGAGAGGTCGGGTGGAACTGGACGAACTCGAGATCGGCCAGCCGGGCCCCGGCCCGGGCGGCGATCATGATGCCGTCGCCGGTGACACCTGGCGGGTTGGTGGTTAGGGCATACATCCGCCCGGCGCCACCGGTGGCCAGGACTACCGCGGGGGCGGTGTAGACGATCCGTGTCTTCCCGTCGGCGGTCACCACCCCGACCACCCGGTCGCCGTCGCGCGCCAGATCGACCACCCGCCCTTCGATGACCTTGACGGCGTCGGTGGCCCTCACAGCCTCATTGAGTGCCCTCATCACCTCCGCCCCGGTGGCGTCTCCGTCGGCATGGACCACTCGTCGCGCCTGGTGCCCGCCCTCGCGGCCGAGGAGCAGGATCCCGTCGTCGTCGCGATCGAACTCGGCGCCCATCTGGATGAGACGGGAGATCGCCTCCGGGCCACCCAGGGTCAGGGCGGCGACCGCATCGTCGACCGCGAGCCCGCCGGACACGGCCACCGTGTCCTCGGCGTGGGCCTGTGGGGAGTCGTCGGCGCCGAGAGCGGCGGCGATCCCTCCCTGGGCCCACCAGGTCGAGCCCATCTCCTTGGAGGAGATGACGTATCCACGGTCCAGCCCGAGGGCCACGGAGAGCCCGGCTACCCCGGCGCCAACAACCACCGGTGCGTCGAGGCGGACGATCTTGGTCATCGCCCGATCAGTCCTGCCTACCTACCTCGAGCATCTTCGACACGGCCCGCCGGGCCCGTTCGGCCACATCCTCGGGGATCTCGACCTGATAGGTCATCGTCTCCAGGGAGCGCTTGATGTTCTCGAGGGTGATCCGCTTCATGTGAGGACACAGATTGCACGGGCGGACATAGGTGGTGTGGGGGGTGGCCTCGGCGACGTTGTCCGCCATGGAGCACTCGGTGATCATCATCACCTGGTCGGGCTGGCGGTCTTTGACCCAGGTGATCATTCCGTGGGTCGATCCCACGTAGTCGGCCTGGGCCAACACGTCGGGTGGGCACTCAGGGTGGGCGATCACCGCGATGTCACCCATCTCACGTCGGTAGTCGGCGATCTCCTCCCCGGTGAATCGCTCGTGGACCATGCATGAGCCTTCCCAGAGGATTACCTCGACGTCGGTCTGGGTGGCCACCCAGCGACCCAGGTATTGGTCCGGGGTGAAGATGACCCGGTTCACACCGAGGGACTCGACCACCGCCACTGCATTGCTCGACGTGCAGGTGATGTCCGACTCGGCCTTCACCTCTGCCGAGGTGTTGACATAGGTCACCACGGGTACCCCCGGATGCTGACGTCGCAGCCTGCGCACATCCTCCCCTGTGATGCCGTCGGCGAGGGAGCACCCTGCCTCGAGATCTGGGATGAGAACCGTCTTCTCCGGTGCCATCAGCTTGGCGGTCTCGGCCATGAAGTGGACTCCGGCGAGGACGATGACCTCGGCGTCGGTCTCCAGGGCGAGGTAGGCGAGGGCCAGCGAATCACCGGTGATGTCAGCCGCCAGGTGATAGATATCGGGTGTCATGTAGTTGTGGGCGGCGACGATGGCGTTGCGCTCCACTTTCAACCGATCGATGGCGTCGATGGTCGGCTGAAGGGCTGCGACTTCTTCGGGGGGAAGGACGTCGCTGGCGCGTGTGAGTTGGATTGCGGTCAAGGAGGCTCCCGGATCACTCCAATTCTAGAGCCTCGTGGGGACTGACCCCGGCCCGGACTCGGCAAACTCCCCCAGGGAGCTCACATGTGGGAGATAACCGCGTCACCGAACTCCGACGTCTTGACCTTGGTGGCCCCCTCCATGAGGCGCTCGAAGTCGTAGGTGACCGTTTTGGCGGCGATGGCCCCCTCGAGACCCTTGATCACCGCGTCAGCAGCCTCTTTCCACCCCAGGTAGCGGAACATCATCTCCCCGGAGAGGATCACCGAGCCCGGGTTCACCATGTCCTTGTTGGCGTACTTCGGAGCGGTCCCATGGGTGGCCTCGAAGACGGCGATGCCCGTGTCGTAGTTGATGTTCCCCCCGGGGGCGATCCCGATCCCGCCCACCTGGGCGGCGAGGGCGTCTGAGATGTAGTCGCCATTGAGATTCGTGGTGGCGATCACGTCGTAGCTGGCCGGGCGGGTGAGTATCTGCTGCAGCATCGCGTCGGCGATCATGTCTTGGACCAAGAGCTTGTCCCCGGCGTCGCCACCGCTGTCCTCCCAGGACACCGCGACGTCGGAGAACTCCTCTCTGACCAGCTCATAGCCCCAGGCGCGGAAGGCGCCCTCGGTGAACTTCATGATGTTGCCCTTGTGCACCAGGGTCACCGACTCCCGGTCGTTCTGGAGCGCGTACTTGATCGCGGCCCGGATCAGTCGTTTCGAGCCTGTCTCCGACACCGGCTTGATGCCGATGCCGGAGTCCTCGCGGATGTCCCAGTCGTAGGTCTCCTTGAGAAAGGCGAGGAGCTTCTTGGCCTCCTCGGTCCCCTCCTCGAGCTCCTTGCCCGCATAGACGTCCTCGATGTTCTCACGGAAGATGATCATGTCCACCGCCCCGGGGTCCTTCACCGGGGAGGGCACCCCCTCGAACCAGCGGATGGGTCGCACACATGCGTAGAGGTCCATGATCTGGCGCAGTGCCACGTTGAGCGACCTGATGCCACCGCCGACCGGGGTGGTCAGAGGCCCTTTGATGCCGACGAGACGCTCCTCGAAGGCGGATACGGTCTCGTCGGGGAGCCAGCTGCCGCTCTCGTTGTATGCCTTCTCCCCGGCCAGCACTTCTTCCCAGGCGATGGCCCGCTCACCGTGATAGGCCCTCTCGACCGCGGCGTCGAAGACCCTGACCGCCGCCGCCCAGATGTCGGGGCCGATGCCGTCACCCTCGATGAAGGGGATGATCGGATCGGAGGGAACGTTGAGACCGTCCGGTCCCATGGTGATTGGGGTGCCCATGGCAATTGACTCCTGGAAAGGGTGTCTGCGACGCCCGCGACACTAGCCAGACCCCCCACCCAACCGTTCTGTGAGGGTCTATGCCGTCTGTGGCGCCACGGACCCTCACAGAACGGTTGGGAAAGGCTCAGTTGGACGCTCTGCGTGCCTTGGCAGCACGCAGAGTGTTGACGAGGAGCATGGCGCGGGTCATCGGGCCCACACCTCCGGGGACCGGGGTGATCGCACCGGCCACCTCGGCCACCGCGTCGAAATCGACATCGCCGACCAGTCCCTCGTCGGTGCGGTTGACCCCGACATCGATCACGGTGGCGCCCGGTTTGACGTGGTGGGGGCCGATCAAGCCGGGCGAGCCCGCCGCGGCCACCAGGATGTCCGCCTCACGGGTGACCGTGGCCAGATCGGCGGTCCTGGAGTGGGCGACCGAGACGGTCGAGTCCACCCCCCGCTCTGAAAGGATCATGGCCAGCGGCCGTCCCACCAGGAATGAGCGGCCGACGATGACCGCCCGGGCACCGTCGGTGTCGATTCCGTAGTGGTCGAGGATCCGCACCACCCCGGTCGGGGTGCAGGGGCGGAGCCCCGACTGGCCCAGCATCAGCTTTCCCAGGTTGAACGGGTGGAGGCCGTCGACATCCTTGGCGGGGTCGATTCGCTCGACCGTGGCCTCTTCGTCGAGGTCCCCGGGAAGGGGGAGTTGGACGAGGATCCCGTCCACCCCCTCATCCTCGTTGAGTGTCTCCACCAGGGAGAACAGGGTCTCCTGCTCGATCGAGGCCGACAACTCGTGATGCACCGACTCGATGCCCACCTGCTCGGCGTCACGACGCTTGCCCCGGACGTAGCTGTGCGACGCTGGGTCGTCCCCGACCAGGACGGTGGCGAGTCCCGGTTGGAAATCGAGATCTGCCACCGCCTTGGCGACCTCCTCTTTCACCGCCTGGGCCACCACTTTGCCGTCGAGAATCCGGGCTCGCATCAGTGACGGAAGTGTCGTCGATGTGCGAACACCAGCGCAAGCCCCCGCTCGTCAGACGCGGCAACGAGCTCCTGATCGTTGCGCGACCCGCCCGGCTCGACCACGACGGTGACCCCGGCGTCGGCGAGAGCGTCCAACCCGTCGCGGAAGGGGAAGAACCCATCGGAGGCGGCAACCGCGCCCCGGGCCCTCTCCCCCGCCTTCACCACCGCCCGTTGGGCGGCGCCGACCCTCGACTGGTCCCCGGCGCCGACACCGACCACCTGGCGGCCGCGGGCGATGACGATGGCATTCGATTTGGTGTGGGCGGCCACCACCCAGGCGAATCGGAGGGCCTCCATCTCGTCGTCGGTGGGTTTCCGCGAGGACACCACCTCCCAGCCGTCGAGCTCCACCCGGTCCCGGTCCTGGGCGAGCAGGCCAGCTTCGACTCTTCGGTAGTCGGCGTCGTCCGACGAGGCGGGTGAGGCGGTGAGCAGCCGCACATTCTTCTTCGATGCCATGGCGGTGAGGGCCTCCTCGGCTACCCGGCGTGCGATGACCACCTCCACGAAACGGTCGGCCAGAGCCTGGGCGGTCTTCTCGTCGAGCTCCCCGTTGACGGCGACCACACCGCCGAAGGCGGCCAGCGGGTCACCTTCCCACGCCGCCTCGAAGGCCGACGCCACCGACCCGGCGATCGCCGCCCCGGCGGCATTGGTGTGTTTGACCACCACCACCGAATCATCGCCCAGATCGGCCGCGAGACGCCACGCCGCCTCGGCATCGGCGTAATTGTTGAACGACATCTCCTTGCCTTGGTGCTGGGTGAGCGTCGCCCACCAAGGTGAGGCCCCCTCCTCGACGAAGAGACTCGCCGGCTGATGGGGGTTCTCCCCGTAGCGGAGCTCGGCGGTGCGACGCAAGGGGATCACCCGGTCGACGCCGATCCATCCGACTATCGCCGCGTCGTAGCTCGCGGTGTGGAAGAAGGCTTCGGCGGCGAGACGGCGTCGCAGGTCGGGATCGAGCCCGCCTCCCTCCACCGCCTCGGCCACCTCCTCGTACTGATCGGGGGACACCACGACCCCGACATGGTGATGGTTCTTGGCGGCGGCCCGGACCATGGCGGGGCCGCCAATGTCGATCTGGTCGATGATGTCCGACTCCGAGGCGCCAGGGTCGGAGAAAGTCTCCCGGAACGGGTAGAGGTTGCAGACAACCAGCTCGAAACGCTCGATCCCGTGGGCTGCAAGCTCGTGGTCATCACCCGGGCCGCGGGCGAGGATCCCGCCGTGGATCTTGGGGTGAAGCGTCTTGACCCGCCCTCCGAGGATCTCCTTCGCCCCGGTGAGGTCCTCCACCGCGGTCACCTCGATCCCCGCCTCGGTCAGCGCGGAGGCGGTCCCCCCAGAGGAGACTATGTGGTAGCCGGCGGTGACGAGACGCTCGACGAAGGGGACCAACCCGGTCTTGTCATACACGCTGACGAGGGCGCGTCTCATCGCCAATCCACCCTGCGTCCCTCGACCCGGAGACGACCCTCGACGAAGGCCTCCACGACCTCGGGGTAGATGCGGTGCTCTTCGACCCGAATGCGCCGGTGGAGGGTCTGCACGGTGTCCCCGGGGCGGACAGCGACCGGGACCTGAGCCACGATGGGGCCATGATCCACCATCTCGTCGACGAAGTGGACGGTGACCCCGCTGACCTTCACCCCGTGATCGATGGCGGTCTCGACGGCGTGGGACCCCGGGAATGCGGGAAGCAGTGAAGGATGGATGTTGAGGATCCTCTCGGGGAACCGGTCGATGAACGATCGGGCCAGGATGCGCATGAAACCAGCCAGGACCACCCCCTTGGCCCCGCTCTGCTCGATGACATCGGCAATCGCCACCGAGAAGGAGTCCCGATCCCGATGATCGGCCCAGCCGACCACCGAGGTGGCGATCCCGTGGTCTTCCGCCCGGGTGAGGGCTTGGGCATCGGGGTTGTCCGAGACCACCAGTCGGATGTGTGGCCGGACCGACGGGGTATCGATCAGCGTCTGGAGATTGGTACCCGACCCCGATGCGAGTACTGCGATGTCGATATGAGCCTCCGGACGCTGGCGGGGCGGCAGTGTAGGACGCATTCATCGGGTCGTGATTCAGCCACGCCCCATCTAGCATTTTGCCGGCATGAGCACCTACGTCGACGTCGCGGCCGCGGACTGGGAGACGTGGGTCGAGGACCACGACGCGGCCATCCTCGATGTTCGTGAGCCACACGAGTGGCGGCTGGGGACTCTCCCCGGGGCCTTGTTGATCAGTCTGGGCGAGATCGTGGCCAGATACGAGGAGTTGCCCCAGGACCGGCCCATCCTCTGCGTCTGCCGAACAGGTGACCGAAGCTCGAACGTGGCCACATTCCTCGCCTTCAACGGCTACGAGGCGGCCAACATGTCTGGTGGCATGAAAGCCCTGGGGATGCAAGAGTGACCCTGCGCATCGAGACGATCCGGACCGAGGGGCTGGGCGACTCCACCCATGTCCTCGTCCATGACGGGGTTGGTGTCGTTGTGGATCCCCAACGCGACATCGACCGTTTCGAAGTCGTTCTCGCCGAGCCGGAGGCGGACCTGCGTCTCGTGATCGAGACCCATCTCCACAACGACTACGTCTCGGGGGGGAGAGATCTGGCTCGAAAGAGCGGCGCCGAGCTGGTGATGCCGGCCGGGGCCGCTCCGGTGTTCCGTCATCGTCCGGCCTTCCACCACGAGGACATCGACGTGGCCGGCTTGGTCGTCCGTCCCATCCACACCCCAGGCCACACCCCTGAGCACACGTCATACCTGGTCCTCATCGATGGGCAGGAGCGGGCCGTCTTCTCCGGGGGGAGTCTCCTCGTCGGTTCAGCGGGGCGCACCGACCTCCTCGGAGAGGATCGCGCCGAGACACTGGCCCGTCTCCAATACGGGTCGGTCAACCGTCTCGCCGATCTCCCTGAGAGGGTGGAGCTCTACCCCACCCACGGCGCCGGCAGCTTCTGCACCACCACCGCTGCCGGCAACCTGACCTCGACCATCGGGGTCGAGAGAAGGACCAACCCGGTGCTGGCCTACGACGACGAAGACGCTTTCGTGAAGGGACAGCTGACCGGCTTGGTGCCTTTTCCCGCCTACTACCGGCACATGGGGCCGCTGAATCTCACCGGGGCGCCCGGGCCGGTCCTCGATGCGCCGGTGATCGACACCGTCCCGGACGGGGTGACCGTCATCGACGCACGGCCGCGAAGAGAGTTCGCCGCCGGGTACCTCCCGGGAGCGCTTGGGATCGAGCTACGGGACAGCTTCGGCACCTGGGTCGGGTGGCTCACCGATCACAACACCCCCCTCGTCCTGGTCTTGAATCAGGATCAGGACCATGGAGAGGCGCTCCGTCAGCTCGTCAGGATCGGTTACGACGACATCAGAGGGGTCATCCGGCCCCCAGCTGCGCCGGTCGACTCCTACCGGACCGTCGACGCCGAGACCTACGCCAGAGCCGCCGAAGAGGGGGCGCAGATGCTCGATGTCAGGGCACCCGACGAGTGGGAAGGCGGGGTTGTGGATGGCGCGATCCTCTCCTACCTGCCGGACATCGCCAATGAGACACCCCGCGGGCTCGAGAAGACGTCACCGGTGTGGGTGGCCTGTGGCACCGGCTATAGGGCCCATACCGCGGCGGGCATCCTCCAGAGCCGCGGCTTCGAGCCGATCGTCTTGGACGGTGCTGGTGCAACCGATGTCCTCGAAATGGCGTCTAAACGGCGATGAGCGCCTCCACGCGACAAATCCCGCCCTGGGTGATGCCTGCGGGGCTGGCCGTCCTGGTCTCCGGTCTGGTCGCAGTCGCACTGCTGAGGGGACCAGTCGAGCTCGACCCTGACACCCCGGAGGGGACGGTTCAGGAGTACTTGCTGGCCATCGACGAGGAGCGCTGGGATGACGCGGTGGCTTTGATCCATCAGCAGTGGCTCGGGGAATGCGACCAGGTCGATCTCTCCAGGACGAACCCGGGAGAGTTCACCGCAGGGCTCGGGTTCTCCAACCAGGCATTCGGCGGCGGCCTCGTGGAAAGGGGGTTCGATGTGATCGCGGAGCCCGACGAGACGGGAGCGCCGCTCCCGGGCAGTGACGCCTCGGTCGAGGTCACCATCACCCACGGCGGAGGAGGGGGGCTCGGTTCGCAATGGGATGAGTTCGTGGTGTTCGAGTTGATCGACGAGGACGGCTTTTGGTGGATCTCGGGCGATCCCTGGCCCTACTTCGTGTGGGGGTGTCGGGACATATGAGATTCGTCGCCATCATCTTCCTGCTCCTCATCGTGTTCACCGTCGTCATCGCCGTGCAGCGGGCGCTGGGGAAGACCGAGAAGGAAGGGAGTGGGGCCGACCTCATCGCCTACCTGATGCTGGCGCTCTCGATGGGCGTCGCCGGGTTCGCCCTCGCCGCGCTGGCCCAGACCGCCTTCCCCGGCGACCGTTTCGTTTTCGATCCCGCCGAGAGCCTGGCCACATCCCTCTCGGCCTTGGTGGTTTCGCTTCCGTTCGTCATCTACTTCTGGCGTCGCCAGGCCATCCGCAGGGTGATCTACCCGCAATCCGCCGGTTGGGCCCTCTACCTGGCCTTGATCGAGATGGTCTTCATGACCGCTCTCGTGATCTCCGCAGTCTCCTTCATCGACGGCCTCATCGACGACGGCTCTCCGTCGGCATGGACCGGGGTGCTCGTCTTCGGGGCCATCGTCGTCTTCCACGAGTACTCGGCACGGGTGACGCCGCCTCGATCCGACGCCGGCGAGTTGCAGCGCGTCATCGGCTCGGCGATCGGCCAGGTCACCTTGGCCATCGGCCTGGTCGGGGTTCTCGCCGCACTTCTCGCCCAAGGGTACGAGGCCCTGGGGGCTCCGGCGCCGGACCTGGAATTCAGTCCGTGGGTCGCCATGCTGATAGTGGGCGCTCCGCTGTGGGCCTATCGCTGGCTGAGACCGTGGCCGGGCGAGCCTGGTGTTCCCAGGGCATCCTGGACCGTCCTGGTCGCGCTGGGGGCCCTGGCGGTGGGGATCGGTGCGACCGGCTTCATCGGCGTGCTCGCCATCCAGTACGTCTTCGCCGAGACGTCACCGGCCGGGGAGCACTTCGAGCCTCTCCCGATAGCACTGGCCCTCATGCTCGCCGGTGTCGGGGTGTGGGCGGTGCATCGCCGCACTCTGGGGACCATCAGGGACAACCCCCTGCGGACTTACGAATACGGCATGGCGGCTCTGGGTCTCATCACCGCGGTGAGCGCAGCCATCGCCCTCACCCTCGTCGCATTCGATGACAGTCTCATCGTCGGGGGGGCCCTCGAGGAGATCCTGGCGGCGGCCACTGTCCTGGTGGTTGGTCTCGCAGTGTGGCAGACGTTTGCCGGACGCTGGCGCAAGGGTGAGCCCGAGTTCGAGGTCACCGCCTGGCCCCGCCGTCTCTACACGCTCGGTCTCGGGATCGTGTTCGGTCTGTTCGCCGCCGGCGCGTTGATCACTACCCTGTTCGTGCTGTTGCGACGTCTGCTGGATGAAGGGAGTACCGCCTCGCTTCTCCAGCCGGGCACCGTCCTGGTCTACACCGGTCTCGCCGCCTGGCACCTGCTGGCGTCTTACGCCCGTGACCGGGGGGTGACCGAGGCCGAGGACGTCGTCGCCCCCTACCAGGTGACCATCATCTGCTCACACCCGGGAATGATCGCCACCCGGTTCCCCAAGCAAGCCTCGTTGCGGGTCATCCATCGCGGTGACGACGTCGGGGCGATAGACGATGAGATGGCCGACGAGATCGTGGCTGCGGTCGACGATCGGTCTTCTCTGGTTTGGGTCGACGCAGACGGGTTCCGGGTCGCACCGATGAGAACCTCGACCTGACTCTGGGTGCCAACGCCGGACTCAGAGCATCGTCTCGATGAGGTGGCTCTCCCATCGGGTGATGAAGACGCTGGGCTGGACCTTTCTCGGTGAGATCCCCGATCTCCCCAAGATGGTGATCATCAGCGCCCCCCACACCTCGAACTGGGACTTCATCCTGTTCCTCGCCGCCCTCCACCACTACGACATCAGGGTCAGGTTCCTCGGGAAACACACCCTGTTCCGCTGGCCACTCGGATACCTGTTCCGCGCGATCGGGGGGATCGCGGTCGACAGGACGCGACCGAGAGGGGTCGTGGGCCAGGTCAGGGCAGCCTTCGACGCCGAGGACCGGATGACCCTGGTCATCGCCCCCGAAGGCACTAGAGACGCCGCCCCCAGTTGGAAGTCGGGATTCATCGAGATCGCCGAGACGGCCGGGGTGCCGGTGGTGCCGGCGGGAGTCGACGGGCCGAGCCGCACCCTGACCATCGGGCCGGCGGTCGAGGTCCGTGGCGACCGCGTGGCCTTCATGGACCGACTCCGGGCGTTCTACGCCGACAAGAGAGGCCTCCGCCCCGGGCTCAAGGGACCGGTGAGACTGGGACGGGAGACGAAGTCCTCATGAGCGCTCGGCGAGACGTCTGAAGTCGTCGCTCGCTCCCCCAGGCCCCACCCCGTAGCGCAACAGCTCACGTCCGAACTTTTCCCGCACCTCGTCGACACGGGACTCGAGGCTGCCCCTGCGCAGAGCCAGGTCACTACCGGAGCGCAGCAGGTCGCCGTCTCCGAGATCGAACTCGAGTTGGACATGCTCATCGGCCGTGAGGTTGGACACCGAGAGCCCGATCAAGGTCACCGTCTCCCCCGGGTGGTCGGCGATCGCCCGGTCGACCAGGATCATCCCCAGATTGGAGAGAGCGGCCGTGGAGCCGGTTGGAGAGCGGAGGGTGTGACTCCTCGTCACCGAGCGGGGGCCGGGGAACCTCACCCGGGCGGTGAGGGTGGCACCGGTGCGGCCTTTGGCGCGGAGACGTCGCCCAACCCGGTCGGCGAGACCCAGTACCACGACCGCCATCTCCTCCCGACCGGTCAACCCCGGCCCCAGCGCCTGCTGGCTGCCCACCGACCCGGCGCGACGGCCGCCCTTGACCGGACGGGGGTCTTGATTCCACGACAATGACCGCAACGCCCCGGACACACCGCGTCCCATCAAGGGGGCGAGCGCCGCCGCAGGCACCTCGGCCAGCTCACCGATGGTCCCGATGCCCAACCGGTGGAGACGGCCCGCGGTGACCCTGCCGACACCCCAGAGTGCCTCGACCGGCAGCGGGTGGAGGAAGTTCAACTCAGTCCCGATGTCGACGATCACCAAGCCGTCGGGTTTGGCCCGGGCCGAGGCGATCTTCGACAAGAACTTGGTCGAGGCGATCCCGATCGAAATAGGCAACCCGACCTCCTCCCTCACCCGACGTCTGATGGTGCGGGCGATGTCTGAGGGCCGGCCGAGGAGATGAGTGGTCCCTGACACGTCGAGGAAGGCCTCGTCGACCGAGATCTGCTCCACCACCGGGGTGGCGTCGTCGAGGATGGCCATCACCCGGTCGGAGAGGTCCAGATAGCGGTCGAAGTGGCCCTTCACCACCACGGCTCGTGGGCACAGCGACAGTGCGTCACGTGTCGACATCGGGGCCCGCACCCCACAGGCCCGAGCCTCATAGGAGGCGGCTACGACGATGCCACCGCCGACGAGCACCGGTCTGCCCCGCAACGACGGGTCGAGCAATTGCTCGACGGAGGCATAGAAGGCATCGAGGTCGGCATGGAGGATGGTGGGCTCCATGTATCGATCATGCCCTCCCGGTGGGACAGGTTTGCATGCTGTCCCCCGGGGTCAGGCGTCTCCGGGGCGATGTCCCCGACGGGGTCAACGGGCCGCCCGTTTCAATGCGGACCGGTCCACCTTCCCCAGATGGGTCTGGGGCAGCTCATCGACGAAGAACACCTGGCGGGGGTGTTTGTAGGCCTCGAGATGCGCCAGGCACCAGTCGATGAGGTCCTGATGGCCGACTTCCTCGGAGGCCACCACGAAAGCCACCGGGCGGGCGAGCCCCGACTGGTCGTCCACCGCCACCACGGCGCACTCCCTGACCGAGGGATGCTCGAGAAGCGTCGACTCGACCTCCTGAGGGCGAAACCACTTCCCCTTGACCTTTATGGCGTCGTCGGCCCTTCCCCGATGGGTGACCCGACCGTCCTCATCGATCGAGACGAGATCCCCCCCGACGAACCACTCGCCCCGGAACGCCTCTCTGGTCAGCTCGGGGCTCTCGTGATAGCCGAGACCCAGAGAGTCCCCCTTCACCCAGAGACGGCCCACCTCCCCCACGGGCAGCTCCTTGCCGTCGTCATCGCATGCCTTGATCTCGAAACCGGGGACCACCTTGCCCAGGGTCCCCGGGGTCACGTCCCCCACCGTGTTGGTGACGAAGATGTGCCACATCTCCGCAGTCCCCAGACCGTCGAGGAGCTCTACTCCGAAAGTGTCCCTCCATCGGTGATACAGGGTCTCGGGGAGGGCCTCCCCCGCCGAGGTGGCCAGGCGCAGCGATGAGAGGTCCGCCTCGCCCGCACCGGGTGCAGCCAGCATTTGGTTGATCGCCGAGGGGACATTCACCAGGATCGTGGGGCGGTGCGATTCGATCCGATCGAACAGTGCCTGCGGACCGGGGTGCTCCTCGAAGAGGACTGCCGAGGCGCCGACCGAGAAAGGGAAGAGGAGATTGGACCCGGTGGCATAGCCGAAGTAGAGCTTGGGCACGGACATGGTGATGTCTTCGGCGGTCATCCCCAGCGAGCCCTGGCCGTACATCCGGGTGGTGTTCACCAGGCTCTTGTGGGTCTGTATGACCACTTTTGGAAGCCCGGTCGTCCCCCCCGAGAAAAGCCAGATCGCGGGATCGTCCGGTCTCGTCACAGCCGGTGGCCCGGAGTGCTCGGCGGGGAGGGTCCGAACGGGATCCACCGTCGCCGGCGCCCACTCCCGCAGGGACGACTCGTAGTGCTGCCGGTAGTCGGGATGGACGACCGCCGCGGCGGCCCGGGATTGGTCGACTATGGCCCCCATGGCGTCGGGCTTGAGCTCGGGGTTGATCATGACCACCACGGCACCCATTCGCAGGGTGGCGAACAAGGCGGCTACGAACCCGGGCGAGTCGGGCATCACGATCAATATCCGGTCAGCGGGCGACACTCCCGCGGCGCCCAGAGCGCTCTCATACCCGGCGACGAGACGGTCGACTTCGGCATAGCCGAGCACTCCGTCGTCGAGGCGAAGGGCGGGCCGCCTCCCGTCTCCCTCGAGCAGCCGATCACCCAGGAAGAACTGGTAGGCGTTGAGCTCGTCGGGCCATCCGGTCACAACCCGACGCTAGCTGTACCGTCCCGGGGTGAAGAAGATCGCGATGATCACCGGCCCCTCATCGGGCATCGGCAAGGCCACCGCTCTCCAGATGGCGCGCAAAGGCTTCCATGTCGTGGCGGCCGGCCGTTCGGAGGAGCGGACCACGGCGGTGGTCGACGAGATCACCTCGGCGGGCGGGTCTGGTGAGTTCCTGCATCTCGATCTGGCCTCCCTGGAGTCGTGTCGCGACGCCGCCCGCCGCTTTGAGGACTCGGCACGGGCTCTCGATGTGCTCATCAACAACGCGGGGGTCGGTGGGGAGCGGGGTTTGACCAAGGACGGCTTCGAGATCCAGTTCGGGGTGAACCATCTGGGCCACTTCATGCTCACCCACCACCTGCGGCGCACCCTCCGCCCCGGGTCGCGCATCGTCGTGGTCAGCAGCGAGGTGCATCGCAGGGCGGAAGGCATCGACTGGGAAGGAGTCACCGAGGGCACCGGCCTGCTCGGTGGCTGGAAGGAGTACGGGGCGTCCAAGCTCGCCAACATCCTGTTCGCCCGGCATCTGGCCCGACTTCAACCGGACTGGCGCACCTATTCGCTCCACCCCGGGCTGGCTGACACCAACATCTTCCCGGCGATCGTCAAGCCGTTCCTCAGGGACAAGAAGTCACCCGAAGCAGCGGCCCAGACGAGTGTCTGGTGTGCCGCCTCAGACGAGGTGGCACACCAGACCGGGCTCTACTACTCCAAATGCCGAGTCCGCGAGCCCTCGGCGGCCGCCCGGGACGATGCGCTCGCCGCCGAGCTGTGGCGTCGTTCCGAGCTCTGGTGCGGCGTCGTGGCGCAGCACTGACCGGCGTGGTCTAGCGTCGGCGCTTCCATGAGCGACGACGCCCTCTATTACCGCGACTACCTGGGGTTGGACAGACTCCTCGGCACCCAACAGCTGGAAAGCGCCAAGCACGGTGAGACGGTCCATGACGAGATGTTGTTCATCATCGTCCACCAGGGATACGAGCTCTGGTTCAAACAGATCATCTGGGAGCTCGACAGCATCATCGACATCTTCGACAAGGACACCGTGGATGAGACCGACATGGGCACCGTGGTCTCCCGTCTGCGACGGATGACCAAGATCCAGGGGCTGCTCATCGAGATGATCGGCGTCCTCGAGACGATGACCCCACTCGACTTCCTCGACTTCCGGGACTACCTGGTCCCCGCCTCGGGATTCCAGTCAGCCCAGTTCCGGATAGTGGAGAACAAACTCGGCGTCCGTCGTCGCGACCGTCTCCTGCTCGCCGGTGACCAGTACACGGCGCGATTCGACGCCGACGACAAACGGGTGGTGGAGAGCCTCGAGACCCGGCCGTCGCTGTTCGACCTCGTGGAGCGTTGGCTGGAGCGAACCCCGTTCCTCGACCACGAGGACTTCCACTTCTGGGAGGCATACCGGGAGGCGGTCCACACCCGTATCCGGGCCGACCGGGTAGTCGTCGAGACCAACCCGCACCTCACCG
This sequence comes from Acidimicrobiia bacterium, assembly GCA_035512955.1. Lineage (GTDB taxonomy): Bacteria > Actinomycetota > Acidimicrobiia > Spongiisociales > ZC4RG35 > JANQRA01. The sequence goes on from DATKCZ010000027.1 coordinate 17,236, forward strand.
ACGAGGAACGCACCGTCCAGCTCAAGGGATTCGACCAGGTCCTCGACCAGTTCGCCGCCCTCTTCGACTCCGAAAAGCACGAGCTGGAGCGGGCCGCGGGGCGCATCCGGCTCAGCCAACGGGGATTTCAGGCGGCGGTGTTCATCACCCTCTATCGGGACCAACCCGCCCTGCAGGAACCACACCGTCTCCTCGAGCTGCTCATGGACCTCGACGAGGGATTCACCACCTGGCGCTACCGCCACGCCCAGATGGCGATGCGCATGATCGGCCGTCGAATCGGGACCGGGGGCTCGGCAGGCGCCAAGTACCTGGAGAGGTCTGCGGAGCGGAGCCGGGTGTTCACCGACCTGCTCAACATGTCGACGTTCCTGGTCCCCCGCGCCGACCGACCCGCGCTGCCGCGCGGGATCGTCGAGTCGATGAGATTCCGCTACGAATCGTGAGCCTGAAGCCCGGCTTCGGGCGGTTCCTCACCTCAGACCCGGAGCGTCTCCACTTCGCCGCCCACTCCCACCACCCCTGGCCCGATGTCTCCTATGAGGCCCACACACGGGCATGGCGCGACGCCGCGGAGATGATGGACGACAAGTGGGATCACGTCTTCGGCACGGTGATGCCGAGAACACGAGAGAGGATCGCCACCTTGCTGGGCCTGGCCGATCGGGACACTCTCGTCTTCGCCCCCAACACCCACGAGCTGGTGGTGAGGCTGTTCTCGTGTTTCGAGCCCCCGGTACGGGTCCTCTCCACCGACGCCGAATTCCATTCCTTCACACGTCAGTCGCGACGCTGGGAGGAGGAGGGCCTCGCCTTCGTCGATCGGGTGCCCGCCCGGCCGTTCGACACCTTCGCCGAGAGGTTCACTCGAGAGGCGCGCTCGGGAGCACACGACCTCATCTTCGTCTCCCAGGTGTTCTTCGACTCCGGCCTCGTCGTCCCCGAGCTCGACCGGATCGTGTCCTCGATATCAGAGGAGAGGGCGTTCGTGGTGATCGACGGCTATCACGCCTTCATGGCGCTGCCCGTCGACCTGGGGGCGATCCAGGAGCGTGTCTTCTACCTAGCCGGGGGCTACAAGTACGCCATGTCCGGAGAGGGGGCCTGCTTCATGCACTGCCCGCCGGGATACGGCCCCCGTCCGGTCAACACCGGCTGGTATGCAGGTTTTGGCCAGCTGGAGAGCGGGGTCAGCCGTCAGATCCCGTACAACGACGACGCCACAAGGTTCATGGGGGCCACGTTCGACCCTTCCGGGATCTATCGGATGGACGCGGTGCTCGGCTGGCTCGCCTCCGAAGGGGTCGGCCCGGGCCAGATCCACGACCATGCCCTCGGCCTCCAGCATCGATTCCTCGAGGATGCGGGCCATCTTGGGCGGCTGATCCCCCCGGAGGATTTGGAGCGTGGCAACTTCCTCACCTTCGAGACCGGGGACGCCGGGAGCCTGTACCGGAGGCTTCACGACCGGCGGGTCATCACCGACCATCGTGGCGATCGCCTGCGGGTCGGCTTCGGCATCTACCACGACCACACCGACGTCGACAGGCTGGTCGAGATCGTGGGGAGTCTGCACCGGTCCTAGAGTGACCCGATGCCACACCTGCCGCTGCTTCGTGTGGTCCCCCTGGAGACGATCCGCAGACACGAGGAGATCGATCCGCTTCGTGTCGACCGGCTGGTGGAGCGGATCGAGACCGAGGGGATTCAGGTCAACCCGATGGTTTGTTGCACCGCCCCCGACGGCGAGCTCGTGCTGCTCGACGGGGCCACCCGCACCGAGTCCCTACGCCGGATCGGCGTGGCGCATGCGGTGGTGCAGCTGGTCGATCCCGAGGTCGTGACCCTGGAGACCTGGCATCACGTGGTGCGAGGGTGCACGGCCGCCGAGTTCCTCGAAGCGGTCGGCTCCCGCCCCGATCTGCTCCTCGCCACCGGCGAGGGGACCCCCTGGATCCATCTCAACTACGGAGAGGGCCACCTCGTCCTCGGTGCGGGGATCAGCCCCAACGCCACGCTCTCCTCACTGGTGGATAGCTATGTCGGCAGGTGGAGGGTGTCACGCACCCATCACCACCGGGTCGATGCCGTGGGATGGAGCTTCCCCGACTGGTCGGCGGTGGTCGAGTTCCCCATCCTCGCCCTCGACGACGTGATGAAGGCCGCGGTGAGCAGCGACCTGCTCCCTCCCGGGATCACCCGGTTTCTCGTCCACGAGCGCGCACTGCGGATCAACGTGCCCCTGCACCTGCTCAAGACCCACGAGAGCACCGTGGCCAAGCAGCTGGTGTTGGATGAGATGATCGCGGCGCGGGCCCGGGACGGGCGGGTGCGCCGCTACGAGGAGACTGTCTTCATCCTCGACGACTGACCTAATCGGGGACGACTGCCACACCCACCAGCTCGACCAGGGCCCTCGGATCGAACAGCTCGCCGACCCCGATGAGCGCCATCGGCGGGTAGTGGTCGCCAAATGTGTTCCGGTATTGCACCCCGAGCGGCGCGAGTGCGGATCGATAGGCGGCGACGTCGCTGGTGTAGATCGTCATCGAGACCAGATCGGTCGGGTCGCCGCCGGCCTCGGCGATGACCCGGGCCACGGCCTCACAGGCCCTGGCGAACTGATCCACCAGACCATCGTCGATGTTGCCGTCCTCATGATGCCCGGTGAGACCGGCCAGGAAGAGGGTGCGCCCCGGTGCGGGCATCGCCCCGTACGAGAAGCCGACGGCGGGGGGCATGCCGTCGGGGTCGAACAGGTGATGCCTGGTCATCTGCCGGTCCAGTCGGGAGACCGCTTTCCGATGAACGCGCTGTAGAACTCGGCGTGATCTTCAGTGGTCATGAGCAGGGCCTGGGTGAAGGCCTCCAACTCGATCGACGATCCCAGGTCCATGTCCAACTCCCGGCTCAGGAGCACCTTGGTCGCCCCGTAGGCCATGGTCGGCCCCCCGGCCAGAGTCTTGGCCAGCGCCCCCGTCTCGCTGCTCAGCCGATCGTCGTCGACGACCCGTGTGGCCAGCCCCATCGCCACCGCGTCGTCAGGGGTGATCTTCTCGCCGAGAAGCAGTATCTCCGATGCCCTCCCCAAACCCACCACCCGGGGCAGGAGGTAAGCCGAGCCCATGTCGGCGCCGGCGAGACCGACCCGGGTGAACAAGAAGTGGAACGAGGCGGAGGCGGCCAGCAGCCGCAGGTCGGCGGCAAGCGCGATGACCGCGCCCGCCCCCGCGGCGACACCATTGACCGAGGCGATGATCGGAATCGGGAGACGTCGCATCCGCTCGACCACTGCCCCGGTCATCCGGGTGAACTCGAGCAATCCCTTGGTGTCCATCTCGAGGAGCCGGCCGATGATCTCGTTCACGTCCCCACCCGAGCAGAACCCGTCGCCGGTCCCCGTCACCACCAGGACCTTGACCTCACCGCGTTGTTCCAGCTCCCCCAACAGGTCCCGGAAGTCGGCGTAGACGTCGAAGGTGAGGGCGTTGAGCTTGTCCGGACGGTCGAAGCACACGGTGGCCACGCCGTCGTCGATGTCGAACCGAAAATGGTCCCAACTCCCGGTGAAGGGGGCAGAGGCGCGGAAAGGGCTCACCGCCGGGCAGGGTAACGCCACACGTCCCGGGGAACCGACATGGCGGCCCCCAAGGCGGTAACTTCGCGATATGGATGAATCCACCCTGGAACAGGTCAGGCAGGAGCTCGCCGACATCTACGAAGAGATGCTCTCCCTGCCGGTGGATGACTATGAGCGGAGGTCCGCGCTCAAAGACCGCCAGAACGAGCTTCGTCAGATCTCTCGCCATCTCATCGCGGGTCAGCCACTCCATGATGCAGCGGTTCTCAAAGCTGCTTACGAGCGACTCGAGCAGGTCAGGGATCGCCTGCTCGACCAGCGTCTCACCCACACCAGCACCTCGGTCGGCGATGCCGGGATCGAGAGCACCTTCACCAGCGCCATCAACAAGGCGATCGACGCCGGGGCAGGGCTCGATGAGGTCGAGGCCCGACTGAAGGAGATCCTCGACCAGATGCGCAGCACAGGCTGACCCCGGTGACTGAGCCTTCCTTGATCTCCGAGACGGAGACCCTCGGGCAGACCCTGGTGCCGCTGGCCGAGGCGGGCACCCCAGGGAGGGTGAACCGCGACCTGGTGGCGGCGATCGGGGCCGCCGGGCTGTACGAGCGCATCTTCGGGCCCGGCGGGGCGACGGCAACCGAGTTGTGCCAGATGCGACAAGGGCTGGCACGGGTCTGTCCCGAGGCGGAGACTGCCCTGGCGGTCCAGGGGCTGGGTGGCAACCCGATACATCTCGCCGGGACGGAGACGGCGAGGGAGCGCTGGGTGCCACGCCTGCGCTCCGGTGAGGCGGTGGCCGCGTTCGCCCTGACCGAAGAGGGTGCGGGTTCCGACGCCGCCGCTCTGAGCATGAGTGCCGAGCCCGACGGTGACGGCTTCCGCCTCACCGGAGAGAAGACCTACATCTCCAATGCACCCGATGCCGACGTCGCCACCGTGTTCGCCCGGACGACTGCCGACGCCGGCGCCAAGGGAGTGACCGCATTCGTCGTTGCCATCGACACCGACGGAGTCACCGGCGAGTCGATCGAGATGCTGTCGCCGCACCCCATCGGCAAGTGGGTCTTCGACGGTGTGCTCGTCCCCCGCGACCAGGTGCTGGGTGAGATCGACCGGGGCTTCGAGGTCGCCATGGAGACCCTGGACCTGTTTCGGCCCAGTGTCGGCGCCTTCGCTCTCGGCATGGCGGAGGCGGCACTGCGGATCGCGGTGGAGCACGCCGTCACCAGAGAGGCGTTCGGCACCACCCTGTCGGAGTTTCAGGGGGTCTCGCATCAACTCGCCGACATCAGGGTGGCGATAGAGGCCGCCCGACATCTGGTGTACGGCGCGGCGAGGGCTTACGACGAAGGAGACACCGAGCCGCTGACGGGAAAGGCGGCGATGGCCAAGCTGTTCTCCACCGAAGCGGCGCAGCAGGCGGTGGACGTCGCCATCCAGGTGCTCGGCGCCCGTGGTCTGGAGGCCGACTCCACCCTGGCCCACCTCTACCGTGAGGTGCGGGCCCCCCGCATCTACGAGGGGACCTCCGAGATCCAACGCAACATCATCTGGCGAGAGTTGACCCGGGGCCGGATCTAGCCCTTGCTGGAGGCCTTCGAGCCGGTATCCGTCCTCTGGTGCGTCAGGTTTGCGATTGGGCGTTGCGGGCCCGGACCATCACGCAGGCCTCCGCCAACCAGTCGAAGGGGCCGGTTTCGAGGGCGTGGCCCAAGGCCTCCGAGAAGGCCCCGGGTTGGATCCAGATGTTGCGGATCCCGGCTTCGGCACACTCCTCCAGCACCTGAAGGCCCCGCTTCGCCGGTATCACGAAGACCGCGATGGTGGGCTTCTCGGGAAGGTTGGTGACATTCGGCCAGCAGGGATCGCCGTCGACGGAGTCCCGATGAGGGTTCACCGCGAAGACCGGGAAGCCCTTCGCCTTCATGTCCCGGTAGATGATCCCCCCGTACTTGGTCGGGTGGTCGGTTGCGCCGATCACGGCAATCGAGGTGCCCGGCTCGAAGAGAAGAGGGGTCAGGTCTTTCATGGGCGATTCAAGATAGAAGGGTTCACCCCGCTATCCCGCCGAGACTCTCCCTGATCTCATCGGGGACGGGTGTGGGACGGAAGGCATCCGGCTCGACGAAGACCAGCACCTCCCGGCCACGAACCACCACCTCTTCGTCACTGAGACGGCGGGTGGTGAGGAGCACGGTCATCGAGGTGTTTCCGAGCGACTCGACGTCGATCGAGGTCTCCAACACGTCACTCAGCCCGGCTGATGACACGAAGTCCATCTCCATCCGGGCCGTGACGACATCGACCCCGGCGGCAACCATCCCGGTGATGTCATAGCCGGCTTCCTCGAACCAGTCGGTGAGGGCATCGTCCCAGTACCTCGCATAGTTGCCGTTGAAGACGATGCCTTGTGGATCGCAGTCCGAATAACGGATCTTCTGGGTCGTCGGCATCCCCGCAAGCTACCGTCCCCGCCGTGGAGACTGTGATCGTCGACGGAGGGCCCCTGACTCTCGAGCAGGTTGCCTCCGTGGCCATGGGGCGAGCCTTCGCAGCTCCGGTGGACGATCTCGACGAGCGTCTCGCTCCTGCCCGCTCGGTCGTCGACGAGGTTGTGGCGTCCGAGGAGGTCGTCTACGGCATCACCACCGGGTTCGGAGCGCTGGCCACCTCCCACATCGGCAAGTCCGAGACCGAGGCGCTCCAGTACAACCTGATTCGGTCCCACGCCGCGGGAGTCGGTGACCCCGTCCCCGACGAAGTGGTGCGAGCCATGCTGCTCCTCCGGGCCCGGACCCTCTCCCAGGGCCACTCCGGGGTCAGACCGGTGGTGGTCCGCAAGCTCCTCGAGCTGCTGGAGAAGGGGATGCTCCCCGTGGTGCCATGGCAAGGATCGGTCGGGGCCTCCGGCGACCTGGCGCCTTTCGCCCATCTCGCCCTGCCCCTGATCGGAGAAGGCGAGGTCCGTATCGACGGTGAGATCCGAGCCACCGACCAGACCTCGTTCGAGCCGGTGGAACTGCTCACCAAGGAGGGGCTGTCGCTGCTCAACGGCACCGAGGGAATGGCTGCCATGGGCGCCATCGCCCACCATCACGGCAGCAACCTGGTCATCGTCGCCGACATCGCCGCCGCACTTTCGGTGGAGGCGCTGCTGGGAAGCGCCCGCCCCTTCCGGCCGGAGATCCACGCGCTTCGCCCCCATGCCGGCCAGATCGCCTCTGCCCGGCGGATCGCCTCACTGCTCGAGGGATCGGAGATAGTGGCCAGCCACACCGACGACTTCCAGCACGCCGTCCAGGACGCATACTCGCTGCGCTGCGCCCCCCAGGTGCACGGGGCGGTCTCCGACACCCTCGACCACATGGAACGGGTCCTGACCACCGAGGTCGGCAGTGTCGTCGACAACCCGATCGTCTTCCCCGAGACCGGCGAGGTCCTCTCCGGTGGCAACTTCCATGGCGAGCCACTGGCCTTCGTGCTCGACTTCGCCGCCATCGCCCTCTCCGAGCTGGCCACGATCTCGGAGCGGCGCACCGACCGCATCCTCGACCCAACGAGGTCTCAGGGGCTTCCCCCCTTCCTGGCCGCAAATCCCGGGGTGGAGTCCGGATACATGATCACTCAGTACGTCCAAGCCGCCCTCGTCTCCGAGAACAAGGTGCTCTCCCATCCGGCATCGGTCGACTCGGTGCCCACCTCGGCGGGGCAAGAGGACCACGTGTCGATGGGGTGGGGGGCCGGCAAGAAGTTGCTCGAGGTGGTGCGCAACGTGAGATCGGTCCTCGCCATCGAGATCCTCTGCGGTGTCCAGGGAATCGAGTACCGGAGGCCGCTCGTCGCCGGCGATGGGACCACCCGGGTGGCAGCGGAGGTTCGCCGCCACGTCCCACCGTTGGAAAGGGATCGTTCCCTGGCTGCCGACATCGAGACCGTCGCCGCGATGATCGAAGATGGCGAGCTGGCCGCCCTCGTCTGATGTCCGACCTGTTCCTGACCGGGATCACCAATCTGAGCACCAACCAGGGCCCTGGGGTGACCGATGCCGTGGTGGCCGTGGAGTCGGGAGTGGTCACCTACGCTGGGCCTGCGGCTCATGCGCCCAGTCAGACCGGGGAGCGGATCGACTGTGGTCAGCGAGCGGTAATTCCCGGATTCGTCGACTCACACACTCACTTGGTCTTCGCCGGGGATCGCTCCGATGAGTTCGCCAGGAGGATGGCCGGGGAGTCATATGCGGAGATAGCCGCGTCGGGAGGGGGGATTCTCTCCACGGTGAGAGACACCCGGGCCGCCAGCGAACAAGAGCTGTACGACTCGGCGGCGGCGCGAGTCTGGCGGATGATCCGCGCCGGCACCACCACCGTCGAGATCAAGTCGGGCTACGGGCTCGACACCGAGACGGAGCTGCGGCTGCTCACGGTGGCGAGACGCATAGGGGACGAGCTGCCGGTCACCGTCAAGACCACGTTCCTGGGAGCCCACTCGGTGCCTGCGGAGTTCCGGTCCGACCGCTCCGGCTACATCGATCTCCTCATCGAAGAGATGCTGCCCGCGGTGGCCGGCCTGGCCGATTACTGCGACGTTTTCGTCGAAGAAGGGGCATTCGACGTCGATGAGGCTCGCCGGATATTCGACCGGGCCTCCGCGCTCGGTCTGGGGGCCCGGGTCCACGCCGAGCAACTCGGTCACCACGGCGGGGCGATGCTGGCCGCCGAGATCGGTGCGGTGTCGGCCGACCATCTCGATCACGTCACCGATGAGGATGCTGTCGCCCTGGCGGCGGCAGGGGTGGTGGCCGTGCTCGTCCCCGGAGCCTCTTACACGCTTCGGGGCCCCCAGGCGCCTGGTCCGTTGCTGTCCCGGGCCGGGTGCACGCTGGCCCTGGCCACCGACTGCAACCCGGGCACCTCATACTTCGAGTCGATGGGCCCGGTCACCTCCCTGGCGGTGGTGGAGATGGGTCTCACCGTGGATCAGGCGATCGCCGCGGCGACCCTCGGGGGAGCGACGGCGCTCGGCATGGACGACCGCGGGCGCATCGGCAGCGGAGCCGTCGCCGACCTCGTGGTCCTCGACGCTCCCTCCCCCGCCCACATCCCCTATCGGCCCGGGACCAACCTCGTCTGGAAAACCATCAAGAAGGGCGATGTTGTAGGTTCATGGTGATGGACCGCTCGGCAATCGAGGCATTCCTCGAGCGATTCGTCGGCTACGCGTCGGGGGCGACGACCATGGGCCTACTCGCGGTGGCCGACCGTTGTGGCCTCCTCTCCTGGCTCGAAGAGCACGGCTCGGGGACCATAGACGCCATCTCCGAGGGAGCGGGCCTGGACTCCAGGTATGTCACCGAGATCATGTCGGGGCTGGCCGCCGCCGGCGCGGTGGGCTACCAGCCGGAGACGGAAGTGTTCACCCTCCCCCCCGAGCATGCCCTGTTCCTGGCCGATGACTCGAGCCCCTACTTCATGGGGGGATGGCTCGACATGGTCCCTGCGATGTTGCGTCAGGTCGACGGGATCGCCCACGCCGCCAGACATGGCGGGGGGGTGGGGTTCGAGGAGTTCGGCCAACGGATGATTCAAGGGATCGACCGAGGCAATTCCCCCTCTCAACAGGTGTTTCTCACCACCCGCTGGCTCCCGGCGGTGCCCGGGCTGGTCGACAGGCTGAAGGCCGGGATCAGGGTGGCCGACCTGGGATGCGGGTCGGGCACTGCCGCAATCCTCATGGCCGAGGAGTACCCGCGGTCACAGGTCTCGGGCTTCGACGTTTCCGAGGCGGCCCTGACTACGGCGAGCAGCAGGGGCCAGTCGATCGAGAATGTCGAGTTCTTGCGGTACCCGGTCGAGGAAGTTCCTCTCCACCCCCCCTTCGACCTGATCACTGCGTTCGACGTGATCCACGACCTGGCCGATCCCTTGGCCGGGCTCACCCGGGTCGGTGAGGCGCTCGCCCCCGATGGGCAGTTCCTCATGATGGAGCCCAACGCGAGCAGCCATCTCGAGGAGAATCTCACCGATCTGGGCGCCCTCCTCTATGGGGTGTCGGCAATGCATTGCATGACCCAATCGCTCGCCGGGGGCGGCGAGGGTCTCGGAGCCGTATGGGGCCGGGAGAGATCCGAGGAGTACGCCAGGCGCGCCGGGTTCTCCGGCTTCGAGCCCCTGGAAGACCTCACCAATCGGTTCTCGGCGTTCTACCTGCTCACGCCATAGATCGGGCGTCTACCAGGCCCCGCCACCGCCACCGCCGCCGCCGCCGCCACCCCCTCCGGAGAAGCCGCCCCCACCACCCGAACCACTCGAGGGAGGGGTGAAGGCGCCCGATAGCGTGGACTCCAGGCTGACGAAGGCGTTCTGGGTGGGCCCTCCGCCGAACCCGTGGTTGCCGTACCAATAGAGCTGGGACGTCTGCTCCAGTTCGGCGGGGGCGTGCAGACGGGCCTGCTCCAAAACCTGCTCGGCCACCCCCAAGGAGATCCCGTAGACCAGGAACTGGTCCCACAGAGCAAGTGAGATCGGTGGGGCCTCCTCCAGCCGGGAGAAGTCCTTGAGGTAGTTGCGGAAGGCGATCCAGCGCTCCGCCTCGAGCGCCCCCTGCCTGGTCCTCCTGGTACGCACCCTCCTAAAGCTCAGCAGGATGAAGAGGACGACGGCCCCGGCGATCATCCCGGCGATGAGCATCACCACCAGAGCCTGGCGACCGGGGAAGCCGGCGAAGAAGCGGGGCAGGGTGAACATGGCGAGCACGGCGAGCCCGATCGCCCCGATCCGGACCAGCCAGGAGACGGTGTGGCCGGAATCGTCGAGGAGACGGGAGCGGCGGACTGCTTCCAGCACCCTCTCCCGGAAAGACTGATAGGTCTTGGCGTTGGCATCCCGGTCGGAAGTGATGGCGCTGTTGAGCTCGTGCAGCGGCATGGTCCCCCCGGCGAGAGCCCGACGCAACACGGTGAGCACCGACTGCTCGAAGTCGCGGAGACCCGTCTCCTTCTCGGTGAGGCCGAGCACCAGGTCGGTTATCTCCTCGTGACGGAACCCGGCCCAGGTGACCTTGGTCGTCTCGGTGGGCTCGGCGCTGATCACACCGTGCCGGATCAGGTCGAAGAGGGTGGCGGTGAACTGTTTCTCGGTCACCGCCCCCTGGCTGACCAGGGCGCCAACCTCGGCCGGGGTCAGATCGGAGGGCGGCTGCTGCTCGTACTCCCGGTCGTAGCCGGTGGGTGGCTCACGTCCATAGCGCAGGTACACCAGCCCCCCCGCACCCCCGACCAGGCATACGAAGGCGAGCGAACCGAGGATCACACCACTTCGAGCCGCGGCGCGGGTGTCGTTGGCCTCCTCGGCGAAGTGCTCCTCCTGATCGAGGATCACGTCCAGACCGGCACCGGCGACCAGGGTCACCCCCTGGGTGCTCTCGAGCAGGTCGGGGGGGAAGAGAACCCGGATCACGACCTCCTGGTTGGCGGGGACGCTGCGGGCGACGAGGTCGGGCGAGATCCCGTCGGGGCCGAGTGAGGTCTCGCCGTCCACTCCGTAGGGATGCCCGAATACCCTCACGTCTCCCTCACCGGCGCCCGTAGGCAAGGTGACCCTGGACCTGACCTCATCGGCTCGAACCGCCCAGTCGTGACCCCACACCTGGAACTGGAGGTCGGCAACGTCGTCGTAGATCGTGACGATCCCGGTCATCCGGTAGACGAGCTGGAAAGTGCGCAGCACGTCGGTGGAGGAGTGATGCCACACCACGCGGGCGAGGCCAGGTTGGATGTCGAGCCCGTAGCTTCCCGCCGGCGAGGTGCAGCCCAGCCAGGCACAGCCCCCGGACTGGTAGTCACCGCTCTCGTCGCCCACCGAGACGAACTCGAGGGTCTCCCCCGCCCGGATCGGGATGTCGCGATAGGCGCCGCTGAACGAGCCCGAGAAGTCGTAGGTGAGGCGCTCGGTGACAAGGAGCGACCCGTCGGGCTGCACCTCGATGGTGACGTCCGCCGCGGCGATGTGATACGACTTGGCGACTGCAGGGAGGACGGGGAGCACCACCAGCGCGGTGGCGATCAGCAGCCTGACCAAGCGTCTCAATATCAGAACTCGACCGCGGGAGCTTCCTCGGCCTGGTCGCCGGCGTCGAAGAACTCGCGCTCGGCGAAGCCAAACATGGATGCCACCAGGTTGGTGGGAACCTGTTGGACCCTGTTGTTGTAGGTGAGGACGGTGTCGTTGTAGATCTGGCGGCTGACCGCGATGCGGTTCTCGGTCTCACTCAACTCGTTCTGCAGTCCCTGGAAGTTATCTGATGCCCTCAGCTCGGGATAGGCCTCGGCGACGGCGAACAACTGACGCAGCGCCGACGTGAGGAAGTTCTCGGCCTCGGCCTGCTCCGCCGGGCCCTGCGCCGACTGAGCCGCACTCCGTGCCTGGGTGACCCGTTCGAAGGTCTGCTGCTCATGGCTGGCGTACCCCTTGACCGTCTCGACGACATTGGGGATGAGGTCGTATCGCCGCTCGAGCTGCACATCGACCTGGGACCAGGCGTTGTCGACCCGGTTGCGGTCCCGGACGAGCCCGTTGTAGATGACGACGATCAGGGCGACGATCACAACGACGATGCCCACGAGTATCCATTCCATCGGCAGAGAGATTAGGGGCCGGGCCCTTCCCTTTGGCTGCTAAACCATCGGTCTCCTCGAGGACCACCCTGTCATCTATCGCTTTGGGGGTGGAGCCAGGCCGTCTACCGCCTCCGCCCAGTCGTCGGGAAGGACTACCGGAGATGGCCGGGAGAGCAGACGCAGATAGAGATCGGAGGCGGTGCCCTCGATGGCGGCTGCGGGGAAGCCGTCGCCGTACACCCAGGTTCGTTCGAGATCGGTGGAGGTGACCTCGAGCGTTTGGACGTCTCCCAGTTGGGGGAGCCACATGTCCCCGAACTCGTCGAGACCCGTCCTGACCACGACATCGATGAGCCGGTCCTCCTCACCGAACGCCTGATATGCGTCCCAGCGGTGGACCCCGGTCTCGATGACCATTCGCTCCTCCCAGAATCCGACACTCGGATCGGGCCCGAAGCCCCAACATGGGGTGGTCGGATCGGCCTCGGTCAACACTGCCAGCATCTCATCGAGGGTGGAGTGGTACCAGTCGAGTACGTTGCTGCCCTCGGGGACGGTCGGAGCCGGGATCCGCTCGGTGGGCAACTCCTTGCATATCAGCGTGGTGCGCCCGAGGATCGAGGCGGTGTGTGACGCCAGGTCGGCAAGGGTCCATCCGGGGTACTGGGGCACCGGCCGATCGGGGTCCCGCCGCGCCGCCAGACCCAGCCGTCTTCCTTCGGATTCGATCGCGGCGAGGTTCTCAGCCGAGCGCACGGGCCATCGCCTCCCCCATCTCAGAGGGCGTCTCCGCCACCACGATCCCCGCCGCTTGCATCGCCTCGATCTTGGCTTCGGCGGTGCCCTTGCCTCCGCTGACGATCGCGCCCGCATGACCCATCCGCTTGCCCGGAGGGGCCGTGGTCCCGGCGATGAAACCTGCCACCGGCTTGGACATCTCGGTCTTCACGAACTCGGCCGCCTCCTCCTCGGCGCTGCCGCCGATCTCACCGATCATGACCACACCTTCGGTCTCGTCGTCGTCCTCGAAGAGGCGGAGGCAGTCGACGAAGCTGGTCCCGTTGACCGGGTCGCCACCGATGCCGACCGCCGTGGTCTGGCCCAGGCCGAGCAGGGTGAGCTGGTGGACCGCCTCGTAGGTGAGGGTCCCCGAACGGGACACCACCCCGATCCGGCCCCGCTGATGGATGTAGCCGGGCATTATCCCGATCTTGCACTCTCCGGGAGTGATGACCCCGGGGCAGTTGGGCCCGACGAGCCTGGTGCCGCGGCCCTGGAGGTATCGCTTCGTCTTGATCATGTCGGAGACCGGAATGCCCTCGGTTATGGCCACCACCAGGTCCAGCCCGGCCGCGGTCGCCTCCAGGATGGCGTCGGCGGCGAAAGGCGGCGGCACGTAGACCACCGAGGCGTCGGCACCGGTCTCCGCCACTGCCTCCTTGACCGTGGCATAGACCGGCAGGTCGACCGAGTAGCTGTCGTCCCTCCCGGGGACCCCGGAATGATCGGTCTCCCCCTCGAAATGGGACTCGGTCCCCGCCCGGGAGGGGTGGACGGCGGCCACCATCTGGGTGCCATAGGCGATCGCCTTGTCGGTGTGGAACTGACCGGTCTTCCCCAACCCTTGGACCAGGACCCTGGTGCTCTTGTCGACGAGGACGCTCATGAGGCCAGCTCCAGGATCTTCTCGGCCCCGTCGCGGAGGCTGTCGGCGTTGGTGACCTCCAACCCTGACTCTTCGATGATCTTCTTTCCCTGCTCCACATTGGTTCCCTCGAGACGGACCACCAACGGGACCTGGAGGCCGACCCGCTCCACGGCCTCGACGATGCCGGTGGCGATCACGTCGCATCGCATGATCCCTCCGAAGATGTTCACGAATATGCCCTTGACGTTGGGGTCCCTGGTGATGATCTGGAAGGCGGTGGTCACCTGGTCGGCGGTGGCCCCGCCACCCACGTCGAGGAAGTTGGCCGGCTCGCCTCCGACGTGTTTGATGGTGTCCATGGTGGCCATGGCCAGGCCGGCCCCGTTGACCAGACAGCCTATGGTCCCATCCAGCTTGATGTAGTTGAGCCCGGCGTTCTTGGCCGCCAGCTCGGCAGGGTCCTCTTCGGTCTCGTCTCTCATGTCGGCGATGTCGGGATGCCGATACAGGGCGTTGTCGTCGAAGGACATCTTCCCGTCGAGGGCGATCACCTGGCCGTCCCCGGTTAGCACCACGGGGTTGATCTCGATGAGGTCGGTGTCGAGGTCGGCCGCCGCCCCGGCCAGTGCCATGACGAACTTGGTGAAGCTCTTGGCCGCGTCTCCCTCGACCCCCAGGCCGTGGGCGAGCTCGTTGGCCTGGAAGGGGGCAAAGCCGATGGCGGGGTCGATCTCGGCGCGGAGAATCCTCTCGGGGGTCTCCTCCGCCACCTTCTCGATCTCCACCCCTCCCTCGGTCGAGGCCATGACGATGTTGCGCGAGACGGCCCGATCGAGGAGCACCGCCAGGTAGAGCTCGCGGGCGATGTCGACTCCCTGCTCGACGTAGAGCCGGTTGACCTGCTTGCCCTCCTCGCCGGTCTGCACGGTGACCAGGGTGCCGCCCAACATCTGCTGGGCCAGCTCTCTCACCTTCTCCTCGGCGGCCGAGGGCCCGCCCTCCACGCCATCGGTGATCACATTGACACCACGCACCTCGGGATGCTCCATGAAGGTGCCTTTGCCCCGACCCCCGGCATGGACCTGTGCCTTCAACACCACCACAGGGTTGCCGGTCTCCTCGACCAGTGGTCGCACGGAAGCCACGGCCTCGTCGACCGAACGGGCGACACGACCCATGGGCACCGGGATCCCCCGGGCGGCCATGAGTTGCTTGGCCTGGTGCTCGTGGATCTTCATTGCTTGCCTTCCTCTAGACCCTTTGCGGTGATGTTCCCTTGGACCCATCTCGAGATCTCCCCGAGGGAGGTGCCCGGCGTGAAGATGACCGCGATGCCCGCGGCGGTGAGGGCGGGGATGTCGGCGTCGGGGATGACCCCTCCCCCGAACACCACGATGTCGGAGGAGCCACGGTCGGCGAGCTCGGTGACCACCTGGGGGAAGAGGGTCTTGTGGGCCCCGGACAGAGAGGAGAGCCCGACGGCGTCGACGTCTTCTTGAACCGCGGTCTCCGCGATCTGGGAAGGGGTCTGATGCAGCCCCGAGTAGATGACCTCGTGCCCGGCGTCGCGCAGCGCTCTGGCGATGACCTTGGCGCCCCGATCGTGCCCGTCGAGACCGGGTTTGGCGATGAGGATCCGTCGTGGCATCAGCGGCGGGCAAGGCTAGCGACCCTCGACCATGTGCCGGTTGTGGTTTCACGTCCGGCCCGTTCGGTCCGTCTCCGTCTCCTGTCTGCGCTTCTCCCGCAACCCCCTACGATTGGGGACATGCCGATCTCGAATCTCCACGCACTGGCGGCAGCGGGGGTCAGCGTGTGGTCGGACCAGATCTCCAAACGGATGCTCGACTCCGGTGAACTGGCCCGCCGCCTGGAGCAAGACGCAGTGACCGGAGTCACCTCCAACCCCACCATCTTCGCCAGCGCCATCGGCGGGTCCGACGACTACACCGAACAGCTCATGGATCTCAAGTCGGCCGGTGTTCCCACCGAGGAGATCGTCAAGAGCCTGATGGCGGAGGACCTGACCCGAGCGTGTGACGTCCTCGCCCCGGTCCACACCGCCACCGGTGGACGCGACGGGTTCGTCTCGGTGGAGGTCTCGCCCACACTCGCCGGCAACACCGAGGCCACCATCGCCGAGGCGAGAGACTGGGTCAAGCAGATCGATCGGGACAATCTCTTGGTGAAGGTGCCCGCCACTCCTCAAGGCATCCCCGCGATCCGGGCACTGACCGGTGAGGGGATCTCGGTCAACGTGACCCTCATCTTCTCCCTTCAGCGCTACCAGGAGGTGATGACGGCCTACATGCGCGGGCTCGAGGATCTCCTCGAGGTCGGTGGTGACCTCTCCTCGGTGACTTCGGTCGCCTCATTCTTCGTCTCACGATTCGACAGCGAGGCCGACCGCCGTCTCGACGAAGTGGGCAGCAACGACGCCAATGACCTGAAGGGCAAGCTGGCCGTGGCCAACGCCCGCGCCGCATACGGGCTGTTCCTCGAGACCTTCTCCAACAGCCGATTCGAGAAGTTGTCCGGCCGGAGCGCCAAGCCTCAGAAACCACTCTGGGCGTCCACCTCGACCAAGAACCCGGCATACAGCGACCTGCTCTATGTGGAGAACCTGGTGGCGACCGACACCGTGAACACCATGCCACTCTCGACGATGGACGCCTATCAGGATCACGGCGACCCCAACCCGGCCATCTTCGATGCGGTCGACATCGTGCGGGCCAACGATCAGCTGGAGAAGATGGAAGCGGTCGGAGTCGAGTACGACAGCGTCGTCGAGACCCTCGAGAGGGAGGGTGTCGAGAAGTTCACTGCCAGCTGGGAGGAGCTGTTGGACCTGGTCGAGGAGGAGTAGGGCCCCCGGGTCACGCCTTCTCCAGGGGCGCCCACGCCAGGAGGAGGCGCTTTTTCCCCTGGGTGTCGAACACCACCTCGGCCTCGGCCCGATCGCCTTCCCCCACGATCTCCCGGACCGTTCCCAAACCCCACTTGTCGTGACGGACGCGGTCGCCCGGTCCCACCTGACCCGCGGAGACCGTGGTCCTCGGGCCGGTGGCGGCAGCCCGCTCGGCCGGGTCGCGACGTTGCCGCTTTCCCGCCTTCTCGACGAGAGCCTCGGGCACCTCTTGGAGAAAGCGTGAGGGTGGGTTGTAGCTGGAGCCGCCGAACAGCATCCGATTCCAGGCCGAGGTCAGGTAGAGCTTGTCCTGGGCCCGGGTGATGCCGACATATGCCAGCCTGCGCTCCTCCTCGAGCTCGTCGGGGTCGCCCAACGACCTCATGTGGGGGAACACACCGTCTTCCATGCCGACGATGAACACCACGGGGAACTCGAGGCCCTTGGCGGTGTGCAGTGTCATCAAGGTGACTGCCCCGGCTCCTTCATCCCACTCGTCGATGTCGGACACCAGTGCGGTCGCCTCGAGGAACACCTCCAGCCGCCGGATGTTGTCGAGGGTGTCGTAGGGCTCGTCTCCGATGATCGCTCCCTCGTTGGAGCTCTCGAACTCGGCGGCCACCCCCACCAGCTCTCTCAGGTTCTCCACCCTCCCCATGGCCTCGATGGTCCGTTCCGACTCGTAGCCGGCCACCATGCCGGTGTCGTCGAGGACCGCTTGCGCTGCAGCCTCCACCCCGCCCTCCTCCGCCTTCCGGCGGAGGAGGTCGACGAGTCCGGTGAACTCGAGGACCGTCTTCTGAGCCCGGGTGTTGAGCTGTGGGATCTCATCGACCCGGCCCAGGCCCGCGAAGAAGCTGATCCCCCGGGACTGGGTGAACCGGTCGATGTGGGCGACCGTTGTGTTGCCGATGCCCCGGCGCGGCTCGTTGATGATGCGCTTCACAGAGACCTCATCCGATGGGTTCACCAGCATCTTGAGGTAGGCGACGGCGTCCTTGACCTCCTTGCGGTCGTAGAACTTGACCGACCCCACCACCGAATAGGGCACCCCGCGTCTGACGAAGACTTCCTCGATGACCCGTGACATGGCATTGGTGCGATAGAAGACCGCCATGTCGGCGAGGTTGAAGCCCTCGCCCTGGAGCCGTTCGATCTCGTCGACGATGAACCCGGCCTCGTCGTGCTCGTCCTCGGCCTCGAACCGGGTGATGGGCACCCCCACCCCCCGGTCGGACCAGAGATGCTTGGGAGTTCTCTTGGTGTTGTTGGATATCACCGAGTTGGCCGCCTCGAGGATGGTCTCGGTCGACCGGTAGTTCTGGTCGAGGACGATCACCCGGGCATCGGGGTAATCCACCTCGAAGTCCCTGATGTTGCGGATGTCGGCGCCGCGGAACTTGTAGATCGACTGGTCGGAATCACCGACGACGCACAGGTTGCGGTGCACCGCGGTGAGCTGTTTGACCAGCATGTACTGGGCCCGGTTGGTGTCCTGGTACTCGTCGACCAGCACGTATCGGAATCGCTGCTGGTAGTGCTGGAGCACGTCGGGGAAGGCGGCGAACAGCTCGACAGTGACCATGAGCAGATCGTCGAAGTCCATGGCGGACGCCTCGACGAGACGCTGTTGATACAGCCGATAGATGTCGGCGACCTGCTCGTGGTAGAAGCCATCGCCCTGATCGGCGAACGACTCGTAGTCGATCAATTCGTTCTTGGCGTTGGAGATGACCGCCTTCATCGCCTTCTCGGGGAACCTCTTGGAGTCGAGATCGAGGTCCCTGGTCACCATCCGAAGCAGACGCAGCGAGTCGGCGTCGTCATAGATGGTGAATCCCGACCGGTAGCCGAGCCGGGCCGCCTCGCGCCGGAGGATACGCACACAGGACGAGTGGAACGTGCTCACCCACATCGACTTGACCACCCCACCGATGAGGTGGGCAACCCGCTCCCTCATCTCGTTGGCCGCCTTGTTGGTGAAGGTGATGGCCAGGATCGAGTCGGGAGCTACCTGCAGGTCGCGAATCAGGTGGGCGATACGGAAGGTGAGCACCCGTGTCTTGCCCGAGCCCGCCCCCGCCACCACGAGGACCGGGCCCTCGGTAGCGGCCACCGCCTCACGCTGGGTGGGGTTGAGGTCGGCGAAGAGGGGAGACTCGGTTGGGACATCGTCGACTAACCACTGGGTCTGTTCCTGCATCGGACCTCGATGGTACCGGGCGGAGACGACTGAATCACATACGTGTGATCAGACCAGTTGGGAGGGGCTGGCCGACTCGGGCAGCTCCACCCTGACCTGCTCCTCGGGGAGGACCTCGCGATGGGGCCCGTCGTCGACGAGGACGGTCCGGCGGTTGAGAGGCAGCGAGTAACAGAAGCGGGCTCCGGTGGGGAAGCGGCGCTCATACCAGACATCGCCCCCCATGGCCCGGGCCAGTCGTCGTGCGATGGGGAGGCCCAGACCCATGCCACTGGAGTCCCGGGCATCACCTTTCGAGAGCTGCTCGAAGTCCTCGAAGACCTTCTGGGTCTCCTTGTCGGGGACTCCCGGGCCGTTGTCGGAGACGATGATGAGGTACTGGTCGCCGAGCACGAACCCTTCGACCAGGATCTGATCTCCCCCGTACTTGCGGGCGTTCTCCATGACGTTGCGGATCACCTGGTGCACCCGGCGCCGGTCGGCGAAGACCCTCACCCCGTCGGGCAGCGAGACGAGGGACGACTTGCGCCCGCCGTTGGGGAAGACCATCTGGGCGACGTCTTCGATGAGCTCCCCGAGATCGAACAGGTCGGGGTCGAGACTGAGGCGATTGGCCTCCAGACGTGGGATGACGAGAACGTCCTCGACGAGATCGCCCAGATAGATCGCCTGTCTGTGGATGATCGATATGAACTCGTCGACCTCCTCGGCCGGGAGGTCCTGCCAGGACTCGACCAGGGTGTCGGAGAAGCCTGCGATGGAGGTGAGAGGAGTGCGCAGCTCATGGCTGACCAGGGCGACGAAGTCGTTCTTGATGGTGTGCGCCTCTTCGGAGAGCCGACGGACCTCACGCTCCCGCTCTCGTCCGTGCGCGGTGATGCGCCATGCCCAAAACACCGTGACCAGGCCGACCACGGCCGGCAGGATCATCAGGAGCTCGTCGAGACGGGGCAGTTCAGGCATCCCTGGCTGTTATCGGCGCCCCTTCCGACCCCCTGAAACCGTTCTGTCGACGGTTTCGGGTCAGGCGGTGTTGGCGTCGTCGAGACCGATCAGCCGCTTCAAGGTCTTGGTGAGAACCCCCTGACGGAGATCGAACTTGTCCAGATAGGCGTCCACGCCCACCTGCCAGGCGGCGTCCTTCTCCTGCTGAGTAGCCACCCCTGAGACCATCACGATCGGGATGCGGACGTCGGCGGCCCGCATCGCCCGCACCAACTCCACACCGTTGGACCTGGGCATGGAGTAGTCCACCACCATGGCGCTGAAGTTGTCTCGTGCCATCGCCAGCATGGCCTCCCGGGCGCCGCTCGCCACCTCGACCTCGAACCCTGCGCCGCTGAGCGTCGCCGAGAGGAGCTGACGCACTCCCGCGGAGTCGTCGACGACCAGGATCCTGGGCCGATCATCGATCAGGTGGGGGCGATTGCGGGCGACGATTCCCAAGAAGTCGGGATCGAGCACCACCAGCACCTGGCCGCCGCCGAGAAGAGCCGCCCCTTTGATCGCCCCGTTGCCCTCGATGATCGGGCCGAGGTTCTTCACGGCCACCCGGCGACGGTCGATGATCTCACTGACCGTCACCGCCACGAGCCCCGACCTGGTGTTCACCACGAGCAACTCGGAGACATCGGACGGCTCCTCGGCTCCGACCGCGCTCGACAGGGGGAGCACGGGGACGGCGGCGCTCTCGAACCTGACCTCGCGCCCGTTGCTCGTGGTGGTGAACTCGGCAGTGGAGAGCGGCATCGAAGCCTCGACCGATGCTTCGGGAATGCCCCAGAACTCATCGCCCTCGGCGACGACCACCACGTTCTGGAGCACCATGGAGAAGGGCAGGGTCAACGTCACCGTCGCCCCCTTGCCCGCCTCCGAGTCGAGAGACACCGCGCCGTGGACGTGGGTGACGGCCTCGGCGGCCTCCGACAAACCGTCCCCTGCCCCGGAGAACTCGGTCGGCTGGGCGAGGGTGGAGAACCCGGGATGGAAGAGAAGGGGCGATAGGTCGGGGGGCGTCACCGTCATCCCGGCCTGGTGGGCCACCTCGGCCACCCTGCCCCAGTCGACACCTGCCCCGTCGTCGGTCACCGAGACCTCGACCCGTTCGTCGACGACCCGGACCGAGACCCGAATGGTGCCGGTGGCCGGCTTGCCGGACTGGACCCGGACCGCGGCAGGCTCGATCCCGTGGTCGACTGCATTGACGAGGAGATGGCGCAGCGGCTCCCGGATCAGATCGACTATCTGACGGTCGAGCTGGACATCGTGACCGGTGAGCTCGAAGCGGACGTCCTTGGCGGAGCGCCGCCCCAGGTAACGCACGAATTGGGGAAAAGTCGACACCGCCTCGAAGAACGAGACGTTGGCCAGTGAGACCGCCTGGGTCTGTATGTCGGTGATCGACTCGCTGAGCGAGGCCAGCTGGGATCTCCAGGTGCGGCGGAACAACTCTGGGTCCGCTCCCTCGATCGAGACCAGGGAGAGGTCGGAAATGGCCTCGGCATCGAGTGCCACCTCGACTATGCGGTTGATCAGCTTGTAGAGATCGGAGGTGTCCACCCTGGTGGCGCCGGCCAGCAGTGACTCCGAGACCGAGGTGAGCAAACCGCCGAGACTCCCCACGTCAGGGCCCCGCAGGGGAAACACGGTCGGTTGAGTCTCACCCTCGTCCCCGGGGGTGTCGAGACGGCCGAGAAGGGCGAGCAGCTCGGGGTCTCGAGCGGTGTCGACGGCAGAGCCGAGACGCCCGGCGAGGGCTTCCATCGCCACCACCTGCTCCCGGCTGGGGGCCCCACCCTCCAACACCAGTCGCCACATCTCCTCGAGACGGCCGGCACCGTCCCTGATAAGCTCGTAGCCGAGCATCCCGGCCGAGCCCTTGATGGTGTGGGCATCTCGGATGAGATCGGCCACCGAGTTCGCCCTCAGCTCCCCTTCGGCGAGGGCGCGTGCGCCAGCGACCAGACGACGCGTGCGTTCATCCAGCTCCTCCCGGAAGATGCGGGTGAGTTCAGGGGTGTTCGGATCCAATTGGACTATCCCTCGCCAACACTGTGTGTATCGGCAGGATGTAGGCCTGGCCTTGAGTGATGGGCGGCCCTAAGTCACTCCCACTCGATGGTCGCCGGCGGCTTGGACGAGATGTCGTATGCGACACGGTTGATTCCCGGCACTTCGTTCATTATCCGAGACGAGATCTTCTCGAGCACGTCGTATGGGATGCGGGCCCAATCGGCCGTCATGGCATCTTCGGAGGTGACAGCCCGGACGATCAGCGGGTAGGCATAGGTCCGGCCGTCACCCTGGACACCGACGGTCTTGATGGCGGGGAGCACCCCAAACGCCTGCCAGATCTCACGGTAGAGACCGGCGCGTCTTATCTCCTCGAGGATGATCGAGTCGGCGGCGCGGAGCAGCTCGAGACGGTCCAGAGTCACCTCTCCGATCACCCGCACCGCCAGCCCCGGTCCGGGGAAGGGCTGGCGCCAGACGATCTCCTCGGGAAGCCCCAGCTCCTCACCGACGGCACGCACCTCGTCCTTGAACAGGTCGCGGAGCGGCTCGATCAACTCGAGAGACATGTCGTCGGGCAGTCCGCCCACGTTGTGATGGGTCTTGATGATCGCCGCCGAGCCCGAGCCCGACTCGATGACATCGGGGTAGAGGGTCCCCTGGACCAGGTAGCCGGCGCTCCCGACCGAGGTGGCGGCCTCCTCGAAGACGCGGATGAAAGTCTCTCCGATGATCTTGCGCTTCTCCTCGGG
This sequence comes from Acidimicrobiia bacterium, assembly GCA_035512955.1. GTDB lineage: Bacteria > Actinomycetota > Acidimicrobiia > Spongiisociales > ZC4RG35 > JANQRA01. The sequence goes on from DATKCZ010000027.1 coordinate 39,956, forward strand.
GTCGGTGACGCCCTGGAGTTGCTCGAGAAAGCGATCGGCGGCCTTGACGTGGACCAAATCGACGTCGAAATGGGAGCGAAACGTCTCCTCCACCTGGGTGGCCTCGTCGGCTCGGAGCAGACCGTGGTCGACGAATATGCAGGTGAGCTGGTCTCCGATGGCCTCGGCGACCAGGGCGGCGGCTACCCCGGAGTCGACACCCCCCGAGAGGCCGCAGATGACCCGGGCATTCCCGACCTGTTCTCGTATGGCCATCACCTGGGTCTCGATGATCGAGTGCGAGGTCCAGGTGGGGATGGCGCCACAGACGTCATAGAGGAATCGCTTCAGTATCTCCTCGCCCCGGGGGGTGTGGGCCACCTCGGGGTGGAACTGGACCCCGTAGAGACCTCGCTCGGGGTCTTCCATGGCCGCCACCGCCGCTCCCTCCGATGTGGCAACCCGGGTGAATCCGGGTGGCGCCTTGGTCACCTGATCGCGGTGTGACATCCACACCTGCTGACTGGGCGGCAGGTCGGCCATGAGCACGGAGTCGGCCACCACTTCGAGGGAGGTGTTGCCGTATTCGGCGTCGCCGGTGTTGGCCACCTCCCCACCGGCGAGATCGGCGAGCAGCTGATGGCCGTAACAGATCCCGAGAGTCGGTATCCCCAGTCCGAGGATGTCCTCGTCCATCCGGTAAGCGTCTTCGGCGTAGACCGAGGCGGGGCCACCGGAGAGGATCAATCCGACGGGGCGTCTCTCCTTGACCTCGGCGGCGCTGATGGTGCGGGCAACGATCTCGGAGCGAACGTGTGCCTCGCGGACTCTTCGGGCTATCAGCTGGGCATACTGGGCGCCGAAGTCGACGACCAGGACGGTGGGCTCGTCTCCCCCCGGCGTCATCCCATCCCGACTTTTTGGGACCGTTGCAGCGACTTGCCCTCGGTTTGCAGCGACGGGGCGATCATGACCTCGGCCTTCTGGAACTCCTTCACGTCGGAGTAGCCCGTGGTGGCCATCGACACCTGGAGGCCGCCGAACAGGTTGCGCCTGCCATCGTTCTCGTGAGCGGGGCCCACCATGATCTCCTGGAGAGTCCCCCGGTCGCCCACCCTGACGCGCGCCCCTCTGGGCAGCGTGGGGTGGAAGGTCGCCATGCCCCAGTGATAGCCCTTGCCGGGAGCCTCGGTGGCCGAGGCCAGTGGTGATCCGATCATCACCGCATCGGCCCCACAGGCAATGGCCTTGGAGACGTCACCACCGGTGCGCATCCCACCATCGGCGATCACGTGGACGTACCTCCCGGTCTCGTCCAAATAGCGCATCCGTGCCCCGGCGGCATCGGCGATAGCCGTTGCCTGTGGCACGCCGACGCCAAGGACCCCACGGGTGGTGCACGCCGCACCCGGGCCCACTCCGACCAGGACACCGACGGCCCCGGTCCGCATGAGATGGAGGGCGGTGGAGTAGCTGGCGCATCCCCCGACGATGACCGGCACCGGGCAGTCGGCGATGTATTCCTTGAGGTTCAGAGGCTCTTCACGACTCGACACGTGCTCGGCGGAGACCACCGTCCCCTGGATGACCAGGATGTCGAGGCCCCCGTCCAGCGCCTTGGGTGCCCAGTCACGAACCTTCTGGGGGGTGAGGCTGGCGGCGGTGACCACGCCGGAAGACTCGACCTCTGCGACGCGCGCGGTGATCAACTCCGGCTTGACCGGCTCGAGATAGATCTCCTGCATCCGACGGGTGGCCTTCTCGTCGGGGAGCTCTGCTATCTCCTCGTAATACGGCAGCGGGTCGTCATATCTGGTCCACAGACCCTCGAGGTTGAGGACGGCCAGGCCACCGAGACGGCCGATGGTCACCGCGGTCTCGGGACTGATCGCAGAGTCCATCGCCGAGCCCATCATCGGGAGTTCGAACGTGAAAGCGTCGAGCTGCCAGGAGATGTCGACGTCGTCGGGGTCGCGGGTGCGACGAGAAGGGACGATTGCGATGTCGTCGAAGCCGAAGGCCTGCCGACCCGACTTGCCGATGCCGATGTCGATTTCCATTTGCCGATCCTTGTCCAGCGCTGGTGGTCTCGCAGGGTAACAGTGGCCCGGGTGATCGCAGTTGTAGGCTCACTCCCGGTGCCTAGATCTTGGTCGGTGGTCGATTTCGTCTTGGTCTGGCTGGGTGGCTTGATGGGGAGCGCGGTCTTCACCGTCACCGGTCTCGCCCTCGAAGTCGACGACTGGCTGATCATCGTCGGCTTGATCGGCCATTACCTCGGGATCCTCGTCGTCTTCTGGCTGCTCTCCCAACACAAGGACGATCCGGGTATCGGGTTCAGCGTCCGGAGCCGAGACGTCACCTACATCGGGATCGGGCTCCTCGCCCAGATCGCCCTCGCCCTGGTGATGCTCCCCATCAGCAACTTGCTGCTCCCCGACGGCGGTCCCCCACAGGTGATCATCGACATCTTCGCCGAGGCGGACACCGTCCTCCTCAGAATGGCTCTGGTCACTTTGGCGGTGGTTATGACACCGATCACCGAGGAGCTGGTGTATCGCGGCGTGCTGTTGAGGGCACTCCAGCCCCGGGGGAGAAGGTTTGCGATTGTCGTCAGCGCCGCCGTCTTCGCCTTGATCCACTTCGACGGCCTCGATTTCGACCGTCTCTGGCAGTCGGCGGTGGTGGTGTTGCCGCCGATCTTCATCCTCGGTCTGCTCCTCGCCTGGGTGACCGAGCGACAGGGGCGTCTCGGGCCGGCGATCTTCATCCACTCCGGCTGGAATCTCCTGGCGGCGCTGGTCCTCCTCCTCCCCTCCGAGCTGCTCGAACAGGCCGCCTGACCCCTCTGCTCGCGTCAGACGAGACCGACCGCTTGCCTGACCTGGGCCATGGTGGCCTCGGCGGAGGACCGTGCCCGCGCCGCGCTGTCGGCCATCACCCGGAACACTTCGGCGTCCGACAGGCCCTCGTATGCCTCGCGAATCGGCTTGATCCCGTCGGCGACGGCCTCGGCCACCGCGGTCTTGAAGGTCCCGTAGCCACCCGAGCCGTACTCGGCGACCAGATCGTCGATGGGACGGCCACTGAAATAGGAGAAGATCTCCAACAGGTTGGAGATCCCGGGCTTGCCCTCCCAGTCGTAGGCGACCTCGGTGCCGGTGTCGGTGACCGCCGATCTCACCTTCTTCATGATCTCGTCTGTCGTGTCAGTCAGGTAGACGGTGGCCTTCGAGTTGGGGTCGGACTTGGACATCTTGACCATTGGGTCCTGGAGGGACATCACCCGGGCGCCGATCTCGGGCGTGATCCGCTCCGGGACCGGGAAGACATCGCCAAAACGGCTGTTGAACCGTTCGGCCAGGTCGCGGGTCAGCTCGAGGTGCTGGGTCTGATCGTCACCCACCGGCACCGCGTGCACCCGGTGGATGAGGATGTCGGCCGCCTGGAGCACCGGGTAGGCGAGGAGCCCGAACCCCTGTCCGGAGCGGTCCGACTTCTCCTTGAACTGTGACATCCGCTGCAGCTGGCCCACCCCGGCGAGGGTGCCGACGATCCAGCAGAGCTCGGTGTGCTGGGGCACCTCCGACTGGTAGTAGAGCAAGGACCGTTGGGGGTCGACGCCGGCGGCGAGGATCATCTTGGCAATCGAGACCCGGGACTCGGACAGCTCGGCCGGCAGGTAAGGGGTGGACATGGCGTGGAGGTCGACGACGCAGTAGATGGTGTCGTAGTCCTCCTGCATCCCCACCCAGTTGCTGAAGGCACCGATCAGGTTGCCCACATGGGCCCCGCCTCCGGTGGGTTGCATCCCCGAGAAGACACGTTTTCGATCTGTCATTTCGATCCTCGTTCAAACAAAAAGCCGCCGGGGAGCCCGGCGGCGACATCATGGCAGGTGAGAGTCGTCCGCTAGACGGAGGACCACCACGCGTCGTTGAGATCGTGCATCACGCCCACAGCGTATTACTCGGGACGGTCCTCATCAAGCGGTGACCCGCTGTGAATCCAGATACCTCTGCTGATATGCGACCAGTCCGGCGACGCTCATTAGCCGGTCGCGCCGAGGACGACGCCCCTGTCGGTAGCAGTCGCCGACAGGAACTCGGCGACCAGCTCGTCGATGGGCTCAGAGGGGAGGAGCACTGCCGCGCCGGTCTCTGTTGTGGCGTCATAGACAGGCACCTCCAGCTCCACGATCGAGCCCGATCCGAGACCGCGCAGGGTCCAAGCCAGATTCACGGCATCGACGAGACTGAGCTCGGAGTCGACCGTGACGAACGGTGCCACCGCCTGGCCGGCAGCTGCCATGTCCTGAGGACTGGTCAGGTCGGCGAACCGCCCCATCATGTCGATGAGAAACGACCTCTGGCGCTCATTCCTCACCAGGTCGTTGACTCCGGGCATGACGCGCCAGCCATCCTCGGTCAGCTCCTGGGTGCGACGCGACCGCATCCAGGCCAGGGTCTGCTCGCCGGTGGCGAGGATGCACCCCGCTGCCAGCTCGAGTTTCGCCCGCTGATCACGCACCGGCCGCTCCACGCAGATCTCATAGCCCCCCACCGCGTCGACGGCCTCGGGGAACCCGGCGAGGTCGACGAGGGCAAAGTGGTCGATGGTCTGGCCTATGAGCTGTTCGACGGTCAGTGTCAGCAGGGTGGCGCCATTCATGATGCGGCAACCCTCCAGCATGGCGCTGAGTCGGTCCTCGCCACCTTCACACCGGTTATCCACCAAGAGGTCACGGGGAAGGGACAAGAGCCCGGTCTTGAACCCGTCCTTGAACAAGATCATGACGACGTCGGCGCGGTTGCCGTCGAACTCGCCGAAGCCCTCGATGTCGTCGAGGTCCTCCCTCGAGTCGGATCCAACGAGCAGGAACACCTTTCGATCAGGGTCGAATGTCGGCTGCGCCACCGCCTCGTCACTGTCGTCGGGCGTATCGTCCTCCTGGGCAACCGGGCCCCCTGAATCGTCGGGATCCGGGCGATCGATGGTGACCCGATTGACCTCGTCCCACGTCGAGAGGACGAACAGGACCCCCCCGGTGAGCACCACAAATGCGGCAATTGCCGCACCAATCAAGATACGTCGTCTGAGAGCGGAAGAACTCATAGCCCCACGCAGAATTGTACGCAATCGTGGGACGGCGGCGAATCAGACGGGCTCTGGGACGAGCACGTCTGCGGTATTCGAGGCCAGTGGGAGAGCGAGCTCGAAATGGTGCTGTCCATCGCGCGAAACATAGGTGAGCGTGCCATCCATCATCTCGGCGAGTTGTCTGGAGACAGCGAGGCCGATGCCAACTGAACCAGGCTGGGTGGGCGACTGGGCGCTCCGGTAGTACCGCTCGAAGATCAGCTTGGCCTCGTTCTCCGCCACCCCTGTCCCGTTGTCGGTCACCACCACCGTCGCCATGTCGGCGTTCTCACGGATGGTGACGATGATCTGGTCACCACCGTACTTGATGGCGTTGGTGACCAGGTTGCGGATGACCTGGCGGACCCTGAGCGGATCGGCCCAGGCGGTCAAGGCTTGCGTCTCGAACCTGACCGTCTTCTGGTCATGGGTCGACTCACGCAGCCCTTCGAGCACTCGCTCGACCTGATCGCGCAGATCGATGGTCTCGGCGCGGATCGAGAGGTTGCCGAAATCGGCCCTTGAGGCCACCAACAGGTCCTCGACCAGCTCGGCCAGCTCCCGGCTCTGAACTGCGATGATCCCACAGAGCTCGTCGAGCTCGTCCCCCTTCATCGTGGCCCCACTGGAGACGATCTCTTCCGAAAGCCCCACGATCGCGGTGAGCGGGGTCCTGATCTCGTGAGACACCGACGCCAGGAGCTTGTCCTTGGAGTCGTTGGAGGCCCGCAGGGCCTCGGCGTCGTCTTGTCGTCGCCAATAGGCTCCCACCATGTCTGCGGCCCGCCACAGGGTCTGAATCTCGTCGTAGGACCAACTTCGCTCCTTGGTGTACTCGACGAAGCCGATGGTTCCCCTGAACTCCTCACCGATGAAGATGGGCACGCATAACTCGGAGAGAATGTCATCTCGTTCATAGAGCTCGCGTTCGGCCCCGATCAGATCGCTGGTGTGGATGACGGAGGCCTTGCCCAGGCGGAGCGTCTCGAATGTGGTCGGGATCGAGGTGTATCGACCGACCCGCCATCCGTTTCCGGTCTCGTCTCCATGGGCGGAGGCACTGGCGACGATCTCCCAACCGAGACCGTCCCCCATGTCGATGGTGCGATCGACGTATGCGTAGTCGGCGTCGGTGGCCTCGAACATCGCCCGAACCGCCTCGTGGAGAGCGAACGAGTCGGGATGGACCAACAGTGCTTCCGAGCACCGCGCCACGGCATCCTGGAGACGTCGCGATCGGTCGTAGGCCCGGATTGCCGAGGTCAGCTGGTCGTAGAGCTCGGCGACGAGAGCAGTGGTGAAGATGACCCCGGCGACCGCGACGACGACCCTGACCCCCATCGCATCGATCGGGTCGCCGGTGAGGACCCCGACGGTGATGACCCAGGCCGCGATGCAGGAGGCCAGACCCCCCGCCCAGACCAGCCTGCTGCCTATCGACAGGGTGCCGGCAAGGACCGCGAACAACATCATCAAGCCGTAGGCCGTGCCAAAGTCGAACGAGGTCACGTCGGCGGCGAAGAGCGACTCGATGATGACCAGGGAACCGATGAAGCCCATCGCACCGAGGACGAGATGTACCGCCCTGGGCTCCGCCGACCTGGCGACCACGATTGCCCAAATCATGAACACCAACGGACCGACCAGCCGGGCCAGAGCAGCCGTCCCGCCTTCCTGGGCGCGTGCGTACTCGACGACGGCCACAAACGGCAACGTCGTCGCCAGGAGCACAGCCACATAGCGATGGAACCGCTGTCGCGCCGCCACATGGGCGCTTGATCTCACGTTTGAACTTCGTCAGAAGTGAGCCCGACGCATAGGGGCCGATTGGCCTATTCGTCGAGACCGAGCATTTGGCGCACCATGCGGGCGGTGGCGCCCCAGAGAGTGTCACCCTCGAGGTCGTAGTACCAGACCTTCCAACCGTTCCAAGGTAAGTGCCACCAGTTGGACTCGTCGGCGAGATCGGCGAGCAGCGGCGTGTAGATCTTCGCCACCTCCCGTTCGGAGGGGACCAGGCCGAGCGGGGTGGCAATGCGCGCCACCACCGGGACGACCAGCAATGTGAACTCGACGGTGTCGATCGGCGCCAAGAAGCCGAGCACTTCGACCTGGTGCTCGTCGATGCCGACCTCCTCTCTGGCCTCGCGGATCGCGGTCTCCACCGGGCCACGGTCCCCCGGGTCGGGTCTTCCGCCCGGGAAAGAGATGTGGCCGGCATGGGTGGGCATCGTGTCCGGCCTCTTGGTCAACACCACTCTGACCTCGCCCGACTCGTCCTCGAATAGGGGCGCCAGGACCGCGGCCATTGGCCGGTCGCCCGGTTCGGGATGACTGTCGAGCAGATTGAGTCGATCCCACATGTCGTCAAGATTAAGCCCGCCTGTAGCCTGACCCGGTGCCACGGCCGCTACTGGAGAATGAGAGGCTGACGCTTCAGCGTTTCACCCGTCGCGATGCGCCCACGCTCGACGACGCCATCCGGGCGTCGCTACCCGATCTGAACCAGTGGCTCCCTTGGGCGAGGCTCGACTACACGCCTTCGGACACCGCGGCCTTCATCCGCGAGTCGCTCCAGGCCTGGAAAGAGGAGAGGGCCTGGGACTATTCGATCAGGAACAAAGACGACCCGAGACGCCACCTCGGCAACATCTCGTTCTGGACGGTCTCCAAGCTGGGCAAGATCGCCGAAGTGGGTTACTGGGTCCGCTCCGACGAGACCAGCCGGGGGGTGTGCACCGAGGCGGTGGGGTTGCTCCTCGACGAGGCCTTCAACTCGTTGGGCTACCACAAGGTGGTCCTCCGCATCGCCGTGGGAAACGACGCCTCCGACCGGGTGGCCGAGAAGCTGGGCTTCACGAGGGAGGGCATCCTCCGCGAGGAGTTGTTGATTCGGGGCAACTGGGTGGACCACACCCTCTGGTCGTTGCTGGACCGCGAGTACCGGGCGGCGCGCCGGAGCCGGGTCACCCGGGCCTGAGGGCGCGGTCAGCCCCCGGTGGCGAGGACCTGGGCCGCGTCTCTCACGAACGCGGCCATGCTCGGGTAGACGCCGATCGCCACGGTGAGGGCGACCGCGACCCCGAGGGCCAGCCGGAGCGAGCCGGCGGGAGCAGCCGCTGCATCGCCGGGGAACTCCCCAACCGGGTCGTCGAGCCACACACTCTTGACCACCTTGGCGTAGTAGTAGAGGGCGATCACCGTGTTCACTGCGGCGATGACGGCAAGGGAGATGGTGCCCGGATCGGCGATGATCACCGAGCGGAACATCTCGAACTTGGCGAACCAGCCGGCGAGCGGCGGGATCCCGGCGAGGCTGAAGAAGAACACCGCGGTCAACACCCCGAGGATGGGATCGACCCGGGCCAGACCCGCCCACCGTGAGAGCTCCCCCGAGGCGGTCTTGCGGGCCCCCGCGATGACGACGGCGAACGCGCCCAGGTTCATCACTGCGTAGATGACCAGGTAGATGAGGGTGGCGCCGAACGCCTGTTGCAGGTCGGCCCCGGCCACCGCCGCCGCGGCAAACGGCACCAACATGAACCCGGCCTGTGCCACCGAGGAGTAGGCGAGCAACCTGACGATGTTGGTCTGACGCAACGCCGAGAGGTTCCCGATGGTCATGGACAGCGCGGCCAGCAGCCACAGGATGGGGGCCCAGACGTCGGAGGCACCGGGCAGTGCCTGGTACATCACGATGAGCATCGCCACGAAACCGGCCGCCTTGGAGTTGACCGAGAGGTATGCACTGATCGGGGTGGGGGCCCCTTCGTAGGTGTCGGGGGCCCAGAAGTGGAAGGGCACGGCCGCGATCTTGAACCCGAAGCCAACCATCATGAACAGGATCGCCATGACCAGCGCCGGCTCATCGCTCATGCCGGCGGTGGCCGCGGCGATACCGGCGAAGCTCACCTCGCCGGTGAGCCCGAACACGAGTGACATCCCGTACAACAGGATCGCGGTCGACAACACCCCGAGGATGAAGTACTTCATCGACGCCTCGTTCGACTTCACATCCCCCTTCCGCCACCCGGCGAGGAGGAAGAGGGGCCCGGTGACCAGCTCGAGACCGATGAAGAGCACGATCAGGTCGCGTGAGGAGGCCATCACCAGCGAGCCGAGGACCGAAGCCAGCAACAAGAAGTAGTACTCGCCCTGGTAGTAGCGCTCGGACTCGATGTAGTGGTGCGACATGAGGAAGACGAGGTACGCCGCCACCAGGAACAGGCCCTTGAGGACCAGGGCGAAGTCGTCGACCACGTACGAGCCGTCGAACATCGAGATGGTCTCGTCGTTCAAGGCCAATAGCCCCAAGGGGAGCAGGGCGAGGGCGGTGCCGGCTACCGCCACCGTCGCCGTCCAGTACTTTTGGGGACGGGGCAGGATGAGATCGAGCACAAGTACGAGGATCAGCGTCCCGACGATGATCAGCTCGGGAGCGAGCGCCAGATAGTCGATCTCGAACGGCACCCGTCAGCCGCCCCTGGCCAGGGTGGGGAGCGAAGCGGTGGTCTCGGTGCCGAAGGCCATGTCGACCAGTGAGGTCACCGCGTCCGTAGTGGTGTCGAATATCACCCTGGGATAGAACCCGATGATCACGATCAGGATGATCAGCGGAACCCACGCGGTGAGCTCGAAACGGTCGACGTCGTGGAACTCGTGGCCCTCCCATTCGGTGCTGGGCTCACCGAGGTTGACCCGCTGCAGCATCAACAGCATATAACCGGCGGTGAGCACAGTGCCGATCGCCCCGAGCACCATCGCCGTGCGAAACACCCCCAGCGACAGTCCGTCGAGTGGGTTGTACGCCGAGACCAGCGACATGAACTCCCCCCAGAACCCGGCGAGACCGGGCAGGCCCAAGGAGGCCATGGCGGTGAAGGCGAAGATCCCGCCCATCACCGGCATCAGCTTGATGTTCCCCCCGAGACGGGCCATCTCCCTGGTGTGGTAGCGATGCGACATCGACCCGGCAAGGAAGAAGAGCAGCCCGGTGATCAGGCCATGGGCCACCATCCCGATGATGGAGGCGTTGATCCCGATGTCGGTCATGGTGGCGATGCCCAGCATCACGAATCCCATGTGGCCTACCGAGGAGAAGGCGATGAGCCGTTTCATGTCGGTCTGGGCGAGACAGGCCAACGACCCGTAGATGATCCCGATGACGGCGAGGATGGCGATGAACGGAGCCCAGGTGACCGCCTCCTCGGGAAGTATCGGCAGCGAGATCCTGATGAACCCGTAAGAGCCCAGCTTCAGCATGATGGCCGCCAGCAACACCGAGCCCACGGTGGGGGCGGCGGTGTGGGCGTCGGGCAGCCAGGTGTGTAGCGGCCACATCGGGACCTTGACCGCGAATCCGAGGAACATCGCCCCGAAGACGAAAAAGGCGAAATCCCCGGTGAACGCACCTTCGGCACCCAGTTGGGTGAGCTGGGGAATGTCGAATGTGTTGCCGAAGCGGGAGTCGCCCGACTCGAAGTAGAGGGCGAGGAATCCCAACAGCATGAACGCCGAGCCGAACAAGGTGAATAGGAAGAACTTGATCGCAGCGTAGAGCCGGGTCTCGAACGGCTTCGAGAAACCGGGCACGTCCCGCGGCGTCTTGTCACCCCAGATCCCGATCATGAAGTACATCGGGAGCAGCACGATCTCGAAGAAGATGAAGAAGAGGACCAGGTCGAGGGCGACGAAGGTGCCGTTCAGCCCGGTGGCCAGGATGAGCATGAGTATGAGGAACGCCTTGGGGTTCTTCGGCTCCTCCCAGTGGTTCCACGAGTAGATCACCGCGAGGGTCATCACGAAGGTGGAGAGCACGAGGAGGGGGAGGCTGATCCCGTCCACCCCGACGTGGTAGTTGGCGTTGATCGCGCCGATCCAGGTCTGGTTGACCTCGAACTGATAGGTGTTGTAGGGGCCACCGCCGAATTCGAACCCGGCGACTACCGCAACAGAGGCGGCGAACGCCAGCACGACCACGGCCAGAGCCGTGCGCTTGAGGGCGTTCTCGTTGTCCCGGTTGATGAACCCGAGGAGTAGGGCACCCGCCACCGGCAGAAAGACGGTGATCGTCAGTCCCCAGGTCTCTAACCATTCCATTGCTCTCAGCCTCTCCTTAGATCACAAACACGAACAAGACGACGAGGATCAACGCCCCGGCCACGAAGCCCGATGCGTACTGCTGCACACGGCCGGTCTGCATCTTGCGCAGCGCCGAGCCGGCGCTGTCGGCCGCGGCCGACAGCCCGTTGAAGACACCGTCGACACCGAGCTGGTCGAGACCGTTGTAGACCAGACCCCCTAGGGCCTTGGTGAGCCCGCCTACGATGTTGACAATTCCATCGATGATGTAGTTGTTGGTCCAGTCGACGAACCTGGCGAGCGGACCGGCGGTGACCCCCACCACCCCGAGGGCGGCGTCGTCGATGTAGTAGTTGCGACGGAGCAAGGGGTAGAGAGCGGGCACCTTGAAGCGGTCGCGTTGCTCTTGGGTCTCATGGTCCTTGCCGTAGATGAGCCAGCCGACGGCGATACCGGCCAGCGCCGCCGCCAGACCGATGGCGGCGAGAGCGAAGTCGATTCCCTCGGCATGGTGGTCGCCCATCGCCACCACCCTGACCCCGAGCCACTCGGTGAAGTTGCCGATGCCGGGCCAGGAGAGCCCGGGGATGTTGAGCAGCCCGAAGAGGATCGACGGGATCGCCAGCCCGATCAACGGCCCGGTCATGATCCGGGGCGACTCGTGTGGCTCGCCATGTCCCTTGTAGGTCCCGAAGAAGGTGAGGGCGACGGCGCGGGTCATGTAGAAGGCGGTAACGAAGGCGCCGGCGATGGCAATCCACATCACCGCGTTGTATCCCTCGAAGCCGAGAGTCGCCAGGATCTCGTCCTTGGACCAGAACCCGGCCAGCGGGAAGATCCCGGCGAGGGCGAGAGACCCGACGACGAAAGTCCAGAAGGTGGTGGGCATGGGCTTGCGCAGCCCACCCATGTCACTCATGTTGTTGGAGTGGACGGCATGGATCACCGAGCCCGCCCCGAGAAAGAGAAGTGCTTTGAAGAAGGCGTGGGTGAAGAGATGGAACAGACCGGCGGTGTAGCCGCCGGCGGCCACCGCGGTCATCATGTAACCGAGCTGGGACACCGTCGAGTAGGCGAGCACTCGCTTGATGTCATTGGCGACGAGGGCGAGCAGCCCGATGGCGAACAGGGTGATGGCGCCGATGGCCACCATCCACACCCTGGTGTCCTGGGCGAGATTCTGGAAGAGGGGGAACACCCTGGCCATCAGGTAGACCCCCGCGGTCACCATGGTGGCGGCGTGCATCAGCGCCGACACCGGCGTGGGGCCGGCCATGGCGTCGGGGAGCCATATGTGAAACGGGAACTGGGCGCTCTTGCCCATCGCGCCGAGGAACAGGAGCAGACCACCGGTGAAAGCCACCGCACTCAGGGCTTCGGCATGCTCGGCAGCGGCCTCGGCCAGGGTTGAGAAGTCGAAGGAGCCCAGGGTGACACCGATGATGACCGTCCCCAGGATGAGGCCGATGTCGGCCACCCGGTTGGTGAGGAAGGCCTTGTTGCCCGCCCTGACGTTGTCGAGGTCGTCCCAGTAGAACCCGATCAGGAAGTACGAGGCGAGACCGACCCCCTCCCAGCCGATGATCATCTGCACCAGGTTGGGAGCGCCCACCAGGATGAGCATGGAACCGGCGAACAGGGAGAAGGCGGCGAAGAACCACGGCACCCGAACGTCTCCGCGCATGTAACCGAGTGCGTAGATGAACACCAGGAGGCCGACAAAGTTGACCAGGAAGAACATCATGATCGAGAGACCGTCCACCACCCATCCCAGCTCGAAGACCAGGTCGCCACCCAGTCGGCCGACCTCGAAGGTGGTCTCGTCGAGGACACCGCCGGTCATGTTCATGACGAACAGCACGGTGGCCCATATCAGGTTGATGCCCAGTGCGGCCACCGCGATCTCGCCACCTTGGTGCTTGAGTCGCTTGCCGATGGCGAGGATGGCCAGGAAGGCGAGGAAGGGCGTCACCAGCATGATCCCGGCGGTGTCTGCCCAGAAGCCACCGGTGGCCGCGTCGATGACAGCACCTTCTTCAGCGGCGAGAACCAGCCAATTGCTCATCAGAGCCACTTTCGGCGAGGGCAGAGTCGGTCGATCATCAGTCTGCTCCTACCACCGCATCAGGTTGAGATCGTCGACGTTTGCGGAGCGGCGGTTGCGAAAGATCATCAAGACGATTGCCAGACCGATCCCCACCTCGGCGGCGGCGACGGTGATCACGAAGATGGCAAACACCTGCCCGACGGCCTCAGGCGTGTTCAGCATCGACTCGAAGGCGACCAGGTTGATGTTGACCGCGTTGAGCATGAGCTCGACCGACAACAGGATGAGAACGATGTTGCGGCGGACCAACAGACCGTAGACACCGAGGGCGAACAACGCCGCAGCCAGAATGAGGAACTGGTTGACGATCACCGCGCACCTCCGGTGCTATGCGATGTGCCGGGTGCCAGGTATCGAGTGCTGCGAGCCCTCATACCGACGCCCTCTCCTCTTCCTCGATCGGGGTCAGGTCGCGGCGGGCGATGGTGATGCCCCCGATCAGGGCGGCGAGGAGGACGAAGGACACCACCTCGAAGGGGACCACGAAACGGCCGAGGAGGGACTCCCCGAGCAGCTCGGTCGAAGTGGCCGAGCCGGTGGTGATCACCTGGTCGGTCCCAAACGCCTCGATCGAGCCCCAACCCATCGCTACGAACAGGGCCACAGACAACAAGGAGGGCCACGCCTTGTTGTCGGAGTCGAGACCTTCGTCGAGCCCGGTGGGGGCGCGGGTGATCATGATGCCAAAGAGGAACAGGACGATGACAGCTCCTATGTAGACCAAGACGAGGACCCAGGCGACGAACTCGGCGGAGAGAAGCAGGAACAACCCGGCGGTCCCGGCAAGGGCCCCCACCAGATAGAGGGCGGCATGCACCACGTTCTTGGCCGTCACCACCCTGAGCCCGGTGAACAGCACCACCAGGCCGATGGCGAGGAACACCCAGTTGACGGGCTGGGATATCCAGTCGGCGAACGTCAACTCGAGACTCCCTTGCTGTGGGTGCGCAAGCAGCCGACCGACCGGCGTCTGTTTGCCTGAGCCTGATCTGAGAGGAACGAGTATGCACTCACGCCTGGATCCGAACATCGGCGAGGGCAAAGTCGGTTGGCCATCAAAGCTGTCACTTTTCCAATGCCGGCGGCTCGGGAACGGTGGCCAGCCAATCCTGGAGACGGTCCATGTCGTGGAGCATGTCACCCATGTGGGCCTCGGAGTACTCGTACTCAGGGCTCCAGAAGAGGGCGTCGAAAGGACATACCTCGACGCAGATCCCGCAGTACATGCAAAGGGCGTAATCGATGTCGAACCGGTCCAGCTTGTTGCGCACCTTGATCCGGCCACCGGGCTTGTCGGGCGGGATCTCGTCCTTGTGGCCCTCGATGTAGATACACCAGTCGGGACAGGAGCGGGCACACAGCATGCAGACCGTGCAGGCCTCCTGGTCGAGGGCGATGACACCACGGGCCCGGGGCACCGGTGTCTCCTTCACCTTGGGGTAGTTGACGGTCGCCAGGTACTTGTGGGGCAGGAGGATGGTCTTGAACATCGTGGAGATGGTCACCCAGAGACCCTTGAGCATCCCGGTCCCCGGGATCACCCGGTTGCGGTTCGTGGCCATCAGAGGACCACCTTCAAAGTCGCGGTGACGGCGATGTTGAGCAGGGCGAGGGGCACCAGCCAGATCCAGGCGAGACGTTGCAGTTGGTCCTCACGGAAGCGGGGGAACGTCCAGCGGAACCAGATCATCACGAAGACGAGCAAGAACACCTTGGCGATGAGGATGATCGGCCCGGCGAACTCGAGCACGTCTTCGGGCACCCCGGGCAGCCAGTAGCCGCCGAGGACGAGGGTGGCGGCGATCGCCGACATGGTGAACATGTTGGCGAACTCGGCCAGGAAGAAGAAGAGGAAGCGAAAGCCGGAGTACTCGGTGAGGTAGCCCATCACCAGCTCGGACTCGGCGATGGGCATGTCGAAAGGGATCCGGGTCAGCTCGGCCAGGGTGGCGATCATGAAGATGGCGAAACCGACGAACTGCAAGATGATGTAGGGGTAGCCGGCGTCGATCTGCGCCTGGACGATGCCCTGCATGCTCATCGTCCCCGCCAGGATCACCGCACCCACCACCGCCAGGACCAGGGGAAGCTCGTAGGCGATCAACTGGCCGGCGGCGCGCAGCCCTCCGATCAGCGAGTACTTGTTGGCCGACGACCACCCCGCCATGAGGACACCGATGGTGCTGAGCGAGGAGATGGCCAGGGCGTAGAAGATGCCCACGTCGAGGTCGCGGAAGATCAGGTTGGGGCCGAAGGGGACCACCACCAACAGGGCGACCGTGCCCACCAGGACCAGGATCGGGGCGCCCATGAACACCGGGCGGTCGGCGTCGTCGGGAATGATGTCCTCTTTTTGGAAGAACTTCACCCCGTCGGCGATCAACTGGGCCCATCCCCACCGTCCCCCGGCGAAGTAGGGGCCCACCCTGGCCTGCATCTTCGCCGAGAGCTTCATCTCGGCGAAGCCGATGACCATGCCGACGAGGGGGATCATCAAAGCCACGAGAAGCAGCTTCCCCCCGAGGGAGACCCAGAAGTTGGAGAAGAGTTCGACCACCCAATTAGGCATCATGATGGCGCCCGACTTTGCTCGATTGCCCCTGGGCTGCATGCTCTGGGCGAGGCCGGGGATCCACCCTGACCACGCCGCTCCTGACGAAGTTCGTCGAGCAAACAGACGCCGGTCGGGCGCAGCTAGCACCGCGTGTCACGGTTTCCCCTTCACCTATCGACATCCCCGAGCACGAAGTCGAGCGAGCCCATGATGGCGATGATGTCGGGCACCAGCACCCCCTCGAGGATCCAGGGGAGGATGGAGATGTTGGAGAAGCTCGCCGAGCGGATCTTCAGCCGATAGGGGCCGGTGGCGCCGTCGGAGACGATGTAATAGCCCATCTCCCCCTTGGGGTTCTCCGCTCGCACGTAGGTCTCGCCCTTGGGGACCTTGATGATCTTGGGCACCTTGGCCAGGAGGTCACCCGCGGGGATGCTGTCGATGGCCTGTTGGATGATCTTGACCGACTCCCTGATCTCGCCGAGACGGACAGACCACCGGTCCCAGCAGTCGCCGTTCTCACCGGTGACGACATCGAAGTCGAAACGGTCGTAAGGGAGGTAGTCCTGGGTCCTCCGAAGATCGAAAGGCACTCCCGACGCCCTCAGGTTGGGGCCCGACACCCCATAGGCGGCCGCCACCTCGGGAGGGAGCACGCCGACACCCCTGGTGCGGGCGAGGATGATCTCGTTACCCGCCACCAGGCTCTCGAGCTCGTCCACCGCGGTCATGACCTTGTCCATGGCATCACGGGTCGCCTGGAGAAACCCTGCCGGCAGGTCCTGGGAGAGCTTGCGTGTGGCGGAGCCGGCAGCGTAGACGGGCTTGACCCCGCCGATCCGGTTGAAGTTGGGATGGAACCGGCCCCCGGTGACGCTCTCCAGCAGGTCGAGGACTCTCTCCCGCTCGCGCAAGGCGAAGAAGAGAGGTGTGGCCGCCCCCAGCTCCAACGGGTAGGAGGCGTTGAATACCAGATGTGACGCGATGCGGGCCATCTCGGTGAGGATCAGCCGGATGTACTGGGCGCGCTCGGGGACCTCGACCTCCATCAGCTTCTCGGTGGCGACGATGAACGGGATCTCGTTGGCGTAGCCCGACACCCAGTCGATGCGGTTGACGATGGTGACGATCTGGGGATATGTCCTCACCTCGGAGAGCTTCTCGTAGCCACGATGCATGTAGCCGATGACCGGCTGCACATCGAAGCAACGCTCACCGTCGACCCGGGCCACCAGTCTGAGCACGCCGTGGGTCGACGGGTGCTGCGGCCCGATGTTGAGGGTCATGTCCTCGGTCTGCAGCTCCACCGAGACCTGGGTCTCGCTGAGATGGCGGATCGTGTCGTGGTCAATCGTCGTCATGACTCGGGGTTCTCGGTCGACGGCTCCTCGGCGTCCGAATGGGGCATGGCCTCGACGTCGACCGTGCCCGGCCAGGGCTTGACCTCGCGGCTGAGGAGGGGAAAGCTCTTGCGCAGCGGGTTCCCCACGAATGCGTCGGGCAGATAGAGGTGGATGAGATTGGGGTGACCCTCGAAATCGATGCCGAACATCTCAAAGGCCTCCCGCTCGTGCCAGTTGGCGCCGGCATAGACCTCGATCAGGGTCGGTGCTCTGGGGTCGTCCTTGGACAGGTCGGTGGAGAAGATGACGAGGTGGCCATCGTCGAGGTCGGAGAGGGCACTGAGAAGCTCGATACGCTCCTCGACCTGCTCCTTGAGCGGATCCCCGGCCTCAACCTCATTGGACCAGTCGATCGCCGAGAGCCACGAGAAGAACACCAGGTCGAGCTGGTCTCGGGCCACACGGTGCGCTTCGACCCAGGAGTCGACCGGGACCTTGACCTTCACCGTGTCGAACTGGATGTCGGCGGTCCCGCCTACGGCCGCGACCACCCGATCGGCCAGTTCTTGGAGTGGGTGCGCTTCGGTCTCAGACGGGCTCGAGGTCACGCTGATTCCACTTCTCTTTCAGGTCTTCGTTCTTGATGAGCTGTTGGAGGAGCACGATGCCGTCCATCAGTGCCTCGGGACGGGGCGGGCAGCCGGGCACGTAGACGTCGACGGGGATGATCTGGTCGACCCCCTTGGTCACCGAGTACGAGTCCCAATAAGGCCCGCCACAGTTGGCACACGAGCCCATGGAGATGACGTACTTGGGCTCCGGCATCTGGTCGTAGAGACGCTTCACGGAGGGGGCCATCTTGTCGGTGACCGTGCCGGCCACCACCATCAGGTCGGCCTGCCGGGGAGAAGCGGGGAGGGGGATGATCCCGAATCGCATGAAGTCGTAACGAGGGCCCGAGGCGGCCATCATCTCGATGGCACAGCAGGCCAACCCGAACTGAAACAGCCACAGCGAGTATTGACGGGACCAGTTGAGCAGCCAGGAGATCGGCTTGGGGGCCCCGAACTTCTGGATCAATCCCACCGCAGCACTCCCTTGCGGATTGCATAGACCAGGCCGAGGAACAGGATGATGATGAACGCACCCATCTCGACCAGACCGAACACCGCCAGGGACTCGACTCGCACCGCCCACGGGAAGATGAAGACGGCCTCGACGTCGAAGATCACGAACAGCAGGCCGAACACGTAATAGCGAACGTAGGTCTGGCTCCAGCCCGACCCCACCGGGTCGACCCCGCACTCGTAAGTCATCTGCTTGGCCCTGGTCGGCTTGACCGGCCGCAACACAGATGCGACACCCAGCATCACCAACACCAGAACGGCGCCCAGCGCGGCGAAGGCGCCAACAGTCAGGTAGCTCTCAAAGTATGGGCTCATGCCTCATTGTGTCTGGGGGACCGACCGCGGGCGAGTATACGCACTGGGGCAGATACGTCGAAGTCGCCCCTTCTAGCCTGCCACCAATGCAAAAACGGCCTTCGCACGACGGTTCGAGCCTGGTCAACCTGGTCTCCGAGCTCGAGCGGCGCATGATCGGCGGCTCCCCTTCGCCGGGGATGGCCGATCGATCGGCGATCCCCGACGGCGCCACTCTCGTGCTGGTGCTCTTCGATGGGTTGGGAATGGCCCAGCTCGCCCATCCCGGGGCGGAGGTGTTCCGCTCCTCACTCGCTGCGGTGCTCAATGCCCCCTTTCCCTCGACCACGTCGGTCTCATTGTCGACGGTGGCCACCGCGCTCCCCCCGTCCCGCCACGGCCAGGTGGCTCATTTGAGCTGGTATCCCGACCTCGGCGAGGTGGTGAACACCCTCAAGTGGGTGACCGTGAACGGAAACCCGGTGAGTTACGACTACGGATCGCTCCTCCCCCGGCCCAATCTCTGGGAGCGGCTTCGCGCCGCCGGTGTCGAGCCGATCACCGTCCAACCCGCCGATTTCCAGACCACTCCGTTGACACGGGTGCTCTACCGGGGGGCGCGCTTCGAAGGGGCCTGGGACACAGCCGACCTGGTGGAGGCCACGGTGAGCCTGGCGGCGCAGCCGGGAAGGCTCGTCTTCACCTATGTGCCCTTCGTCGACGTGGCAGGGCACATGTTCGGCCAGGGCTCAGACGAGTTCACCGAGGCGATCAAGGCCGCCGCCGGGGTGTGGGAGGGCATCGCCGGGCGTCTGCCCCCCGGGGCGGCGCTGCTGGGGACCGCCGACCACGGTCTCATCGAGGTCTCCGAAGACGACAAGATCCTGGTGCGAGACCCCCGCTTCGACTCACTGCGCTTCGCCGGGGACACCAGGGGCGTCCATCTCTGGGGCGACCCCGGGCTGATATCCGAACTGGCGGCGTCGGTGGAGGGTGAGTTGGTCGATCCCGCTCTCCTTTTCGGCCCGGACCCCACCGAGGAGACGTTGGGCCACCTCGGCCAGCGGATTCTGCTGGCCCCGCCCGGCAAGGCGGTGATCCCCAGGGGTTTCGACAAGCGTCTCCGCTGCTATCACGGCGGTCTCATGCTCGAGGAATTGGAGGTCCCCCTCCTGGTGGGGTGAGCTCCTCGTCCCGGGCTGCGGCAGACGTTCCGATGCCGGGTCACGGGCATTCGACCCCTTGGTTGAGGGGTGAGGAAGCCACCTGCCTAGACTCGGCCGCCCCCCGGCCATCGAGTGAGTGGGTCTCGATGGCCGTCTTCGTTGACAGGAGTTCAGACTTGAGTCCCGAAACGGTGCGGTCCCATCTGGGGCGTCTCGCCGCCAACTACCGCTGGACCTGGTGCTCTTCCACGCGGGCTCTATTCGACCGCCTGCCCCACGCCGGGGATGGCCTGCATCCTGTCGAGACCGTCGCCGCGCTCAGCCGGGCCGACCTCGAGGACCTCGCCCGGGATAACCAGCTCGCCGGCTCGCTGGACGAGGAGATCAGGGGTCTCGAGTCGTGTCTCGAGTTTCCTCAGAACCCACGAATCGCCTACTGCTCACCGGAGTTCGGGCTGAGCTCGCTCCTCCCCCAATACGCGGGCGGGCTCGGGGTCCTGGCGGGAGACCACCTCAAGAGCGCAAGCGATCTGGGCGTCCCCCTGGCCGGAGTTGGTCTCTTCTATCGCGAGGGGGTCTTCCGCCAGGTCATCGAGAGCGGCGAGCAGACCGAGAGATATGACCGGACCGATCCCGAGAGGGTGGGAGCCAACGATACGGGGGTGATGGTCTCGATACCCTTCCCCGGTCGGAAGGTCCATGCCCGGGTCTGGCGCATCGATGTCGGCCGGGTTCCGCTGCTGGTCCTCGACACAGATGTCGACGAGAACACTGCAGATGACCGCAAAATTACCGATCGCCTCTACTCCGGGTCGCCATTGCACCGGCTCGAACAGGAGATGGTGCTCGGCGTCGGTAGCGCCCGGGCTCTCGCCTCGATCGGCTGGGACATCGAGTTGCATCACCTCAACGAGGGCCATGCCGGGTTCATCGTCCTCGAGCTGCTCGACCGCGTGATCGGTGACGTCGGCTTCGAGCGGGCGAGGGAGACCGTCAAGAACGGCTTGGTTTTCACCACCCACACCCCGGTCCCCGCGGGTATCGACCGGTTCGAGGAGGACACCATCGGGCCCTATCTGCAACCGTGGGCGGAGAGCTGGAACATCGCCCTCGGACCGCTCATGGAGCTCGGAGAGGATCCGGTGCACCGTGGGACGTTCAACATGGCGGCGCTGTGCCTGCGCAGCTCGCGCACGGCCAACGGGGTTTCCGAGTTGCACGGTGCGGTCAGCCGCAAGCTCTTCGCCGGGGTGGGCCTCGGGGACGACATCGGCCATGTCACCAACGGCGTGCACGCCCGGACGTGGACCGCAACCCACACCCAGGACATCTTCGACGCCGCCCTCGGCCGGGGATGGGCCGTGGGTGAGGCCGAGGCGTGGCAGAAGGTGACCGCGATCGACGACGACCTCCTGTCCGCGACCCGGCAACGATCCTCGCGGATCCTGGCCGACCTGGTCCGCGCCAGGACGGGTGAGGACCTCGACCCCGAGGCGTTGATCGTCGGCTTCGCCCGCAGGTTCGCTCCCTACAAGAGGGCATCTCTCCTGCTGCGTCAGCCGGAGATGCTCGAAGAGCTCCTCGCCGACGACAACAGAGCGGTGCACTTCGTGTTCGCCGGCAAGGCCCACCCCTCCGACGCCGCCGGGAAGGGGCTGGTGGCCGAATTGGTCCAGGCGACCTCCGGCGGGCTGGTCAACGGGCGGGTCACCTTCATCCCCGACTACGAGATGGAGATCGCTCATGCCATGGTCCAGGGTGCCGACATCTGGCTGAACAACCCGATCAGACCGAGAGAGGCGTCCGGCACGAGCGGGGAGAAGGCCGTCCTCAACGGCTCGCTGAACTGCTCGGTGCTCGACGGGTGGTGGGCGGAGATGTACGACGGGGAGAACGGCTGGGAGATCGCTGTCAGTGACTCCCCCGACCCCGACCAGCGGGACCGTGAGGAGTCCTCCTGCATGCTTCGGACCATCGGGGACATCGCCAACGAGTACCACGCCGCACACCCCATGTTCTTGGGCCGAATCCGGCACGCCTGGGCGACCTTGGGGCCGCAGGTCACCGCGGCGCGCATGCTCCGCGACTACCAGGACCGTGTCTACCGCCTGAGCTGACCGTATCAACCGAGGACACTGATTATCCCGTGGATCGGGATGTTGATCCAGTCGGGCCGGTTGTTCACCTCATACTCGAGCTCGTAGGCCGCCTTCTCGATGATCAGGGCGTCGAGCAGGCGGCGGACGTGAACCGGATCGGCCGGCACGATCGAGGAGCCTGCCACCGTCTCCAGATAACCGCGAAGAAAGGACGCTGACAGCCAGGCATGGATGGCGTTGGCCCAGCCGACAAGGACGGCATATGTCTCGGCATCGATCCCGGCCTCCGCCACCTGGTGGAGAGCCATGACGATGGCGTAGTGATAGGACCGAATCATCCCGGCGACGTCGCGAAGGCCGAGTCTCCGCAGCCGTCGCTGGGAGAGCGGGCGCTGCGGCTCTCCCTCGAAGTCGATGATGTAGAAGTCGTTACCGGTGAACAAGACCTGTCCGAGGTGATAGTCACCGTGGATGCGAATCCGATCGCACTCGATCCGCTCCGACGTGATCTCCTTGAGACGCTCGAGAATCGCCTCTTCCGCGGCCACCGCGGCATCGATCAAATCCGCATCCTCGGGTCTGAGATGGGAGCGCCGCCGACGCAGCAGAGCCATGCTCGTGCGCACCGCGGAGCGGATCGCCTGATACGTGGAGCGCTGCCGGAGCGTTGAGAGCCGTTCCGGAGCGAACGCCGGATCGACCGGGTCCGAGGCAAGGGTCAGATGCATCTCACCGGTCCGCTGACCGAGAAGGACCGCCTCGGAGAGATAAGCGCCCATGACCTCTCGGGCCCCGTCCAACTCGCTGTCGGCGACCTCCAGAGGATGCCGGACCCGAGGTGGCGGCCCCATCGGGGATGCGAGGATGGTCTCCAAAGTCAGCACGGCGCCATCAAAGGTGTGATCGAAGAGGTTCTGTTGGCTTGCCACGAAGTCTTGGAGGAACACGATCGCCGATTGCTCACCCCGCACCTCCGCCATGATCAGCCCGGCCGCCCTCGGCGTGTTGCTGAAGCCCCGGCGTTCTGTGAGGAACCGGCTCAACTCGACCTCGGGATTGGGGCCCGGCTCGATCTTGCGAAACAGCTTCATCATCAACTCGTCCCCGAAGAACACCGAGGTGTTCGTCTGCTCGGCGTCGGCCATTCGCACCTGGACCTCCCCCACCAGCCTGCGCAGACGACCCGACCCCTCCAGCCCCACCGGGAGCAGGCTGACGTGACGCCCCCGGATCTTGCGGCGACCTGCGGCCAACCGGAGGAGCTCGTGGGCGAGTGCCGGCAGATACATGGCGTCATAGAGGAGGGCGCCCTCGTCGGCGCCGCTCACCTCGGCAACGACCAGATCGGGCCGCTCGGTCATCACACGCTCGGCGTCAGGGCCGGCAGCCAGGGCGAGTGGCATCACATAGGTCTCAGAGTCGGCGTCGAGATAGTCGAGTCTCAAAAAGGCCAGTCTCGCCCCTGAAGCCGGCATCTCGACGAGATCGACGATCTCACTCTCCCTGAACGTGCGCGCCTTGCTCCGGAACCATCTGCGCCTGGCGATGTCGTCGACCAGCGCCCGTTGCAGCTGCGCCCTGGCCCGCCATACTGATTCGAGCTCTCCTGTCCGCAGGACGATGCGGGGTCGGCTCTCGGGTAGCAGCTCTCGCGGGGGAGTTAGGGATAGCCAATAGATGTCGTGTGCGCCCACCGTCAGGAAATAGCTGCCCTCACCGATGGGAGGGAAGGGGGCCCGACCCAACACCTCGATCGGCTGCAGCCCGGCGAAACCCTCCAGCTCCAACACCACGGGCTGGACATGGCGGGACAGGTTGGCAACGGCGAGGACCGCCCGGTCGTCGAGACGACGCAGGAAGGTGAGAACCTTCGGATTGTCACTCGGGACGATCTCGAAGTCGCCTCTCGACAGCTCGGGAAGGCTCTTGCGCAAGGCAAGGGCCCGCTTCATCCACCACCAGAGCGAGTTGGGGTTCTCCCGTTGGACCTCGACGTTGATCGACTCATAGTGGTATTGCGGGTCGGTGATCACCGGGAAGTAGAGGCTCTGTGGATTGGCCTCGGAGAATCCCGCGTTGCGGTCAGAGGACCACTGCATCGGGGTCCTCACCCCGTCGCGGTCCCCCAGGTAGATGTTGTCACCCATCCCGATCTCGTCCCCGTAGTAGATGACCGGAGTCCCGGGAAGAGACAGGAGGAGCCCGTTGAGGAGCTCGATCTCACGTCGGTTGTTGCCGAGCAAGGGAGCGAGACGACGTCTGATGCCTCCATTGATCCTCATCCGGGGGTCGTCTGCGTAGGCCCGGTGCATGTAGTCACGCTCTTCGTCGGTGACCATCTCGAGGGTGAGCTCATCGTGATTGCGCAGAAAGATGGCCCACGCAGCCGACTCGGGTATCTCGGGTGTCTGTTCGAGGATGTCGATGATCGGGAACCGGTTCTCCATGCGCAGTGACATGAACAGCCGCGGCATCAGGGGAAAGTGGAACGACATGTGGCACTCGTCGCCGTCACCGAAATAGGCGGCCGCGTCCTCCGGCCATTGGTTGGCCTCGGCGATGAACAGCCTCCCTTCGTGCAGCTCGTCCATGCGGGCACGAAGATTCTTCAAGAACTCATGGGTCTTGGGGAGGTTCTCACACATCGTGCCTTCCTCCTCATAGAGATAGGGGACGGCGTCGAGTCGAAGACCGTCCACCCCCATGCCGAGCCAGAAGTCGAGGACGTCGAACACCGCCTCGTGCACTGCTGGATTCTCGAAGTTGAGATCGGGCTGATGGGAGAAGAACCGATGCCAGTAGTACGCCCCCGCCTTGGGGTCCCAGCTCCAGTTGGAGGTCTCGGTGTCCTGGAAGATGATCCGCGCTTCGGGGTAGAGGTCGGGGGTGTCCGACCAGACATAGAAGTCGCGCTCGACCGTGCCCTCCCCGGCGTTGCGCGCCCGCCGGAACCAGGGGTGCTGGTCTGAGGTGTGATTGATGACCAACTCGGTGATCACCCTCATGTCCCGGCGATGGGCCTCGCGCAACAACCGCTTGAAGTCCCCCATGGTGCCGTACGAGGGGTTGATCGACGTGTAGTCGGCGATGTCATAGCCGTCGTCCCGCAACGGAGAGGGGTAGAAGGGGAGCAACCACAGCGCGGTCACGCCCAGATCTCTCAGGTAGTCCAGCTTCGATATCAGGCCCCTGAGATCCCCGATCCCATCAGCGTTGTCGTCGCGAAATGCCCGCACATGGGCTTCGTAGATGATGGCGTCCCGGTACCAATCACCTCGTTCAGACGAAGTAGTCAAAACCATCCTCGCTGCGGATGTGTCCCCGGATGGTGAAGACATGGGCGGGGATGCCCTCGGGGTCGAGCTCGACGAAGTTGAGCCGCCCGTCCCACTGGTAGCGGCGCTCCGTGAGCAGGTCGTCGACCATGAATCGCTGCTCGGGCTCGATTCCGAGAGGTGGTAGGTCCAGATCGACCCAGCCGGATTGGCTGTGGTGGTGATCGAGGTTGACCACCACCAACACGACGTCGTCCCCCACCCGCTTCGAATAGCAGAGGACCATGTCGTTGTCCGTCCGATGGAATGTCAGGTTCCCCATCCTCTGCAGGGCGGGGTGCCTCTTCCTGGCCTTGTTCACCTGGCTGATGAGTGGTGCGAGAGAGTCGGGGCCATCGAGGTCCCAATGCCTGATCTGGTACTTCTCCGAGCCGTGGTACTCCTCGGATCCCTCCTCGAGCGCCGCGTTCTCCATCAACTCGTATGCCGGGCCGTAGATCCCACAGGCAGGGCTCAAGGTGGCAGCCAGCACATAGCGGGTGATGAAGGCCGGTCGCCCGCCGGTCTGGAGCTCTTCGGTGAGGATGTCGGGGGTGTTGGGCCAGAACGAGGGTCTGAAGAAGTGGCTGACTTCCTGGAGATCCATCATGTAGCTCATCAGCTCCTGTTTGCTGCTGCGCCAGGCGAAATAGGTGTAGGACTGATTGAACCCGGCCTTGGCGAGGCGGTACATGACCGCCGGTCTGGTGAAGGCCTCGGCCAGGAGGATGACGTCGGGATGATCGCGGCGGATCTCGGCGATCACCCAGTCCCAGAACGGGAAGGGCTTGGTGTGGGGATTGTCCACCCGGAAGATGCGAATCCCCCGTTCGATCCAATGGTAGAAGACCCCCTTGAGAGCCGACCACAGACCTTGGCGGTCTGTGGTCTCGAAGTCGAGTGGGTAGATGTCCTGATACTTCTTGGGCGGGTTCTCCGCGTACTGGACCGACCCATCCGGCCGCTCACGAAACCACTCAGGGTGCTCGGTGACCCACGGATGGTCGGGGGAGCACTGGAAAGCGATGTCGAGGGCGAGCTCGATGCCCCGAGTCTCGGCCGCGACCCGCAGCGACTCGAGATCTTCGATGGTCCCCAGTTGGGGGTCGACATCGGTGTGCCCGCCCTCCTCCGATCCAATCGCCCAGGGCACGCCAGGGTCGTTGCTGCCGGCGAGGAGGGCATTGTTGGCACCTTTGCGATGAGTGATGCCGACGGGGTGGATGGGTGGAAGGTAGAGGACGTCGAAACCCATGTCCGCCACGTAGTCGAGACGAGCCTCGACGTCCCGGAATGTCCCATGCTCACCCGGATTCTTCGACCAGGAGCGGGGGAACAGCTCGTACCAGGTCGAGAAGACGGCCCTCTCCCGATCGACGACGACCGGCCAGCGGATCTCGGAGTTGGTGGCGCGCGACCGATCCGGATGCTCACGGGCCAAAGTCAGGACCTCCTCGGAGGTGGCTCGGGCGAGCCGATCCGCCGCCGGGATCGAGCCGTCGGCCAGGGTTTCGGCGATCGCGGCGAGCTGTTTCGAGGCGCGGCCTGCGGCACGCTCCGCGGCCCCCGAGAGCAGCTGTGCCCCCATCTCGAGCTCCACCGAGACATCGAGCCCGGCGCTGGCCTTCTTGTCGATCCCGTCCAGCCAGCTCCCGAAGTGGTCGACCCATCCGGCGATCTCGAACTGCCACACCCCGAGCTCGGTTGGGGTGAAACGGGCCTCCCACCGATCGTTGCCGAGAAAGTCCATCGGCACCTCGGCCCAACGGCGCGCCCGGGCCGGACGGTATCTGAGCACGGCGGAGACCGCATCGTGGCCATCGGCGAACACGTTCGCGGACACGGTTACCGGATCCCCGAGGGTCGATTTCGAGGGGAAGCGCCCGCCATCGACCTGGGGGGTGACCGACTCGATCACCACTCTCTTGTCACTAGCCGGGGCCCTCGCCATCCGGGCCGAATCTAGCCAGACGGTTTCTGACCGCCGGTGGCGACGCCCCGATGACGGCCCATGTACGGGGTCACTGAGCGTGCGTAGACATCCCGCCCCGTCATACCGTCGACATTGGAGGATGCCAGGCCGAGGATCTCGAGGAAACCGGGCTCGAGGTCCTTTTCCAGCGTCCCCCGAGCCAGATCGATGACCCTTCCGGCGTGACGCAGGACGAACACCGACTCGAGACCGGAGATGTCGTCGAAGAACCAGCCGCACGAGGTGTACATCAGCATGGCGCGATGCTGGATCTCGAGCAGGTTCACAGCCATCTCCCGTTGATCATCGGTGAGTCCCCGTCTCCCGTGCTCATCGAGAAACGAATCGGTCGAGCGTCCCAGCATCACCTCGATGTAGTGATCACGGGCGTCCCATGGATCGACCAGAGCCGTAGCCCCGAGCGATTCGAAGTCACGGACCAGGGAGTCGCGCAGGAAGTTGAGGGCGTCGCGGAGATGGGCGCGCCACTGCTGATCCCACTCCGGATGCCGGCCGGTGGAACAACCGCAGTCGCCACGCCACCTATCGACACCGTGCGCACAGCTCCAGGAGGTCCCCTCGATGATCCGTACCACCCGCGTAGGGGGATGGTTGGCCAGGAAGACGCCGTAGCTGGTCAACTCGACCCCGGGGTCGGCGTCGAGGTCCTCGATCGCCTTGGCCAGCGCCATCTCCCCATGCCGGTGATGGTGCCCGTAGGTCTCGCCGTCGGTGGCCACGTGGGAGAGCCGGGCTTCGACCCCCGGCTCTCCGAGCGCCTGCACCAACCTCTTGGCCAGGATCGAGCCGTCCTCGAGGATGCCGTTGAAGGCGATCTCTTGGGAGAGGGGGCCGTTGTAGAAGAAGACACTGATGCTGCGACCGCCAAATAGCTGGACGGTATGGGGCACGGTGGTGTCGATCCCGCCCTCGCTCACATCGGCCCACCCGCCCTGGTCGAGCACCGAGTCTGCCTGATACGGCGAGAGGATGGTGTACCCGATCCCCGCCTCGGCCAACAGCTCGAGACTCTCGAGGTCGACCGCGGTCTCGGGCAGCCACATGCCCTCAGGGTGACGGCCGAACCGGTGCTCGAAGTCGGCGATCCCCCAGATGATCTGGGTCCTCTTGTCACGACGATTGGACAGCGGGAGGATGGTGTGGTTGTAGGTGTGGCCCACCGCAGTCCCGTGACCGTCGAACCTCTCCATCGATGCGCGGTCCGCTTCCACGATGCTGCCGTAGGTGTCCGGATGATGCTTCTCCAGCCAATCGAGGAGGGTCGGGCCCCAGTCCGAGCTCACCCACTCGTAGTTGTTGACGCGCCTGCGAACCGAACCGTCCTCACCCAGGATCTCGGCCTTGGTGTTCGGCTCGTAGCACTCGGCGGTGATCCTCTCGTTCCAGTTTGGGAACGGCCCGGCCGAGGTCTGGTCGTCCACCACCCCGGTGAAGGGGTTCTCCCGGGGGGGCTGATACCAGTGGCCATGGATGCAGACATAGCTCTTATGGCTCAATGCGTGCCCCAAAATAGGCCTGGCCGGGGCGTTACCACCGGCACTCTGCGGCTCGATATCGCCCGCGCCGCTGCGGGTCACTCCACCTTGGCCGCCGATTCACCCACAGCCAGATGCTGGAGCACGATGGTGGCGAGAGGGGGAAGGGTGAGGTCGATCGACTCCGGTCGGCCCCGGCTGGGGACGGACAAGGGACCAGTCTCCACGCCACCGAGGTTGCCTTGGCCGGAGCCGCCATACAGGGCGGAGTCGCTGTTGAGCAACTCCAACCAGCGGCCGGGACGGGGCACACCCACCCGATAGCCGTCCCGGGGGACAGGGGTCAGGTTGTGCACCACGAGGAGGGTTCCCCCATCAGGCGCATGGCGGAAGTAGGCGAGAACACTGTTCTCCGAGTCGTTGACCACCGCCCATTCGAATCCCTCGGGACGACAGTCGGTCTCATGGAGCGCCGGGTGATCACGGTAGATCCGGTTCAGGTCGCCCACGAGGCGAGCGATGCCCTGATTGGCCTGGTGTTCGGCGAGTGCCCATGCGAGCTGGGATTCATGGGCCCACTCCGAGGCCTGGGCCAGCTCAGCACCCATGAACAAGAGCTTCTTGCCTGGTTGGGTCCACATCTGGCAGAGCAACAGGCGGAGGTTGGCGAGCTGCTGCCACTCGTCGCCGGGCATCTTGGCGAGCAGCGATCCTTTGCCGTGGACCACTTCGTCATGGGACAAGGGCAGCATGAAGTTCTCCGTGAAGGCATACACCGCGCGGAAGGTGAGCTCATGGTGGTGGTGACTGCGGTGCACCGGGTCGTTGGACAGATAGGCGAGCGTGTCGTGCATCCAGCCCATGTCCCACTTGAGGCCGAAACCGAGGCCGCCCAGGAACGTGGGGCGGGAGACCATCGGCCATGCCGTCGACTCCTCTGCGATGGTCTGGGCGTCGGGGTGGTTCAGGTAGACGGCCTCATTGAGGCGACGGAGGAACGAGATGGCCTCGAGATTCTCCCGACCCCCGTGGATGTTGGGCGCCCACTCCCCCTCGGCTCGTGAGTAGTCGAGGTAGAGCATCGAGGCCACCGCGTCGACCCGGAGGCCGTCGATGTGGTATCGGTCCAGCCAGAAAAGGGCGTTGCTGATGAGAAAAGCAGGCACCTCGGTCCGGCCGTAGTTGAAGATCAGCGTGTCCCAGTCGGGGTGAAAGCCCTTCTTGGGGTCGGAGTGCTCGTAGAGATGGGTCCCGTCGAAGAAAGCCAACCCGTGCTCGTCGGCGGGGAAGTGAGAAGGCACCCAGTCGAGGATGACGCCGATCCCGGCGCGGTGACAGGAATCGATCAGTGTCATGAAGTCCTGGGGCGTCCCGTACCGCGAAGTCGGTGCGAAATAGCCCGTCACCTGATATCCCCACGACCCATAGAAGGGATGCTCGCTCACCGGGAGAAACTCGACATGGGTGAACCCGAGGTCGGACACATACCTCGGAAGCAGATCCGCCAATTCGAGATACGTGAGATGCCGACCGTCCTCGCCGCGTCGCCACGAGCCGAGATGCGCCTCATACACGCTTATCGGACTGTCGAGGGAGTTGCGCCCCGATCGTTGGGCCATCCATGCTTCGTCGCTCCACTCGTAGTCGAGGGCCCAAACCCTCGAACCGGTGGCGGGTGGTGTCTCATGGTGGAAACCGAACGGATCGGCCTTGTCGACTCGGAAGCCGCCATTGACGATGTGGTACTTGTAGGTCGAGCCGTGACCCGCTCCGGCGATCACCCCCTCCCAGATTCCGGACACTCCACGCGGGGTCAAGGGCTCCGAGTCGGGGTCCCAACCGTTCCAATCGCCGATCACCGACACCAGCTCGGCATTCGGCGCCCAGACCGCGAAATGAGTGCCCTCCTCGGTGGGATGCGCCCCCAGCTTGTCGTAGAGGCGAACATGGGAGCCTTCGTTCCACAGATAGAGGTCCTCCTCGGTGATCGGGGACCCGGCTCGACTCGATGACGCCACGTGGACTTCCGTTTGCAGACTGTCGTCGAGGCTAACGCCGAGCGCGGTTACGAGTCATCCGCGGTGATCAGGGCTCCCCATCCTGGCCAGCCAGGCCTCCGCCACCTCGAAGAAGGGCTCCCCGCGCCCGTTCAGGACCTCCACCACCCGGTCGGTCTCCTCCCTGGCCCGACGAATCATCTCATGGCGGTACCCGTAGCGGACCTGGTGGATCTCGAACTCGTCCTCGTCCTGGACCTCGATGGCCCCATCGTGATGCACCGCGACGTCGAGATCGAGATCGATCATCTCGTATCGATTCTCCGACACCCACACCGGTGGGGTGACTATGTCGATGAAGTGTGAGTAGTTGTCCGCATACGAGCCGCTGTAGTGGAGATGCCACCACTCCCCTCTGGGAGCGCAGAAGACCGCGTCGAAACCGGTCGGCAACACATCCTCCGCCCCCTTCCACCTCTTGGAGCCGGCGGGCACCGCCATCCAGTCGCCCCACTCGTCCTCCCCGAGCCAGACCGCCTCGAATCCCCAGTGGGGGATGTCGGGGTTCTTGAGAAACTGGACCGTCACCTGGCGCATGGCTCGGCCAAGTTATATCGGGAAGCAATTTGCACTACGCCCATAGTGGTAATAACTTCTGCTGTCGTTTGGTACCTAACGATCGCGGAGGTCTCCCTTGAAACGCGTTGCCCCTCTCATCGCGGTGGCCGCCCTGGTCCTCGCCTCCTGCGGCTCCGATGAGGGCAGTGGGCCCCTGATCGTCTACTCGGGTCGAAGCGAGGAACTGGTCGCGCCCCTCATCGACCGATTCTCGGAGGAATCCGGGATCGACGTCGAGGTGCGCTACGCCGGATCAACCGATCTGGCCGCCACCCTCCTCCAGGAAGGCGAGACCACCGACGCCGACGTCTTCTATGCCCAGGACCCGGCTTCCCTGGGCTCGGTCGCCTCACTGTTGGCGGTGCTCGACCCATCGCTCCTCGAACGCGTCGAGCCGCGCTTCAGCGATGGGGAAGGGCGATGGGTGGGAACATCGGGGCGGGTCCGGACATTCATCTACAACACCGGAACCGACATCGAGCTTCCCCAGACCATCGACAACGTGACCGACCCCGAATGGACGGGACGGGTCGGAGTGGCGCCCACCAATGGGTCGTTCCTCGCCTTCGTCAGCGCCATGATCCTGGAGAGGGGTGAGGAGGCCACCTTGGGCTGGCTCGAGGACCTCGCCGCCAACGACCCACAGGAGTTCGACTCCAACAGCCCGATAGTGGCCGCAGCCGACACCGGAGAGGTCGCCGGCGGGTTGGTGAATCACTATTACCTGCTTCGGCTTCGGGCCGAGGGTGAAGGAGACGACGCCGAGAACTGGTTCATCCCCGCCGGTGACGTCGGGTCCCTGGTCATGCCCGCGGGCGCCGGGATCATCGAAGGGACCGACATGCCCGAGGCGGCGAGCCGATTCGTCGAATTCCTACTGTCGGACACGAGTCAGGAGTACTTCGCCACCGAGACATTCGAGTTCCCGCTGGTCGAAGGGGTGGAGGCCCCCCAAGGCCTCCCCGACATCGGCGAGATCGACTCCCCCGACATCGACCTGTCAGAGTTGGCCGATGTGCTGGACGACGCAACCCGTCTGGTGGCCGAGGCCGGCCTGGTCTGACCGGTGACGGCGCGGCCGACCGCCATCCCGGCCACGCCACAACCGTCGGGGCGCGGCACCTATCGCTCCGGCTGGGGCTGGTGGGCCGCCGCCGTCGTCGTGCTCCTGCCGGCGCTGATCCCGCCGCTCAGCCTCGTCTACCAGGTGGTCACCGAAGGCACCGGTTCGTCGGTGCCTTTCTCCCGTCTCGCCATCCTCTTCGCGGGGACCATCGGCTTGACCGGCGCGGTCACGGTGACCGCCCTGGCCGTGGGGACCACCACGGCCTGGCTGACCACTCGGACCAACCTTCCCGGACGCAGGACTTGGACGATCGTGACCGCGCTGCCCCTGGTGATCCCGTCATACATGGCAGCACTCACCATCATCGGGGCGACCGGCCCTGGAGGTCTGCTCTCCTCCTGGCTGGGGATAGAG
The DNA here is from genome assembly GCA_035512955.1 of Acidimicrobiia bacterium. Taxonomy (GTDB): domain Bacteria; phylum Actinomycetota; class Acidimicrobiia; order Spongiisociales; family ZC4RG35; genus JANQRA01. The sequence continues at coordinate 72,722 of DATKCZ010000027.1, forward strand.
GTGCCCACCCCCTACGGCTTCGTCGGTGCCTGGCTGGCGCTGTCGGTCTTCCTCGCCCCCATGGCGCACTTGATAGTCACGCCGGGCCTGCGCGCCATCGACCCGGCCACCGAGGAGGCGGCCACCGGTCTCGGAGCCTCCGGGCTCAGGGCGTTCTTCACGGTCACCCTCCCCCAGTTGCGCCCCGCCCTGGTCGCCGCGGGTCTCATGGTCGGCCTGTACACGGTGAGCGACTTCGGTGCGGTGTCACTGCTCAGGTTCGACACCTTCACCAGGGCCATCTTCACCCTCTACGCCGGCCAGCTCGACCGTCGCCCGGCGGCCACCCTCTCGGTGGTTCTGATGGCCCTCGCCCTGGTGATCCTGTTGCTGGAGCGACGCACCCGATCGCGTGCTGCCTACGCCACCGCGGCGCCCAAGAGAACCAGACGGCCCGTCCATCTGGGGCGCGGACCGCGTCTGGCATCACTCGGGTTTCTCGGTGGATATGCAGTGGTCGCTCTGGGCATCCCCGTCGCAGTTCTCGTCTTCTGGTTGACCCGGGGGTTGGCGGCCGGTGCGGAAATGGGCGGGTTGTGGGCGGAGACCACCAGATCCGTGGTGGTGTCGGTGGGCGCGGCACTGCTCGGAGTGGTCGCCTCTTTCCCGGTGGCGATGGTCACCACCTGGCGGCGCCGGCGGCTCTCGGCCGCCGTGGAGACCTCGGTGTGGTCGATCTACTCACTGCCCCATATCACGGTGGGCGTGGCCGTCGTCGCCTTCGCCCTCCAATTCGTCAGACCCCTCTACCAGACACTGGCGCTGCTCGTCGTGGTGTATGTGGGCATGTTCATGGCCCAGTCGGTCTCCTCGATCCAGGACTCCCTGCAGCGGGCCAGCCCCGACCTCGAGGACGCCTCGCGTGGCCTGGGGCGCAGCCCACTGCAGACCCTGGCCAGGGTCACCGTCCCCCTGACCACGCCGGGCATCCTCGCCGGCACGGCCCTGGTGTTCCTCTCGGTCATGAAAGAGCTCCCGGCGACGCTGCTTCTCCGGCCGAACGGCTTCGAGACCCTGGCGATTCGGATTTGGAGCGCCACGGGCGAGGGCTTCTACACCAGGGCCAGCGCGGCGAGTCTGGCTCTGCTTGCGGTCTCGATCGTGCCACTCTTGGTGTTGACGCATCGTGACCTCAGCTCCTGACCGACTGACAATCCGGGCCCGCGGCCTCACCAAGAGCTATGGCGACGTGGTGGCCCTCAACGACTTCAACCTCGACGTGTGGGAGGGGAGTCTGCTCACCCTCCTCGGTCCCTCGGGGTGTGGCAAGACGACCGCGCTACGGGTGATCGCCGGGTTCGAGTCCGCTGCGGGAACCGTGGAGATCAGGGGTCGAAGAGTCCTCGGGGAAGGAGTGTTCGTCCCACCGGAGAAGCGACGGGTGGGGATGGTGTTCCAGGACTATGCCCTGTTCCCTCACATGACCGTGGCCCGCAACGTCTCCTACGGGCTGGGTCGCGGCACCGACGCCACCCGCGTCGATGAGGTGCTCGAGTTGGTGGGGATGCAGGGTCTGGGAGACCGCATGCCACACGAGCTGTCGGGTGGCCAGCAGCAACGAGTCGCCTTGGCGCGGGCGATGGCCCCCTCCCCCGACGTCGTCCTCCTCGACGAGCCCTTCTCCAATCTCGACGCCAACCTGAGAGACCGGGTGCGACGTGAGCTGAAGCTGATCCTCACCGAGGCGCGCACCACTGCGGTGCTGGTGACCCATGACCAGGAGGAGGCATTGGCCACCTCCGACCTGGTGGCGGTGATGTACCAGGGTCGGGTCGTCCAATTCGACTCGCCTTCCCAGCTGTACACCGCACCCGCAGACCCTTGGGTCGCCGACTTCCTCGGCGATGCCGACGTGCTCCATGCCACCGGGCACCGCGGGTACGCCGACACCATGCTGGGACGTTTCAAGACCGACCTGCGAGGACCGGTCCTGGTCGTGGTCAGACCAGAGGATGTCCAGCTCTCCATCGGTGAGGCACCCAACGCGGTGGTGGCCCACACCGAGTTCTTCGGCCACGATCAATTGGTGACGGTCGCCCTGCCCGGGGGCACCCGGGTCCGGTCCCGGATCGGGCCCCGCCCCAAGTACGACCCCGGGGACAACGTGCGGGTGAGGGCCGTCCATGCCCGGGTCTTCGCGGTCCGTTCCTAGTCTTGCCCACCCCACGCCGCCAGGGTCCAGACCAGGAGGGCAATGGCGAGAGGGAGCCTCATCCGCCGATGTAGGACATCTCGACCGGGACCGCGAGACGGGAGGTGTTCGAGGAGCGGACCTCTGAGTAGCGGTCGTCACGCTTCCCCCAGACCTCATCGATGGTCGCCCCGACGTCTCCACCGGACCGGATCACCTCACGCAGGCTGGTTCCCGACGATGCAAACAGACAGGTGTACAACGAGCCTTCGGCCGAGATCCTGGCCCGGGTGCAAGATCCGCAGAACGGCTTGGTCACGGAGGCGATCACCCCCACCTCCCCCTGGCCGTCGAGATACCTGAAGCGATTCGCCACCTCGCCGGGATAGTTGGGCGGCACCGCCTCCAACGGAAACTCGGCGTTGATCGCCTCGATGATCCGATCGGCGGGCACCACATCGTCGAGACGCCATCCGTTGGTGTTACCCACGTCCATATACTCGATGAAGCGTACGATTTGGCCGGTGCCACGGAAGTGACGGGCCATGTCGACGACGGCGTGCTCGTTGACCCCCCTCTTGATCACTGCGTTGACCTTGACCGGGCCCAGCCCGCACTCCGATGCCACCTCGATCGCCCTGAGGACCGTCGCCACGGGAAAACCGACATCGTTCATCTTCTGAAAAGTGGGATCGTCCATCGCGTCGAGGCTGACGGTGACCCGGTCGAGCCCGGCGGAGGCCAGAGCCTCGGCCTTCCTCTCGAGAAGAGACGCATTGGTCGTCAACGTCAGGTCATGGACCCCTTCGACCGTGGAGATCATCCCGATCAGATCTTCGATCCCTTTGCGGAGCAACGGCTCGCCACCGGTGAGCCTCGCCTTGGTGACCCCGCGGGCGACGAACTGACCCACCACCGCGGTTATCTCTTCGAAGGTGAGCAATTGGTCCCGGGGCAGGAACTCGTAACCGGGCCCGAACACCTCCTTTGGCATGCAGTAGGTGCAGCGAAAATTGCATCGGTCGGTCACCGAGATCCTGAGATCCCGCAACTGCCGATCGAACAGATCGGTGGCGACTGCCATCACCCGACAAGCCTAAGCAACTGGCACCGATACGCCGGATGCAGGACCAGGCGTCGTCCGGGTTGGGCCCAACGGCCCACACAGGAACTCTCCTCACCGATCGATGGTTGGGGACCAACCGTGGGAACCGTCGAATGCGTCAAGTGAAACACGGCCGTCATGAGCGGAGCGAGTGCCGGCATCGCAAGAAGAAGATCCACGAGACCGCGGGTCTCCGCCGCACCGTGTGCCCGAAATGCAGGAGCGTCACCGTCGACTTCATCCACGACGTATTCGCCGAGGCACAAGAGCAGCTGCGACGATTGACTGACTAGTCACAATGAGTCGATCGACGATGGCACCCAAGACCGTGGCGCCAAGACCGATCAAGAGACCATGACATTCAGCAGCAGGGCCAGACGGCGTGCCATTTACGACTGCACCCATGAGACCACGGTGCAAACCGAGATCTCCGGTCTCAGGCGGTCGGTGTGCGAGACGTGTGGTCATGTCAGCTTCGAGTACGTCGCGAACCACCTCAAGCCCGAGCAGATCGAGGCCGTTCAGGCCGCATCGTCCAACTGAGCGCGCCAGGTCGCCATCCACGCGCCGAGACCGAGGGGTAGCACCGCCAACGGCACCAGCCAACCCACCCAAGGCAGGTACCAGACCAACCCGACGAGGATCGAGCCGGCCATGATCGCCCCGTAGAGGTCGAACCGTCTGAAGAGAGCGCCACCCAACCATCCGACGGTGGGAGCCCCCGCCACCAGGCTCAGACCGAAGGCGAGACCCACCAGTGCGAGGACCAGCGGAGCCAGCACCGCGAGCAGGGGGAAGGCCGCCGCCGCCGGCGCCAGACCAAGCACCAGCCCCGTGACCAGCATCGCCAACAACGGAGACGACAGGACCAGGGCGCCGGCCAGCCACCTGCGCAACGGGGCCCTACCCACTTCGGCGATTGCCTGACCTGTCCTCCGTGGCCAACCGTAGGCGGCGCTCAACGCGGCCACCGAGAGGAACAAGACCACCATGAAACGGCCGAGGAGCCCGAGCGCCCTGACCCGGAGGTTGGGGGGCAGCGGTGTCTTGTGCGCCACGGTGCCGGCGACCTCGCCGAGCTCCAGTCCCTGGGCCTCACGATCGGAGCGATAGCCCAGGTCTCCCCCCACCGTGAGACTCTCCACCACCGTGAGGCGCGCGGTCGACACGTCGACATCGCCGGCGATCGTCCCGGCCAGTTCGAGGTGGCGGGGTGTCCCGGTGAGGTCGGCCCCTATCGCACCGAGGAGCTCGGCGTTCCACGCCCACATCAACACGTCACCGGCGACCCTGGACGACGCTGAGAGCTCGGCGTCGAAGACCGCTGCCACGACATCTCCTGCCACCACACCGGTGATGGTGAGACGGTTGGCGGACACCCGCAGCGAGTCTCCGATCTCGCCGTTGACCGTGATCCTCGGGGTGAGCGCCACCACCGATCCGGTTATGGTCCCGTCGATGACGATCTCCTCGGCGGCGAACGCGATCAAGTCGCCTTCGATGGTCCCTTCGACCAGAACCCGGATCGCCCCCGCATAGAGATCGTCGGGGAAGACGTCGTCCTCGCGAATGATCACGAACTCGGCGTTCGAGGTCTCGGCAGCGAGCACCGGTGCAGACATGCCGAAGAGCAGCAACCCGGTGACCACGGCGAGCAGCGCCTTGTCAGAGCGGGAGCGCATTGGCCGCCATGCTGAGGAGCGACCCGGGGAGGATGCCCCAGACGATCGTGGTGCCCACCGCCGCGGCGAGAACCCACCTGACCGTGCCGGGCACGTCGACTTCGGAGACCTCGCCGTCGTCCATGTACATCGCGACGATTATCCGCAGATAGAACGCAAAGGCGATCACCGAGGCCAGCACCGCCACCACCACCAACCACTCGTGGCCGGCGCGCCATGCCTCGGTGAAGACCCCGAACTTGGCAATGAATCCCGACGTGACCGGGAGACCGGCCATCCCGAGCAACAAGACGGTGAATGACCCCGCCAGGAGCGGGCTGCGACGGCCCAGACCTCTGTATGCCTCGAGCGCCGACTCCGAGTTGTCCGCCCCCGACACTGCGGCCACCACCGCGAACGACCCCACCAGTTGCAGCGAGTACACCGCGACATAGAAGAGGACACCTTCGACAGAGCCCCCGACGACCCCGGTCAAGATGAACCCGGCATGGGCCACACCGGAGTAGGCGAGCATCCGCCTGACGTCACCCTGAACCAGGGCGAGCATCGATCCGACCAGCATCGACAGAGCAGCCATCCCCGACACGACGGGCACCCAATCGGCTTCGAGAGAGCCGAGCCCGGTCACCAGGATGCGGGCGATGGCGACGAACCCGGCGATTTTTGCCATCGCTGCCATGTATCCGACCAATCCTGCCGGCGCGCCTTGATAGACGTCGGGCGCCCAGGAGTGGAAAGGTGCCGCCGACACCTTGAACCCGAGGCCCACGATCACGAGACCGAGGCCGATCAGGATCACCGCCGGTGACAAGACCACGAAGTCGTTGAGATAGCCCCGTATCGCCAGGACCTCGAACTCGCCGGTCCCGGCATAGAGGAGAGCCACGCCATAGATGAAGATGGCCGAGGCGAACGAGCCGAGCAGGAAGTACTTGATGGCCGCCTCGTCGGACCGGGAGTGCTCCCGTGACATCCCCGCCAGGACGTAGAGGGCGATGGAGCCGATTTCGAGACCGAGGAACATCATGACCAGGTTGTTGGAGGCCACCATGATCGAGAAGCCTGCCGTGGCCAACAGGACCAGGGCCACCGCCTCGGCGCCGCGTCGGCCCAGGCCGACGAGGTACCGCCAGCCGGCGAGGAGCCCGAACCCGGTCGCCGCGAGCAGGGCGAACCTGGCGAAAACGGCGAAACCGTCCATCACGATCAGCCCGGAGAAGACGATGAGGTCACCGCTCTGGCCGAGACCGGCTGCATGAGCGGCAAGGGCCCATTGCAGCACGGAGAATGCCGAGGCGAACACCACGGTGCCCGCCGCGATCGTGCCCAGAGTGGCGGCCGCCGGCTTCCACTGCACTTCTACGAGGAGCACCGCCGCAGCCCCCAGCGCGAGGAGGAGCTCGGGGGCGATCGCGATCCAGGAGATCTCCGGGGTGATCATCCCTGGTCGCCTCCCGCCACGAAGACATCGCCGAGACGGCCCGGCTGTGGCACCCGATAGTCGGTCGTCGCCTCGATGTGATCGAGCACCGCCTCGGTGGACGGTGCGATCTTGTCGAGGAGGATGTTCGGGTAGAGGCCGAGCAGGAGGACCAGGGCGGCCAGCGGCGCCAGCAGGGAGACCTCACGGATCGACAAGTCGGCCAGCAGCTGGTTCTCCTCCTTGTCGGGTGCACCGGTGAAGACTCGTTCATACGCCCAGAGGAGATAGATCGCGGCGAGGATGACCCCGGAGGCGGCGATGATTGCCAGCACCGGGAGGGTCGAGAAGCTTCCGACGAGGACGAGGAACTCGCCAACGAAGCCGTTGAGACCGGGCAGACCGATCGAGGCGAAGATCATGAAGAGGAAAAACCCCGCATAGATCGGCATGACCTTTTGCAGACCGCCGAGCTCGGAGATCTGCTTGGTGTGTCGTCTCTCGTAGATCATGCCCACCAGGAGGAACAACGCCCCCGTGGTCAGCCCATGGTTGACGTTCTGGATGACCGCCCCCTGCAAGCCACCCGAGGTGAGGGCGAAAGTGCCGAGCACGATGAACCCGAGGTGGCTGACCGAGGAGTAGGCGACCAATCTCTTGAGGTCGGGCTGCACGATGGCCACCACCGCCCCGTAGACGATTCCGATCACGGCCAGGACCCCCATGATCCACACCGCGTCGACCGTGGCTTCCGGGAACAGGGCGAGGTTGAAGCGGAGCAGCCCGTAGGTGCCGAGCTTCAGGAGGACGGCGGCGAGCAGGACCGAGCCCGCCGTCGGTGCCTCGGTGTGGGCGTCAGGCAGCCAGGTGTGCAGCGGGAACAAGGGCACCTTGATGGCGAAGGCGAGGGCGAATGCGGCGAACAGCCACCGCTCCGCCCCCGTCCCCAACTCCAGGTTCAACAGGTCGGCAAGGGCGAACGAAGCCGAGCCGAACTGCTGGCCGTGGATGATGGCGAGGGCGATGATGCCGGCCAGCATCAGCGCCGAGCCGAACGCGGTGTAGATGAAGAACTTCATCGCCGCGTAGACCCGGCGATCGGTCCCCCAGATCCCGATGATGAAATACATGGGGATGAGCACCACTTCGAAGAACACGAAGAACAAGAAGAGGTCGAGGGAGAGGAACACACCGATCATCCCCGCTTCGAGGAGGAGGATGTAGACGACGAACTCCTTGGAACGGGTGGTGATTGCCGTCGAGGCGGCGAGGGCGATCGGCACCAAGATGGCGGTGAGCACCACCATGGGCATCGAGATGCCATCGACCCCGAGGTTCCAGGCGATGCCCCAGGGTTGATACCAGGAGTGGAGCTCGGTGAGCTGGTAACCCGCCACCGGCTCGAACACGGAGAAGAGATATACGGCCAGACCCATCGGCAATGCGGAAAGGGCGATCCCGAGAGGCAGATGGAGCTCGGTGCGGGCCCGGGGGGTGAGACCGACCACGATGGCGGCGGCGACAGGCAGAAGGATCAGCCAGGTCAACAACTCGTGTCACCTCCCCACGGGGCGACAGCTCCGGCCGGCCGGCGCATGCTCGTCCCGAGGAGTGCTGACCGGGCGACATCGAGCAGTGCCGGGCTGAGGGTCTCCGAGAGGCGTAGGCGACCCGAGTCGAACCTGGTCATGACCCGCTCACCAGCCAGATGACGACGGTGACGGTGCCCGCCAGGAGGAGCGCCCCGTAATTGCGCACGAAACCGGTCTGCAGTGGACGGGCCCAGGTGCCCACGTCCCGCACCAGTCGGGCAACCCCGTTCACCGCACCGTCGATGACCGGGAGGTCGAGGTCGAATGCGGCGACTTCGGCGGTCCGCCTGCCCGGGGCGACGAGGACCCTGCCGTAGAGGTCGTCCACCCGGTATGCCTGCTCCCAGGTCCCCCACAGCGGCTCGAATCCATGCTCGAACCCCTCCCACTCCACCCGTGACCGGTTGTAGGTCAGGTATGCGGCGGCGGCCCCGGCGAGACCGGCGAGCACCGAGAGACCGGCGAGAAGCACGAACATGCCGATCCCCTCGGGGGGGTGCTGCTGGCTGACCAGTTCGAAGGCCGGCTGGAGGAAGTGCTCGAGACCGAGACGGAAGGGAGTGTTCACCAGACCTCCCACCACCGAGAGCACGGCGAGGATGACGAGGGGGGCGGTCATCACCCGGGGGGATTCACGGGGCTGGGCGCCTTCATCCCATCGGGGCTCGCCGAGGAAGACCATCACCCATTGCCGGGTCATGTAGAAGGCGGTGATCAGGGCCGTGACCAGGCCGATGACCCAGAGGACCGAGAACCAGCCGCCCCTGCCGAAAGCCGAGGAGAGGATCTCGTCCTTGGACCAAAAGCCGGCGAGCGGGGGGATTCCGGCGATGGCCACCGTGGCGATGCCCATCGTCCAAGCGGTCACCGGCATCCTCTTGAGCAGCCCGCCCATCTTGTGCATGTCCTGTTGGCCGTTCATCGCATGGATCACCGACCCGGCCCCCAGGAAGAGGAGCGCCTTGAAGAAGGCGTGGGTCATGAGGTGAAAGAGCCCCGCCACGTAGGCGGTGGCCCCGACGGCGAGGAACATGTAGCCGAGCTGGGAGACCGTCGAGTAGGCCAGCACCTTCTTGATGTCGCGCTGGGCCAGGGCGATGGAGGCCGCCCAGAGCGCGGTGAGGGCGCCGATGGTGGCCACCGTCACCTGGGCGACGGTGGACAGCTCATAGATCGCCGCGGAGCGGGCTATCAGATAGACACCCGCGGTGACCATGGTGGCGGCGTGGATGAGGGCCGAGACCGGTGTCGGGCCCTCCATGGCGTCGGGCAGCCAGACATAGAGGGGGATCTGCGCCGACTTGCCGGCCGCTCCCACCAGGAAGAGGAGCCCCACCGCCGTGGCCAGACCGCCGCTCAGCTCGTCACCGGCCCGATCGAAGATCCCGGCGTAGGAGAGGGTGCCGAACGTGGTGAAGACGATCATCAGCCCCACCATGAAGCCGAGGTCACCGATCCGGTTGACCACAAAGGCCTTCTTGGCGGCGGCGGAGGCGGAACGGCGGGTGAACCAGTACCCGATCAGCAAGTAGGAACAGAGACCGACCAGCTCCCAACCCAGGAACAGCATGGCGAAGTTGCCGGCGAGCACCAGCGTCAGCATCGAGGCGGCGAACAGGTTGAGGTTGGTGAAAAAACGCGGGAACCGCTCGTCGCCGTGCATGTAGCCGATGGCGAAGACGTGGATCAGGGTGCCCACACCGGTCACCACCAGGGTCATCAACGCCGAGAGCGGGTCCCACAGGATCTCCAAGTCGGCGCCGATGGCCGGCATCCACTCCCAGAGCAGAACGGTGTCACCGGTCTCGGCGCCCCGGAGGAAGGGCAGCGCGGCGACCGCGGCCAGCACGAACGAGCCACCGATGGCGGCACTGGCGAGCCAGCCGGAGAGCGGCTCCTTCAGGTACCTGCCGAAGAAGTGGAGTCCGACCGCCCCACCGAGAGGTAGTGCGATGACCAGCCAGAGGAGGTCGGTCACCGCTCACGTCCCTTTCCGCGCGGCCCAGAGCCGGCATCCGGGCTACCCTGCATCAGGAACGCGTTCATCCCCTGAGGTCCGAGAGCTCGTCGACGGAGGCGGTGGCCCGCAACCGAAATATGGCGACGATGATGGCCAACCCGACCACCACCTCGGCGGCCGCCACCACCAGGATGAAGAACACCGCCACCTGGCCGTTGAGGTCGTTTAGGGCCCGGCCGGCAGCGATGAGGGTGAGGTTGACCCCGTTCAGCATCAGCTCGATGCACATGAACATCACCAGGGCGTTGCGCCGCAGCAACAGCCCCACCGCCCCGATGAGGAAGATGGCCCCGGCGAGGGCCATGTACCAACCGGGATCGACCATCAGGCGGCCTCCCTCCGACGGTAATGGGCCATGGCGATGGCCCCGGCGGCGGCGATCGTCAACAGCAGGGCGGTCGCCTCGAAGGCGAGCACCCAGTCGGTGAAGAGCGGCTCGGCCACCGCCTCGACGGTCCCGCTGGTGGCCGAGGCGATGGTGGTGGTGGTGGCGGCGGGCACCCAGACGAAGTTGCCGAACAGGGTCAGCCCACCGGCGAAGAGAACGATGACCAGGGCGAGCCCCCCGACGATCCAGCGTTGATAGGGCAGTGTCTCGTCGATCTTCTCGTCCTTGTCGACCCCGATCAGCATGATGACGAACAAGAACAGGGTGAGGACCGCCCCGGCGTAGACGATCACCTGCACCGCGGCCACGAGATGGGCGAGCTGGACCACGTAGAGGACTGCCACCGAAAGAAGGGTGCCCAGCAGACCCAGTGCGGAGTGGACCGAGTTGCGGGAGACCACCACGGTCACCGCCCCGGCGAGGGCAGCCAGCCCCAAGACCACGAACAGCAGAGCTTCAGCCATTGGGCCCCTCAGACCGGGCGTCCCGCCCCTCCTGGGAGGGCTCGGGATCCCAAGAGGCGGGCCCCGGTGTCCCCCGCCACATCTGCACACCCTCGTATGCGGCCAGTCCCGAGGGAGCGGTCGCCATGAGCCAGCCGTCTGCGGCGTTCAACTCGTCGGGGTCGGAGAGATGATCGTCGGGGAACATGTGGGGGACGTGGCCCTGACGGTCCATGAGCAGCTCGTCCTTGGTGTAGATGGCGTCCTGGCGGTTGGTGGTCGACATCTCGAAGAGATGGGTCATGGTGATCGCCTCGGTGGGACAGGCCTCGACACACAACCCGCAGAAGATGCAGCGCAGCATGTTGATCTCGTAGACGTAACCGAACCGCTCCCCGGGCGACGTGGGGTTCGCCGGGTCGTTGTCCTCACCCCTGACGTAGATGCAGTCGGCCGGGCATGCCCCGGCGCACAGCTCGCACCCGATGCATTTCTCCATGCCGTCGGGGTAGCGGTTGAGCACGTGACGCCCGTGGAAGCGCTGGGGCTTGGGACGCATCTCCGTGGGGTACTCGGTGGTGACCATCTCGATCCCGGTGATGGTGCGCAACATCGTCGCCCCGGTCACCCGGAGACCCTTGAGAAACTCGGTGATGAGACCCATGTGCTAACCCCAGGGAACGCCGAATAGACGGACACCGACTGCGATGCTGGAGATGACTATCCAGGTCAGCGCGGCGGGGATGAGACGCTTCCAGCCAAGTGACATCAGCTGGTCGTAACGGAGTCGGGGAAGGGTCGCCCGCAGCCAGAAGAACACGAAGACGATGGCGTAGGTCTTGAGGAGGAACCAGACGGTGGGGAGCACCGCCGAGACGAAGGCGGGGACCGTGCCCTCCCAGGTCGGACCATTCCACCCACCGAGGAAGAGGGTGGCGGCGATGGCCGACATCGAGAAGATGTTTACGTACTCGGCCAGGAAGAACATGGCGAACCGCATCCCCGAGTACTCGGTGTGGAAACCACCGACGAGCTCCTGCTCGGCCTCGACGAGGTCAAAGGGCGCCCGGTTGGTCTCGGCCACGATGGCGATCATGAAGATGACGAACGCCACGAACTGGGGCACCAGGTTCCAGCGGGGGAAGATGCCGAACCAGGTGCCTTCCTGACGGGCCACGATCTCGGCGAGGCTCAGGGTGCCCCCGTCGCCCTGGGTGGCGGTGAACATCACCACGGCGACCATGGACAGACCCATCGCCGCTTCATAGGAGATGGCCTGTGCCGTGGCCCGGATCCCGCCGATCAGCGGGTACTTCGAGCCGGACGACCACCCAGCCAGGACTACCGCGTAGACCGCCATCGAGGACATGGCGAGTATGAACAGCAGACCGATGTTGAGATCGGCGCCCTGCAGGATCACCTCTTCACCGCCAATCGTGAACGGAGCCCCGAACGGGACCGTCATGAAGATGAGGAAAGCGGGGATGACGGCGAGGAACGGCGCCAGGAGATAGGTCGCCAACTCGGCCTTGCGGGGGGTGATCGATTCCTTGAAGAAGAGCTTGAGCCCGTCGGCCACGGTCTGGAGGATGCCCCAGGGCCCGGCTCGCTTCGGCCCGATGCGGCTCTGCATGTCGGCGACGATCTTTCGCTCGGCCCAGACGTTGATCAAGGTGGCCACCAGCAGCAAGGCGAACACCATCACCACCCTCAGCCCGACGATCCCGACCTCGGCCCATCTCATGTCATCACCCTGAGCCTGACCACCGGATCGGTGCCGAGAGGGGCCCCACCCTCCTGGTTGAGGGGCACGTAGACGACGCCTCGTGGAGTTCCCTCGTCCAAAACCGCGCTGAACATTCCCTCGCCCTGGCTGGTGGACACTCTCACCGTCGCCCCATGAGTGATGCCCAACCCGGGTGCGTCGGCCGGGTTGACATGGACCACCACACCGGGGGCGAGGGGATGCAGGGAGTGACAATGGCGGAGACGGACACCGTCGTCGTACATGGTCCGTCCGCGGTGCAGGGTGAACTGGGCGCCGGGGGCGCTGGGGCCTTGGAGCGTCACCGGGATGTGATCGAAAGGCTGAGCTCCGCTCATCGGGACCACGATGCCGTCGCGGTGGTCCCATTCGAGTGCATCGTGAGTCACCCCGTGGTAGACGGGGAGCGACTCTGCGATCTCTTTGGCGATGGTCTCCGCCGAGGCAAGGCCGAGGGGATGGTCCATATGGGAGGCGATGTCGTCGATGATCGCCCAGTCGGGACGGGCGAACCCGGGTGCGGGCCGCATCTGGTTCAGTTTCTGCACCCTCCCTTCGACGTTGGTCGCGGTGCCCTCCTTCTCGGCGAACCCCGAGGCGGGGAGGATGACGTCGGCGTGGGCATTGGAGTCGTTCTCGAAGAGATCGATGGCAACCACGTACTCGGCGGCATCCAACCCGCGGACCGCGATCCTCGGATCCGGCATGTCGCGTACCGGGTCGGCGCCGACTATCACCAGCCCGCGGATCTCCCCCGAGTCCAGACCCTCGAAGACCTCACGGGTGCCCCTCCCCGGTCTCTCCACGTCGACCCGTCCCGGCAGTAGGTCGGGGGCGAGACCCATGTCGAGGGCACCGAACGTGTTCGAACGCGAGTGGAGCGGGAGGATACGGCTGGAGGATGCCCTCTGCCGCACCAGCGCGGCCACCGACTCCGCCAGTTGCGCACCGTCGGCGAGACTGGCCAAACCGACGATGGCGACCACCTTGCCCACGGTGAGCGCGTTGGTGATCTCGACGTGACCGCCTGCGGCGATCTCGCCGAGGAGGGCGAAACCGGCGCCGGGGCGATAGGTGAGCTTGTGGGTGGCCCGGTCGTCGAGCCCGTTCGCCCTGGGGTGGATGAGCACCAGGGTCTTGCCCAGCTCCTGGGCGGCGCGACGCACCCGCAGATAGAGCGTGGGATGTTCCTCTTTGAGGTCCGGTGCCCAGACCAGGATGGTGTCGGCGTCGTCCAGATCGTTGACGAGGGCACGGTCCACCGTCGCCGCCAGGAAGTGGGAGGACAACGAGTCGTCCATGCGGCAGTCGATGTTCGGGGTCTCCAGCACCTCGCGGGCAAACCGGGCCAGGGCGTAGGCGTCCTCATTGGTGCCGTTGGCCCCGCCGATGACGGCCAGGGCGTTCCCCCCGTCCTCTTCTTTGATCAGCCGGAGACGGGTGGCCGCGATGTCGAGCGCCTCCGACCAGTCGACCTCGACCATCGCCCCGTCACGGCGGACCCGGGGCTTGGTGAGCCGGTTCACGGATTGCAGGTACTCGAAACCCCACCGGGCCTTGTCGGAGAGCCACCCGTGGTTGGTGGCGTCGTTGTCGACACCGGTGTAGCGCACCACCTCGTTCTGACTGGAGTGGATCTCGATGCGGGGGTGGGCGGTGTCGAACATCGAGGAGCTCTCCACCTTCTGCAGGTCCCAGGGCCGAGCCCGGAACCGGTAGGGAGTGGCGGTGAGGGCGCCGACCGGGCAGATCTGGACCGTGTTCCCGGAGAAGTACGAGGAGAAGGGAAGATCGGGGAAGGTGTTGACCTCGGTCAGATTGCCTCGATCCTGGAACTCGATGAGCGGGTCTCCGGAGATCTCATCCGAGAAGCGGGTGCAACGGGCGCACAGGATGCAGCGCTCACGGTCGAGCAGGACCAGATCGGAGATGGGAATCGGCTTCTCGAACTGGCGCTTGATCTCGACGAAACGGCTCTCCCCCGGGCCGTAGGCCATGGCCTGGTCCTGGAGGGGGCACTCGCCGCCCTTGTCGCACACCGGGCAGTCCAGGGGGTGGTTGGCCAGCAGAAACTCGAGCACGGCCTCCTGGGCCTTCTTGACATCGTGGTTCTCGGTGTCGACCACCATCCCGTCGCTCACCGGGTTGGTGCAGGCGGTGATGATCATCGGGCCCCGGGGGGTCTCCACCTCGACCAGGCACATCCGGCACATGCCCACCGGTCTCATCCGCTCGTGCCAGCAGAACCGGGGGATATAGGTGCCGTTGTCCTGGGCCGCCTTGATCAGCATCTCCCCCGCCGGCACCTGATAGCTGGCCCCGTTGATCGTGATCTGGACCAGATTGGTGTCCGACGTCATCCGCGATCCCCCTCCGACGAGGCGCTGTCAGATGATCGCCCATCCCCGGAAGCGCCAACCACGCGTAGCGAGCGGGGGGTCTGGGGGGTCGCCCCCCCAGATGTGGTGGTCACTCGCGCCCCCGGGAACCAACAGCCGCCCCTGGTGACGTGGGCCTCCACCTCATCGCGGAAGAAGTCCCTCAGCGCGATGATCGGCGAGACCGCCGACGGGCCGAGCGGGCAAATGGTGGTCATCTTCGGTGGCCAGGCGAGATCGATGCTGATCCCGTCGGAGATGTCGATGGCCAGATCGAGGTCGACCATCCGGCCCTGGCCGTCCTCGATGCGGCGAAGGATCATCTCGAGCCAGGTGGTCCCCTCGCGGCACGGCGTGCATTGGCCGCACGACTCGTGGGAGAAGAAGCGGACGATGCGCTCGGCCGCTCGGACCATGCAGGTGTCGTCGTCCATGACGATGACGGCCCCCGAGCCGAGCATCGAGCCCGCCTCGGCGCAGACATCCCTGGTGATCTCGAGGTCGAGATGATCCTCTGGCACGAACCACGGCGCCGACGCCCCACCGGGGATCCACGCCTTCAACTCCCGATCGTCACGGATGCCGCCGCCGATGTCGTAGATGAGATGCTCCCAGGTGATCCCATGGGGCAGCTCGTAGTTTCCCGGCCTCTTGACGTGGCCGGACAGTGAGATAAGGAATGTCCCCGTGTCGATGGCATGAGTGAGCTCGGCATACTGCCTTGCGCCCATCGACAGGATGTGGGGCAGATTGGACACCGTCTCGACGTTGTTTACGATCGTCGGCATCATGTACAGGCCCTGGGCCGCAGGGAAGTTGGGGGGCTTGAGCCTGGGCTCGCCCCGGTAACCCTCCAAGGAGTTGATGAGGGCGGTCTCCTCCCCGCAGATGTAGGCGCCCGCCCCGAGGTGGATGGTCAACTCCAGGTCGTAGGCTGAGCCGAAGATGCCCCCGCCCAAGTATCCCCGGGCGTACGCCTCGTCGACCGCCTGCTGCACCCGGCGGGCGGGTTTGGCGTACTCGCCCCGGATGTAGATGAAGGCATGGTGCACCTCGTTGGCGATGGCGGTGATGATGATCCCCTCCAGCATCTGGTGGGGGTCCCGTTCGAGGAGCTGGCGGTCCTTGAAGGTGCCCGGCTCGGACTCGTCGGCATTGACCACCAGGTATGAGGGGCGAGCCGGGGCGAGGAAGCTCCACTTGAGGCCGGCGGAGAAGGCGGCGCCACCTCGTCCCAGAAGACCCGACGCCTTGACCTCCTCGACCAGATCGTCACGGGTCAGGGTGAGGGCACGCTTCGCCTCGAGGTAGCCACCCGTGGCCTCGTACCGTTCGATGGTGTGCGAGTCGTCGGGATGATCGGTCATCCGTCTGGTGACTATCAGTGGGGTGCTCAAGCGTCCCCCTCGGTCTTCACGGTCCCCAATGCCTCGAATGCCGGATAGGGCCCCACGGCTCCCATGTCGTCGGCGATGGCCCAGTCGAAGCTCGGTCTCCCCCCGAAGAGCTGTTGCATCTCGTCGGTGTTGACCACCTCGGGCCGTGCGGTCCTCAACCACTTGACCAGCTCACCGCCCTTCTCGGGGGTCACGCCCTCGATGAGCTCGTAGTTGACCTGGAGCGCGGGGGCGCCTCCGCAGGCACCGATGCACTCGACGTGCTCCACGGACAACAGACCCTCCCCATCGGTCTCACCGTGAGGAACTCCGGACTCGTCTTCTACGGCATGGAGGACGTCGTCGGCGCCGAGCAGCATGCAGGAGATCGAGGTGCAGCACGAGATGAGGTACCGGCCGGTCCTCTCCCTCTTGAACATGGTGTAGAAGCTGGCGACCGCCAGGACCTGGGCCGGGGTGATGTCACACCACCTGGCCACCTCCTCCATGCCTGCGTCGGTGAGATGGCCCTCCTCGGCCATCGCCAGATAGAGGAGAGGCATGACCGCAGACCGCTTCTCCGGATATCGGGAGATGATCTGGCGGGCGCGCTCTTCGGTGGCCTCCGACCAGGTGCTCATCGGGGGCGGAGAATAGGGAGTTAGCTGCTCGCTAGTGAAACCGGGAACAAGCGCCGAATCGAACCTGCGGCCCGCCGCCTACCGATCGACATCGCCCATCACCGGGTCCATCGAGGCGATGGTGGCGACCGTGTCGGCGACCAGGCTGTCGGCCATGGCGATCGGCAGTCCCTGGAGGTTGTAGAAGGAGGGCGCCCGGGTGTGCATCCGGTAGGGGTTGGCCCCGCCGTCCGAGACGAGATAACAGCCCAACTCGCCCCGGGGTGACTCCACAGCCACGTAGGTCTCCCCGTCGGGGACCTTGAACCCCTCGGTGAACAGCTTGAAGTGATGGATCAGGGCCTCCATCGACTCGTCGATCCGCGCCCGGGGCGGTGGGGTGATCTTGCGGTCGTCGACGCGGTAGTCGCCCTTGGGCATCGAGTCCATCACCTGTTCGACGATTTTCAACGACTCCAACATCTCCTCGATACGGACGCGGTACCGGTCGTAGACATCGCCGCGGGTGCCCAGGGGGACCTCGAACTCGTATTGCTCGATTCCCGAATAGGGGAAGACCTTGCGCAGGTCCCAGTCGATGCCGGCGGCGCGCAATGCGGGCCCGGTGATCGAGTAGGCGATGGCCTCCTCGCCGGTGATCACCCCGACACCCTCGGTGCGGGCCAGCCAGATCGGGTTCTCCTTGAGCAGGTCGTCATAACGGTCGATTCGTCTGGGCAGGTCGGCGAGGATGGCGGCTACTTCGTCTTTCCACCCGGGTGCCAGGTCGGCGGCCACCCCACCCGGCCTGATGTAGTTGTGATTCATCCGCAGTCCGGTGGTCTTCTCGAAGAAGGCGAGTATCGACTCGCGCTCCCGAAAGCCGTAGACCATCATCGACAGGGCGCCGATGTCCAACCCATTGGTGGCCAGGGCCACCAGGTGGGAGGAGACCCGGTTCAACTCGGTCATCAGGATGCGGATGGCGGCGGCCCGAGGAGGGACCTCGATGTCGAGCAGGCGCTCGGCCGCCAGTGAGAAGGCGAGCTCGCAGTGGAGCGGCGCCAGATAATCCATCCGGGTGACATTGGTCGTGCCCTGGGAGAAGGTGAGCTGCTCGGCAGTCTTCTCCATCCCCGTGTGGAGATAGCCGATGATCGGCTTGCTGCGCCGGATCACCTCTCCCTCCAGCTCGAGTTGGAGACGGAGCACACCGTGGGTCGAGGGGTGTTGGGGGCCCATGTTGACCACCATCCGCTCCTCATCCCCGATGTCGTCGTCGAAGACGTAGTCGTCTCCGACAACCCGACCGGACTGATCGGCCAGCCGGTGCCCGGTCTCGTCGGCGCCGATTTCTTGCGCACCCTCGTCGGTGGGCTGGAACTGGGGCTCCTCGGTGCCGGCGACCCAGACGTCCAGGGTGTCCGAGGTCTTCTCCTCCGTCACCTCAATCCACCTTGTGCGCCGCTTTGAACTGGACAGGCACATATCCCACGCCGAAGTCCTTTTGGAGCGGGAATCCCTCCCAATCGTCAGGCATGAGGATCCGGGTCAGGTCGGGATGGCCTTCGAAGTCGATACCGAACATGTCGTAGACCTCGCGCTCGGCGAAGCCGGCACCGGGCCAGACCGGGGTCACCGAGGCGATCGTGGGCTCCTCGCGGCCCACCGTGGTGATCATCCGGAGCCTCAGCCGGTGGGTCATCGAGATCAGGTTGGCTATCACCTGGTAGCGGTCGGGGCGCTGACGCATCCAGTCCACCGCGGTGACGTCGCTGCACATCTCGAAGCCGGCCTCCTTGGCGGCCTCCGCGAGCGCGCGCCAGTCGTCTCGGGGGACATGGGCCACGTCCTGGCCGTGTGACTGCTCCCAGATCACCGACTCGAATGACTCGGCCAGCGAGGCGAGCACCGGGCTCGGGCTCATCTGACGATCTCCCCGGCCATGATCTTGTCGTGGAGGTTGAGGATGCCGTGCATCAAGCTCTGCGGCCCGGGAGGGCAGCCGGGGACGTAGATGTCGACCGGGACCACCTGGTCGACGCCCTGGACGAGGGCGTAGTTGTTGAACATTCCGCCCGTGCTGGCGCAGGCGCCCATGGAGATGACCCACTTCGGGTCGGGCATCTGGTCGTAGACCTGGCGGAGGACCGGCGCCATCTTCTGACTGACCCGGCCGGCCACGATCATCAGGTCGGCCTGGCGAGGTGAGGCCCGGAAGACCTCCATGCCGAAACGGGCCAGGTCGAAGTGCGCCGCCCCGGTGGCCATCATCTCGATCGCACAACACGCCAACCCGAACGTGGCCGGGAACATCGACCGGGTCCTCGCCCAGTTGGCCGCCCTCTCGACGGTGGTCATCAGCAGGTTGCCCGGGGCGGTGGTCGCCACGACTCAGGCCGCCTCATCGATCTCTCGGGGGAGATAGCGGGCGCGGCGATGGACGTTCCAGTCGAGCGCGCCTCGTTTCCAGACATACATCAACGTCTCGATGACGAAGAAGGTGAAGATGAGGACCGCGGCCACGCCGTACCAACCCAAGGAGTCCCAGATCGACGCCCAGGCGAAGAGAAAGATGATCTCCACGTCGAAGATGACGAAGAGCATCGCCACCAGATAGAACCTGACCGGGAAGCGTTGTGAGGGCTCGACCTCGGGGAAGATCCCGCACTCATAGGGCTCCAGTTTCTCCGCAGTCGGATTGTCGGGAGAGACCATGCGGGACAGCAGCAGGGAGACGGCGACGAAACCGCCGGCCAGCAACAGCATCACCAGGATCGGTGCGTAGTCCGCGAGAGTCACTGCTCCTGAGGATAGGACTCCCCCGCCCTGTGCTGGTAATCAACGAACGCACCGACGGTGCGGCGAGCCCTTCGATGACTCCAGGGGGCGTGAAGGGCCGGAGAGACCCCCTCAGCAATTCTGCGACGGGCCACTAAGCGGTGGGGAGAGTGCGCACCACCGCGGCGAGGGCGTCGTAGGCCCTCTCCCCAATGTGCTTGTCGTCCTCGTCCAAGAGATTGGCCATCACCTTCAGGGTCCACTCCATGAGCGAGCGGTTGCGCATCCCGGTGTGGGCGAGGGTGCGCATCACCGAGGGATATCCGATCAGCTGCACGAAAATCCGCGCCATCTTGTAGTACAGGCCGTACTCGTCGTCGAGCCGCTGCGGATAGCGACGGAGCAGCCCGAGATCGTCGTGGCCCAGGGCCTGGGCGACATATTCGGCTGCGATGCGGCCGGTCTCATAGCCATAGGCGATGCCCTCGCCGTTCCAGGGGTTGATGGCGCCGGCGGCATCGCCGATCGTGACCCAGTTCGCACCAACAAGCGGGCTCTTCGAATAGGACATCGTCAACTTGCCGCCCATCGGCTTGCCCAGGCTCGCCTCCTCGCTCAAACCCCAGTAGTCGGGGGCGGTGGCGACATAGTCGTTCATCATGTGGGTGGTGTTGACGTCCTTCCACTTCTTGAAGGTGGAGAGCAGACCGACACCAACGTTCACGGTTCCGTCGCCGAGGGGGAAGACCCAGCCGTAACCGGGTATCGTCGCCCCCGAGGAATCGCGTAGGTCGAGCTGGCTCTCCAGGAACGGCTCGTCGGACCGGGGCGATGCGTAGTACCCCCGGGCGGCCATCCCCAGCGGGTAGTCACGTCGCCGCGACGTCCCCAGCTCTCGCCCGAACCGGTTCATGGAGCCGTCGGCGATGATGGTGACATCGGGGGTCACCCGCTCGTTGGCCTCGCCGTTGGCCAGAGCGACCGAAATCAGCCGGCCGTCTTCGATGACAGGGGTGGCGGTGGTCTTCTCCCTGATCCGCACCCCCTCCTTCTCGGCGAGACGGGCCACCTGGACGTCGAGGTCCCGCCGTCTGATCACCCCGCCCCAGTTGGGGAAGCGGCTGTGCTCCGGCCAGGGCATCTCGATCATGAGGTCGTCCCCCGCATAGGACCGCAGGCCGGTGATCCGGTGGAACTCGGGAACGTCGAAGTCGAAACCCATGTCCTGGAGCTGGAGAATGGCTCTCGGGGTGAGGCCATCGCCGCATGTCTTCTCCCTCGGGTACTCCTTCTTCTCCACCACGGTGACGTCGATGCCGTCCCGGGCCATCCAATAGGCCGCGGCGGAGCCGGCGGGGCCCCCGCCGACAACGAGAACGGTGGGTGATGACATGTGCGAGAGATGGTAAATCGTCGAGTGGGGAACCAAGAAGTGCGGCTGTATCGTCCAGCCCCGATGAGCGGGCTTTCACGCGCCACCGTTGCCCGGATGCCGAGATATCTGCGGCTCCTCGACGACTTGCGGGAATCGCAGAGCACGGTCAGCTCGGGTGAGCTGGCGGACGCCGCCGGGGTCAACCCGGCCAACGTGCGACGTGACCTCTCAGACCTCGGCTTTCAGGGGACCCGTGGGGTGGGGTACTCGGTGGGCGACCTCAGGTCACGGATAAGACGCGAGCTGGGCATCGACGGGCGCCGACGGGTGGCCATCGTCGGGGCGGGGAACCTGGGAACCGCCCTGGCCCGCTACAACGGGCTGATCCAGCGTGGTTTCGATGTGATGGCGATCTATGACGTCGACCCGCGGCGGATCGGACAGCGGGTGGGAGATGTGGAGGTCACCGACGCCTCATCGATCGCCAACGACTGCCAGAGCGGCATGTTCGACATGGCGATCATCGCGGTGCCTGCCGGGTCGGCCCAACAGGTGGCCAATCAGCTGGTCTCAGCCGGGGTCTCCTCGATCCTCAACTTCGCTCCGGTACGGGTGGTGGTCCCCGACCAGGTCGCGGTGCGTCATGTCGACCTCTCGACCGAGCTACAGATCCTCAGCTACTACGGATGAGGGAGTCGTCCAACCCTGGGTTGCTGACTTCGCTGAGCGACGTTGGGAACCCTGGGTTCGCGGTGCGGCCAGGGTTCCGTCCAACCCTGGGCTGCTGACTTCGCTGAGCGACGTTGTGTTCTTTCAGCGGATCCCTCACACATGTCGCGGGGCATCCCTCATGCCTGGATGGTGAGCAAGTGACCATCGGGGCTTATG
Source organism: Acidimicrobiia bacterium (assembly GCA_035512955.1). Lineage (GTDB taxonomy): Bacteria > Actinomycetota > Acidimicrobiia > Spongiisociales > ZC4RG35 > JANQRA01. The sequence goes on from DATKCZ010000027.1 coordinate 94,725, forward strand.
AGAAGGGATGTGCCGATGAGTATCAGACGGTTGATCGTCGAGGTTGAGTTGGAGGGGTTGAACGTGACCGAGTTCTGTGCTCAGCACGGGGTGTCGACGTGGTTTTTCTATCAGCTGCGGAAACGGTATGCGGCCGAGGGTGAGGCTGGTCTGGAGCCTCGTTCCAGGGCGGCGAAGACGGTGGCTAACCGGACTCCGGACTGGGTGGAGGATCTGGTGGTGGAGAAACGCAAAGAGCTCGTCGACGCCGGCTGGGATGCCGGGCCGGCGACGATCTGGACTCACCTGTCAGAGAGCCTTCCCCTCGAGTTGGTCCCGTCGGAGGCGACGATCTGGCGGATCCTGACCCGCCGGGGGTTTATCACCCCGGAACCAAAGAAGGCTCCGGAACACTCCTATCGGACGTTTGCTGCGGAGCGGGCCAACGAGTGCTGGCAGCTCGACGACATCGGATACGAGCTCGTCGACGGCACCGCTGTGAAGATCATCACCATCATCGATGACTGCACTCGGCTGTGTCCCCGCCTGAAAGCAGTCGTATCGGTCAACGGCCAGGCCGCCTTTGACGCCTTCTGTGCCGCTGCCACAAGATGGGGTTGGCCCCAAAGGTTCCTATCCGACAACGCCAACGCCTACAAGATCAGCCTCGCTGGCGCCGTCGGTGCCATCGGCGTCGACCACCGCCACGGACGCCCCGGCCACCCCCAGACCCAAGGGAAAGTGGAACGCTTCCACCAGACACTCCAGAAATGGCTCAAAGCCCAGCCGTCGCCATCAAACCTAGAAGCACTCCAATCCCAGCTCGACGACTTCACCGACCACTACAACACGAAACGGCCCCACCGGGCCATCGGCCGCAAACCCCCCGCCACCATCTGGAAACAAACCCCCAAGACAGGACCAGCCGACCGGCCCCTAACCACCCCCACCAGCATCCACCGAGTCACCGTCACCGGCGGCATCTGCCACATCAACAAGACCTACTCCATCACCATCGGAGCAGCCCACACCGGTCAGCAAGCCACCGTCATAATCACCGACCTCACCTGCCACGTGTTCATCGCCGGTCGACTCATCCGCCAACTAACCCTCGACCCCACCCGCCGCTACCAACCCCTATACGATCGACCAGGAAGACCATGAGGTATGCCCCGCGACAACCATGAGGGATGCCCCGCGACAACACACTTCGCTGAGCGACGTTGGGAACCCTGGGTTCGTCAACCAAGCAGCCTAGCCCCCGGCCTCTTTGGTCTCCTCGAACTGGTGGAGGGCGACCAGGAAGACCAGAAACAGGACCAGGGAGACCAGGAGATAGGTGATGGGGATCACCCTGATCTCGAAGGCGTTGAGACCCTCGATGTTGTCGGGCTTGGGGCCGCGGGGCGCGTAGACGACGAAGAGCAGTGAGGTGATCGTCAGCCAGCCGAACACGGCTGCACCGGTCACCAAGAAGCCGAGCCGCTTGCCCAGGTTGGTTCGGTTGAACAGGTAGATCGAGCCGTAGAACAACAGCACCGAGGCCGCGGTGAGGATGATCCCTGTGACGAAGAGGTTCGCCGACAGCAGAGATCGGAAGAGCTCACGAAACACGCCTACTCCATCCCGTCCAAGTTGCCGCTGCGAAGATACCGCGCCAGTAGCTCGATGTCGGCCTGGTCGAGGATCAACCCGAAAGCGGGCATCCGACCCGATCCGAAACCGTTGAGCCCATATGGCGTCTGCGCCTCGGAGCCGTTGATGAGAAAGTCGACGAGCAGATCGGTCTCGGCTTCGTCCTGGGGGGGCTCACCGAACTGCACCACCGGGCGCCCGTCCCAGAGCGCCGGCCCGAACCCACCGGCGCCGGCCTCCTGGGTATAGGGGGTGCCGGCGCTGAAACCGGCGGTATGACATCGGGCACAGTTGGCGTTGAAGAGCCCCACCGCCCGAAGGGCCTCGTCCTCGCTGGCTCCCATCGCCTCGGCGACACCGGGGATGTCGATCTCCCATGCGGCTTGTTCCTGGGCCATCAGCAAGAACTCCAGACCGGCCTCTTGCTGTGGGCGAATCCTCGATACGTTCTCCACCGTGACGCCGACGTTGATGGCCGCGGTCTCCAGGCCGCCAACCATGTTCGAGGCGGTTCTCATGTCGGGCTCTCCGGGCACCGACTGGGGATTGGCCGGATCGAGGTCGATCCGGGTCAGCGTGCGCGGGACGGTGGCGCCGCTGGCCGTGGTGAACAGCGCAGAGATCGTGCCCTCGGCCCCGTCGGAGATCCCATCGCCATCGCTGTCGGGGTTCTCCGCAGTGATCTCATCGCCCTGCAACGCCGCAGTGACGTCGGCCAGGGTGACCTGGAGAATCGGGTCGTCCTCGGACGCCTCGGTGAGCTGGGCGAGGGCATCGTCCAACAGCTCGGCGTCGGCTGTTTGAGGGTCGAGAGTCAATGCATCGACCACCCGGAAGTGATCGACCGCCGCGGCGGAGATGGCGGAAAGCTCGACTTCTGCGGCGTCGGACAACCCGTCCGCGTCGGTGTCTATCCCCTCCACCGCGTTGGCCAGCAACTCGGAGGCCCGCTCTGCCAGCGGCTCGATGACGACGAGGTCGGCGGCTGCCTGATCGATCTCGGCAACCACCTGACGCTGGCTCACTATCGCCGCCTCCACCGTGGCGTCGGCGTTGGCGAGACGACTGAGCTGTTCGGCGGTGGCGGCCACGGTCTCGTCGACGGCCTGCTGTTGGGGGACCTGGATGGTCGCTAGGTAGTTGACGACATCACGGACCTGGTTCTCGTTCATTGGGCCGCCGCCATCGAGACCCCACGCCGGCATCGGGGTGTTGCCCCGGCCGTAGGTGACCCAGAAGTTGACCTCGTCCTCGTCGTAGCGAAAGAGAACATCGTCCAACGAAGGTGCGGTCCAGGACACGGTGACACCTGACCGCTTCTCCACGAAGGAGGCGACCCCGCCCGAGCCGAGGGGGCCGTGACAGTCGAAACAACCGAACTCGTCGACGAGGTGGAGGCCGCGTTCGATCGATGCTGTGGAGAACTCCTCGACAAAGCCGTCCTGGCGGTTCGACTCGCTGAGGAAGTAGAGAGGAAGGGAGATCGCCAGGAAGGCGGAGAAGGCTATCGCCGCCTTCTGGCCGCCCTCGAGACGTCTCGTCTCGAGTTGCTGGTCGTCGATTCCGGGCTTGAGGTTGGGGGAGACCTCCTCTGCACCACCCCGGTTCCTCAGCGCTGAGACCAACAGGAGGCCGAGCCACACGATCCCGGCCACCACTGCCAGGACCGTGATCACATCTGCGGTCATGCCCTAGGCCTCTTCATCCGCGGCGATGGCGCCGATGCAGCTCGGGCCCTGCGGATAGGGCACGCTCGGTGTGGCGGCGCGAGGGGTCTCGATGATCGATCCGGTGCGCACGATGAACCGATCGCCGTCGCGCACCTCGACCTCGAAGCGATCGAGGTTCCTCGGGGCGGGCCCGGCGAAGTACTCGCCGACCGAGTTGTACTTCGACCCGTGACACGGGCACTCGAATCCGATCGAGGTGGCGCACCAGGGAACGCGACAGCCGAGATGCACGCACCGCTGGAACAGGGCCATCAGCCCAGCCGCCTCGACGTTCCTGCCCTCGAACTGCTCGGAGAGAGTGTCGGGGGCGGGGACGATGTAGGCCCTGGCCTCGGGGACGAACACCGGGACCACCGAGCCGTCCGCCGTAACCGTCTGCGCGGTGATCGCCTCCACCGCGCCGGCGTCGACATCGGAGCCAAAGCCCCCAGTGAGCTTGGGCCAGAAGAACGCCAACGAGTAGAGCCCCATCAAGCCGAGGAACGAGCCGAAGGTGGCGGTGATTGCGCGATTGAAGAACTGGCGACGGCTGACCCCCGACTCCTCCACGGAGACCTCGACCACACGCTGGGTCTCGACGAGCTCGACACCGGCAGCCACCGGCTCGGGCTCGACCTCCTCGACGACGACTTCCTCGTCCAGGGCCGGGGGCTCATCCTCAGGGATCTCGATCGGCTCCACCCGGACACCGGCCATCGATCGGTCTGCGCGCCGGGTCTCCTCGGAGACCCCGGCGGTGGGGTCGGGACGTTCGGCTCGGGTGCGGCGAAAGGCGATGGTGAAGGCACCGAGAGCACCGAAGATGGCGAAGAAACCGACGGCGACGAGGACCCAGTTGGTGAATGTCATTCGAAATGCACCCAGTCCCTCAGGTCGTCGAAGAAGACCCCGTCCCGCCAAGGGTAGGAGAAGTTGAACCCCTGGCCCCGGAACAACACGCCGAACATCGTCAACGTGGCCGATCCGGCCAGGAACAGCGAGAAGAGCATGATGGCGAACTTCCGGTCGGACGGTCTCGTCGACGGGTTCTTGTCGACGTAGGGGATCATCATGAACCCGATCAGCCCGATGAAGAGCGGGACCATGACACCGGCGATCTGGGGGTCGAAGTAGCTGAGCAGCTCCTGAAGCCCGAGGAAGTACCACGGGGCCTTCGAGGGGTTGGGAGTGCTGTTGAAGTTGGCGGGGTCCAACAAGGGTGAGTGGATGACCACCGACATGACCACCAGCACACCGGTTATGAGGAGCAACGCCCCGAACTCCATGAGCATCAAATGCGGCCAGGTGTTGACCTTGTCGGTGGGCTCGGGTCTGACGTTCTGGATCGCCCTGGCCTTGACCACCGTCAGCAGCCGTTGGGTCCGGACGCCCTCGGGGAGACCCGCAGGCGGCACCGAAGGGCGGGGGCTCACCGTCGAGGCGACCTTGCCGTTGCCTGCGCCATCCGCACTCGGTGCCTCGACCGCCTCCACTTCGACTGCTGGGGCCAGCTCGTCCGTATCGGCCTCTTCGGTCACCGTCCCTTTGGCTTCCTCAGGCTCCGCTTCCTCAGGCTCCGCTTCCTCAGGCTCCTCTTCCTCGGGCTCCCCGTCCTTTGTCACCGCCACCGCCCCGGCTTCGGCCAGATTTGGCGCCGCTGACTCCGCGGGGGGCGGGATCTCGGCTTCGTGGGGGTCGACCGGGGCAACGTCTTGTTCCATGTTCGTCTCGATCTCCGGGGTCCCGGCATCGTCATCCTCGGGAACCTCGTCGACCGGGCTCTCGACGTCTTCGATGGTCTCGGTCACCGGGTCGGGCCCGGCGGCCGACTGGGGCACCTCGACCGGAGGGCCCTCCCCCTTCATCTCGGCCAGGACCTGGTCCACCGGCACACCAAGGGCCTTGGCCTTGGCTTCCGCCGATCTTCTCAGCAGGCTCTCTGGTATCTCAACCAACAGTGACTCCTTACAAGGGTCCGGAGATTCCGCCGTCCTTGCGGACGCGCCAGAAGTGGATGGCCATGAAGATGACGATGATGAATGGGAAGGCGAGCACGTGGAGGACATAGAACCGGAGCAAGGTCGCACCGGTCACCTCGACCCCGGCCAACAAGGCAAACTTGACCTGATCACCGATCACCGGGGAGAAGCCGGCCATGTTGGAGCCGACGGTGACGGCCCACAGTGCCAATTGGTCCCAAGGCAGCAGGTAGCCGGAGAAGGAGAGGAAGAGGGTGAGGAACAACAAGACGACTCCGACGACCCAGTTGAACTCACGTGGCGGCTTGTAGGCACCGTGATAGAAGACTCGGCTCATATGGAGGAAGACGGAGAGGACCATGAGGTGGGCGCCCCACCTGTGGAGGTTCCTCACCAGCGACCCGAAGGCGACGTTGGTCGAGAGCGCCTCCATGTCGGCGTAGGCGATCTCCGCGGTCGGGGTGTAATAGAACATCAGGAAGATGCCGGTGATGGTGAGGAGGATGAAGAGAAAGAAGCTGAGCCCACCGAGACAGAGGGTGTAGGACAACTTGACCCCGTGACGTTTCACCTTGACCGGGTGGAGGTGATAGAGCACGTTGTTCATCACCACGTAGGAGCGGTTGCGGGGGCTGTCCGAATAGCCCTGCTTGAACGGGGATCCGGGACGCATGATCGACTCGGCGAGCTGTGAGCTCCACAGCCACTCGGTCCCTTCCCGGATCCGGTCTCTCAGGCCGACTTTGTCTCCGTTAGCCACTACGCCTCCCTACCAGCGCATTCCGTACGTATAGCCATTCTTGAAGTCGCGCTGCCCGGTGTCGAAATCCCAGGGGCGGCGATCGAGACCTAGCTCGGCGGCCTGTTCGGCCAGCGAGCCCTCGAACTTGCCGAGTGAGATCACATTGGTCGGACAGCGGTCGACACAGAGCGCACACCTGGTGCACTCGTCCTCGTCGACGATGAAGAAGCCGAAGTTCTGCTCGTCCTCGATCGGGTGGTCGACGTTGACCGCCTCATCGATGGCCGTCAGCGAGAGGTAAAAGATGCACTTCCACGGGCAGATATCGACACAGCCCTCACAGAGGATGCACTCCGATTGGTCGATGTGGAGGAACTGCTTGGGACGGAGCTTGTCGGCGAAGTACTCACCGTCGACCAGGGCGAGCTGGTAGTCGTCTCTGATCGGGGGCGTCTCGTCGACTACACCTTTGGGCATCTCAGTTACCCTTCACCAGCGGCCGGCCATAGGGCGACTTCTTCTCGACCGGAGCCGCGCTCGGCGGCCGTCCTTGCTTCATCTTCTGTATCTGGATCGCCAGGAAACCGGCGAAGCCCAACAGTCCCAGGCTATATCCCATCTGGATGGAGTCCTTGATCGCGGCATAGCTGATCGAGAGGTCGTTGCCCAGGACCAGCAGCGGCGGGACGGTCACCGCCACCCGCTGTGAAGACCAGTCGAGATCGGTCTGTGCGTAGTTGAGCCACTCCGAGGGGACCATGCCGAAGTAGAACACCAACGCGGTGAAGGTGATGAGGGCGGCCACGGTGGCCCGTGCCCAGGTCATCCTCTGGTTGAGGACCCAGAGGAACGTGGCGCCGAGGAAGGTCATGGTGGTGGCGCCCAGGACGATCAGGTAGCCGATCCCCTTCCACACCGTGCCCCGCGGCCACCAGTTGAGGAAGTCGACGACCACTGGCACCTCGACGCCGTCGACCACCTCGGTCTGGGGGATCGACGACCAGTGGATCCAGATCACGCCCAACACCAGCCCGACAAAGCCGAGAGCCAGCAGGCCGGTGCCGATCATCCGGCGGCGGCTGTCGCTGAGTTCTGCGAGGCGGTACATCTTGGTTATGCGATCCCGGGACGCGTAGAAAGCGTTCGTTGGTGCGTTTTTACCACAGGTGGAGGTTGGTTCGGGAACCCGACTGCCACACGGCGACAGTCTCGGGTCGGGCTGCGGACTCGATCCACGAAGTCGTTATGCTCCCGCCGTCTCATCTCTCGCGCGAGGAAGTCGGTTGGCTGACACCCGAAATGCAGACATTCGAGCCCTGCTCGGCGGTGGTTCCACCGAGGACCGACTCGCCGCGATCCATTTCATGGTGGGAGCCCTCTTTCTCGTCATCGGTGGCGCCATCCAACTGTTGTCGCTGGTGGCGCTGCGCTTTGCCGATCTGCTCCCCATCTCGTACGGCCTTCTCGAGCCGGCGGCCAACCTGACGCTGATGATCGGTTTCGCCGCGATCTCCCTAGTCGGCGGGGTTTATTACGTCGTCCCCCGTCTCACCGGGGCCCGTCTGCGCAACGCCACGCTCGGGGGGCTCGGGCTGGCGGGGATGGCGGGTTTGACGGGTCTCGGTGTCGTGGCCATCTTGACCGGCTTGGGGGACGGGGGCCAACCGCTGGGCCTGGCCTGGTGGCTCGACATCCCCCTCGCCCTCGTCCTCTTCATTCCCGCGATGATCACTCTCGACACCATCCGGCACCGCACCGAGCGGCGCAGCTTCGTCACGCTGTGGTTCGTCGTGGGCGGTGTGGTCTGGCTTCCTTTGCTCTACCTCGCCCACCTGGTCACCGAGCTCCCTTTTGCCTCACAGGTCGGAATCGCCTTCGCCGAGACGTTCTTCTCCGCCGGTTTCGTCACCATGTTCCTGGTCACGGTGGGGTCGGGGCTGGTCTATTACACGACGGTCAAGGAGATGGACCTCCCCCTGGCCAGCCGTCAGCTCGCCCTGGTCGGGTTCTGGTCGCTCGGGTTTGCCGCGGCCTGGTGGGGCGCCGCGCAATTGCTGTTCGGTCCCGGTCCCGACTGGGTGGCCGGGGTCGCCGCCGCCCTCGGTCTTGCCTTCCCGCTGGGCGCGCTGGCCAACGCGGCGAACGTGTCGATGACCCTCGAGGGCTCGTGGTCCCGGCTCGCCGAGCAACCCGGCGTTCTATCGGGTGTGATCGGGCTCTACCTGACGGTGGGTGTGGCGGCGGTCGCCGCCCTGGCAGGCTTCCGCTCGGTCGGTTCGGTGGCTGCCACCACTCCGCTGTGGGAGGCCATCGAATACGTGCTCCTGGCCGGCGTCGCCACGCTGCTCGTCTCCGGTGTCGCCTTCGCCGCCCTGCCCAGGATCGTGGGGAGAGAGCTCGAGACCAAAGCCAAGGCACGACGCTTCCATCGGTTGACGGTGACGGGGGCGGTAGGTGTCCTCGTCACGCTGGGTGGGGCCGGAGTCCTGGCGGGCTACTCCTGGATCGGCGGCTCGAACAGCGGTGCCTACATCGACGCCGGCGAGGGCTGGGCCGCCGGAATGGGCGCCTCATATGACACTTTGGTGCTCGCCGCGGTGGTCTTCGGCATCGTCCTCTTCGCCGGTCTGGGCGGCTATGCGTCGATCGTCTTCGGCACCGTGGCCAGGGGCAGGGCAGCCTCCCAGGAGGTCCTCGTTGCCAAGGTGGCCCGGGATGAGTGACCAGCTCGCCGCGGCCGCGGCGGCGATGGGCCTGCCCGAGGCGTTGGTGCAGCGATCGGCCGAGGCGCGCTCTGAAGAGACCGGCGCCAGCGTCGAGGACATCCTCGCCCAATGGGTGGCCGGTGAGACGGCCCCGGTGGCGGCGGCGCCCCAAGCACCACCAGTCGAAGAGGCAGCCGAGCCTGACGAGGCCCTCCCCGAGGAGGCCACCACCACACCGGAGATCGTCATCGAGGTGCCCGATGGGGCCGAGACTCCGACCCCTGCGCCACAGCCCATCGCCGTCGGCCCCTACAAGCCACCTGTCCTGGTCGGCCACGAGGACAGCCCGATGACCCTGCTCGCCGGAGTCGTCGGGCTCTTCATCATCGTGATGATGGTGGGTCTGGTGGGCCCGTCGATCCCGGTCGACGAACCCGGTGCTCGCAGCTCCGAGATCGCGTTCTCGGAGGCTGCCCTGGCAGGCCGGGAGGTCTATGCCGTGTCGGGATGCGCGGCATGTCACACTCAGATGGTTCGCCCCGTCGTCGCCGACGTAGGTCTCGGCGCGGTGACACTCAACGACACCAACCAGATCCTGGGCACGAGGCGGTTCGGGCCCGATCTCTCCGATGTCGGCTCGCGGGTCGGCTCCGATCAGATGCAAGCAATCGTCGCCGGTCAGGGCACCCATCCCGCCCACAATCTCAGCCCCACCGACCTCGAGAGCCTCGTCGCCTATCTGAGCGAGTCCCGGACCTCGTCAGGACCGGCGCCGTCGTGAGTCTCAGCGCAGCAGCTCAGGCCCTGGGGCTCCCCGAAGCCCTGGTGCAACGATCCGCCGAGGCTCGGGCCGCCGAGAGCGGTGCCAGCGTCGATGAGGTCCTCGCTGCCTGGGCGGGCGGTGGGGCCGTCGAGCCGGCCCCGGCGCCCGAGCCCGAGCCCGCCGGCGCCGAGGAGACGCCCGAAGCGGCCGAGACGCCCGAGGAGACCGCCGCAGAACCGGTGGTCGAGGCGGCACAGCCCGCGGCCGCCAGCGCCGCCGCACCGGCTCCCACCCCTACAAGAGCCCCGGTCCCCGCGGAGGTCGGTGCAGCCGAAGCCGCTCATCTCCCCGAGGTGATCACCGTGCCGACGGCGGGGATCAAGGAGCGGACCAACTTCGTGATCCCCCGATGGCTGACGGCAGTCATGCTGGTCGCCCCTTTGTTCGCCCTCTTCGCCCTGGGGGGCTCGGCCACCGGGGAATGTGGGGAAGGCACCGAGCTGGCCATCGACGTCATCTCCGGGGAGATCATCAACTGCGACGGCTCGGAGTTCACCGGTGGCGGGGCGGGTGGCGGAGGGACCGATTTCATCACCCTGGGCGCCGACCTCTATTCGGGTTCGGTCACCCCGGCGGCCACCTGTGCCGGTTGTCATGGGGCCGGGGGGCAGGGCAGCGCCAGCTTCCCCTCGCTGGCCGACGTGGTCACCACATTTGGACAGTGCGATGACCACATAGAGTGGGTGCGTCTGGGTTCAGGGGGGTTCGAGAACACCTACGGGGACACCAACAAGCCGGTAAACGGTGGCATGCCCTCTCACGCCAGCCTGACCGAGGAGCAGTTGGCATCGGTGGTCGCCTTCGAGCGGGTCCGTTTCGACGGGGCCAACGAGGAGGAGACCCTGGTCGAGTGTGGTCTGGTCGAGGCCGGGGGTGGTGAGACCCCGGAGGGGGGCGACGACGGGGAGGAGACCCCTGCGGGAGACGAAACCGACGCCGAGGCCCCTTCGGGCTAGAGCGAGAACTCTCGTTCCAAGGCGTCCCTGAGAAGGGTGCGATCATCGATGACTCCTTCGGCGATGACCCGGTCGTGTGCGGCGAGCAGCACGGGGACTCTCAGGCCGTAACGCTTCACCAGATCGTCGTCGGTGTCGATGTCGACCTCGTTTATCTGGACATTCATGCGCTGGGCGACCCGGTTCAGCACGGGTCGCGCCTCATCGCACAAATGACAGTCTCTTCTGGTCAAAAATGTCACCGATAAATGTCTCAAGAAACCACTCTCCGTGGCCGATAAGCGCGATGCATGCAGGAAGGAGTGGTTCCTCCCCTCACACCTAGGGCACGTTCCCAAGGTGTGAACGGATAGCCTCCCAGCCCGCCCCACGGTGGAGAACCCTCCTTCATGTAGTCGGGGCCCCCGCCACCATTCGGGGGCCTCGACATTTTTGTGGGGCCCCCGGTCTCTCCAACCATTCTGTGCGGGTTAGTGGCGCGTCGAGCGCCACTAACCCGCACAGAATGGGGGAAAACGACCTGTCGGGCATACGATCCGCGGGTGCGTCCGGCCACGGCCATCGTGATCCTGATTCTCCTGGCAATCATCGCCGTCGCCGGGATCATCCAGCTGTGGCTGATCTATTCGCCGTCAGGCTGACCGCCACCCCCTCCGACAGATTCAGCTCCTCATCGGCGCGGCCGCCTCTGACGGCCAGAGCAAGCAATCCGACCGAGTCGACGTGGACCAGCCTCTCGCCCTCAGCCACCTCCCCATACGACCTCACCCACCGGACGGCGTGGATCGCCGAGCCCACTTTGACCGTGAGCGTCTGGCCGACACCGACCCCCAGTCCCTCGAGCTCATCCGGGGCGATGTTGGTCTGCACGTTGCCAAAGGTGTCGACCCACCAAGCCTCGCCCGATACGACCCGATCCTTGGTCTCGGTCAGCGGGAGGAGCAGGGGGACCACTTCGTCGCCGGAGACGAGCGGGCCGAGATCGTCCATCGACGCTTCGCCTGCGGCGAGCAACGCCGCGGCGGGGGCGAACACGTCACGACCGTGGAAGGTCTCGCCTGGTGAGGGGATCATCGTCTCGGGGTTCTCGATGGAGACGATCTTGGTGGCGCCCCCAACCATCGCCACCGCAGGGGAGAGCAGACCGTTGTCCGGCCCGACGAAGACGCCCCAGGACGTCTCGGCGGCGATGGCCCTGCGCTCGGTGCCGACACCGGGGTCGACCACTGCGAGACAGATCCCCTCCGGGAGGTACTGGACGGCGCGGGTGAGGGCGAGTGCGGCCGTCTTGACATTGCCTCTCGGAAACCCGTGTCCCACGTCGATCACCCGCGACTCCGGGGCCAGCTTGGCCAGGACCCCGTGAACGACGCCGACGAACTCGTCCTGATGACCGAAGTCGGAGAGAAAGCTGACCGGCAGTGACATCGGGTCGGACGCTAGTGGGGTGGGCGTCGATTGCAGCCCTGGCACCGGAGCGGTGAACTCCGGACCCCTATATTGCGCGTATGGCCGACCCACAGCACGAGGCACTCGCTCGAAGAGCGGCAGCACCGGGGGTGACGATGCTGATCGGGGGGCTGGACACCGGGAAGACGACCGTCGCCTTGGACGCGGTGCGTCACGCTCTCGCCTCCGGTCATCGACCTGTCCTCGTCGACGCCGATATCGGGATCTCCACGGTGGGGCCCCCGGCCTGTGTCGGCCTCAAGGTGTTCGAGACCGAAGCCGACCTCGAGTCGGTCGAAGACCCCGATGGTCTTCATTTCGTCGGGGCGATCACCTCTTCACGTCTGGTGCTGCAGCAGGTGGTAGCCACCGCGGTGATGGTGGAACGCGCTCGCAACCTCGGTGACGTGATCGTGGTCGACACCACCGCCGTGGCCTCGGGTGTGTCCGGGGAGACTCTCAAGTACCACAAAGCCGAGTTGTGCCGCCCCGACCGGGTGATCGCCCTCCAGCGCGGAGAGGAGATGGAGCCCGTGGTCGGGATGCTGAGACGGTTCCTCGACCTCGAGGTGATCACCGCCCCCACCGATCCCGGGTTGACCTGGGCGGGACCCGACGAACGGGCAAGGAGGCGTGCCGAGGCCTTCGCCAAGGCATTGCGGCCTCCCCTCGACCGGTGGAAGGTGCGGCCCACCGTCTTCGCCCCCACCCTCCCGGTCGGCTTGAACCTGGGGCGCCTGGACAAGGTCCTCGTTGGCGTCCAGGACTCCGCCGGAGGCTGTCTGGGACTGGGCATCCTCCAGGTCGAGGAGGAGACGCTGCGGGTGATGACCAATGTGGGAGAGGGGATGACCGGTCTGCGTCTCGGGTCGATTCGCATCGATCCCGAGACCTACGAGGGAACCGTGATCGACCTGCGCGAGCTGATGTTCGGGGTCTGAGAGCCCGCCCGGGTCTTCGGCCTGGGACCAAATAGGTCGGCCGACACCCTCAAGGAACACGGCCACTCGCCCGATACCTGGTGCATGCTGGGTAAGAGCAGATGGCTATCTCTCATCCTGGTGGTCTCCCTGGCGACCATCAGTCTGGGCGCGTCCGCAGGGGCAGACTCCGGCTCCGAGCAGGGTTTTCTCTCAAAGATCAACTCCTCGCGCAGCTCGGCCGGACTGGCGCCGCTCACCATGGAAGGTGGGCTCCAGTCCCACGCTCGCAAGCACACCCAGGACATGATCGCCGCCGACAAGATCTTCCACTCCACCAGTGCCGAGCTGCAGGCCGCCGGTGGCAGCGGCTGGTCGATAATGGGTGAGAACGTCGGCCGGGGTGGGACCGTGTCCAGCCTGCACACCGCCTTCATGAACTCACCGGGGCACAAAAAGAACATCCTCTGCCCGGCCTACAACTACGTAGGCATCGGGACCGACACCAGCAGTGACGGGATCCTCTACGTGACGGTGGTCTTCATGGGCAAGGGATTGGGGAGCTCCTGCGATTCCAGCGGAGGAGGTGGCTCCGCGACCCCCACTACCCAGGCCCCCGCTCCCAAGCCAAAGCCGACCACCACCAGCACCAGCACCAGCACCACCACCACCACGACCCTGCCCCCGACCACCACGACCACCTTGATCGTCGGCCCGGACAAACCGGTCACCCCCGGTGAGTCGTGTCACACCGCCACCCGTCTCTGGTGGCTCTGTCACGACTGAGCGAGACCCGCACGCCGGGCGGTAAATAGGACAAACGCCCCAGTGACCTTCCGGAGCCTCCTCCGCACTTCCCCGAACGGACGCTTCTCCGGCTTGCCTCTGGGGCGTTTGCCTGGGTGGCAATGTACGCTGCTGACCTGTCGAGATCAACGACCCCGTCTCCGGTCCCCATGGACGTGAAAGGTCGTCGACAATCGTAGAGTTTCCCCCACCGGCCGGTTACCAACAGCTATCGGGGTTTTCCACAGGCTTTGTGCACAGGGGTGTGTTCACAAGTTTCTAACCTGATTTTTCGCGACCGAACCCGACTCGCACCATCGGCCCGAAAGCCAGCTCGATGGTCTCATAAATCTCCCCGAGCACCCTGTCGAGCTCTCCGATGGTGACCAGATCGGCGGAGAGCCGCCCTCGCAACACCACCGAACCCTCCTCGTCGAGAGCGAAGAAACAGCGCCAACTCTGAGCGTTGCGAACCAGCGCCTGGCGATGGACTTCCACGGCTCGGGGAGGGGCAGGGAGCACGTATGCCTCGAATCTGAGACTCCGCTGGCCGATATCGAACCAGACGGTGGTGGCCTCCCTCACCTCCTGACGCATGCGCACCGCCCAGCGACCCTCGACTTCTTCGGCGTACTCGACCGAGGACTCTTCGTCCTCGAGCCAGAGACGAATCCGCTCCTCGAGTGTCTCTCTCATGCCGTTTTCAGCGTGAGTCGCGGTTCGAATCGGCCCACCACGCCACCGCCCCCCAGGACCGGCGGGTGGAGAACCGGGTCGAGGACTGCCAGAGCGGTCGGGGTGAGCGCACCCAGTTGATCCAGCGCCGACACCGCCGCCAGAGAGGCGATCGACCCGAGCCCGTCCCAGCTCTTGACGGCGAGTCCGAATCGGCCCGCGGCCGAGACTCCGATGCACCCGGCCGCACCACCCTTGGCCGCGGAGTTGGTGGCGATGGCGATCTCGGTGTCGCCGGCCCCATTGACCCCCACCAGCGAGGGGTAGCGATGCATCGCCGAGAACACCTCCGAGAAGTCATCCAATGACCCCAAGCGGGCGAACATCAGCCCCATGGCTCTCGCCGTGGTGCGCAGCACCGGGGCACCGCAGCCGTCCACTCCCACCGGCTCGACACTGAACTCCCCCACCTCGCTGGTCAGGGCGATGACCCTTCTCTGCAGCGGGTGCTCCGGTGCCAGGTACGACTCGAGGGGCCAATCCCTGGCGACACAGGCCCTGAGGAACCCGGCGTGCTTGCCCGAGCAGTTGTGCCAGATCCTGCGCATGTGTTCGGCTCCCGATGCCATGACGACTCTCGCCGCCACCGGCGACAACGGCCAATCATGGGGGCACTGCAGGGCCGACTCGTCGACTCCCGCCCCATCCAACATCGACTGCACCAGGGCGATGTGGACGGGAAATCCCCGATGCGAGGCAGATGCTATCGCCAATTCCAGTGGATCGAGAGAGGCGCCGGCCTCCTGGGAGACCAGCGCCTGAAAAGGCTTGGCGGCGGAGCGGATGAAGAAGGGGCGATCGATGTCGCCCGACGAGGCGATGAGGGCCCCGTCGCTCGTCACCACGGCGACCGCGCCGCCGTGAGATGTCTCGACGAGCCCTGATCTGAGCTGTTCGGCGAGCAAGGTCAGCCGCTTACGGGCGCCTCGTCCTGTTGACTCCGGTAGCGGGAGACAATCTCGTTTTGGATGGTGTCGATCACCTGATGGAGCTGATGCCGCTGGACGGAGAGCTCCGACTCCACCTCCTGAAGCCGATCGATGGCTTCGGTGATCTCGTCGTCGGTCAATTCGGGGAGATTGGCGAGGACGCCGTCGTCCATGATCTTGTCGATGAGACGTCGCCCGGTGACCGAGGGCAACGGGGGCATCGTCTCTATGTGCTTGAGGGTGGGCTCGCTCCCCAGGGTCATCCCCTTGGCGAGGATCTCGGGAAGAGCCTCGATGATGGACCGCTCCTCCTCACCCCTCCTCCGTCTCTGCTCGAAGTCGAGGAGGTCCATGCGACCGTGGAGGAGTCTTCGGTAATAGGAGATCTGCGACTCGACGTCCTCAGCGGTGTCCCGGCGTCGACGCACCTCGTCGAGCTCCAGCTCATCGAGCCCCTCGAGATATCCCGGCTCCAGGACGATGTCGATGCGGCGGCGTTTGTCGTTCACGCCTCCCAGGTTAATAACACGCCGCCCTCACCGTGGGATAAGGGTTCACCGGGCCCCCTCCATTGGGTCGTATCTCGAAGTGGAGATGGGGGCTGGTCGACGAGGCGTTGCCGGTATTGCCGTTGTATCCGACCACGTCGCCCTGGGAGACGCGCGTGGACCCGGAGAAGGAGCGGCTGTCCAGATGGGCGTAGTAGTAGGTGAAGCCGGTGTCGGCCCGAAGATGCACCGAGATGCCGCCGAGAGAGTTGCTCGAAGCGGAGGCGGTACCCGTCTGCACCGCGTAGATCGGCTCGCCCCGGGCCGCGAACATGTCGACACCCTTGTGTCTCCGCCCCCCCGAGCGGGGGAAGCCCCACGAGTCGATGAACGAGGTGCGCCCCGGGGTCATCGGGCAGATGAATGAGCCGACCTGGATAGAGCCACTTGCCCGTTGCGCGGCGCGGGCCCGGGCCTCCGCCTGCTCCTTGTCGTACTGGGCCGTCAGGTCCTTGCAACGACCGCTCAGCTTGGCGTAGGCGGCCTGCTCGGCATCCATGGCCTCCTCCTGGCGATTGAGGATGTCCAGCGACTCGGCCTCGGCCACCTTCAGCTCCCCATGGACGGTCTCGAGGTCTCCCTGGTAACGGGTCAACTCGCCCTTGGCGGCGATCAGGTCGCTGATCGACTCCTGACCGCCCAGCGTGGCCGAGCTGAGGAACTCCGAGGTGGTCATCACCTGATCGACCGACGACGCCGAGAGGATGATCCCCGGGTTGTTGAAGCCGCCCATCATGTACATCTGGACCGCCTGCTCCTCGAGCATGTCCTGGACGACCAGCAGTTCATCGGAGTGGGAGTCGACCGAGCCTTGGATACGGCCCTGTTTCCTCTCGAGAAACTCGACTTCGTTCAACGCCGCTTCGTAGTCGAGGGCGGCGTCCTCGAACGCGGCCTGTGCCGCCCGATAGTCGGCCAGCTGCTCACGGGAGTCGGCGCAGGCCGCCTCGACCTGCGATTTCGTCACTGCGCCGGAAGGCATGGGGAAGAGCGAACCGACCAATGCAGCGAGGGCTATGACGAGAAAGACGCGGCGAGACGTCTCACGGGAAGTCATGAGCCGGGGATGGTAACCACGGAGAGGTGTTTGGTGTAGTCAGTCGGCCGCCGCAACATGAGAGCTCGCATTTTGGCTAGAGAACCAGGCGGATCAGGGGGAAGTAGATGGCGGCGGCGAGGACCACTCCGTCCATGGACGCCAAGAACCCGGGGGGGCGCTGGGTGAGCGCCACCCCACCGGTGCGCAACATCGAGGAGAGACCCTGACCGGCGACCAGCGCCACCGATATGCCGAGACCGACCAACAGGTAACCGACCACGTCGAGATCCCAAAGTGAGGCGGCGGCGATGGCGGCGAGGACGGACCCGCTTGCCGTCGTGGTGAATCGATCGAGAAAGGGAAGTGCAGGCAGCCGCTCGACGAGGGCGCCGAGACCGACCCCGGCGATGGTGGCGACGAGGAACACGTCGCCCGCCTGGGGGTCAGGGGTGAACGAGGAACGGGTGAGGATCAGGGAGGCTGACCCGAGCCCGGCGAGCACACCGACGAGAAGTGTCGGGGCGAACACCTCCACCTGGCGATAGTCGCCGAACGCCACGGCCCAACCGAGCACCACGGCCACTCCCAGGGCCATGGAGAGCCCGTAGCCGGCGGTACCGAGGATGTGGGCGGTGAGTGCGGAGGCGGTCGACACCGTGACTACGGCGAGCGGGGCGAACAGCCTCCCTCTCGAAGCGAAGGCCGAGCTCATGTCCATAGCCCAAACCGCCGAGATCGCAACCAACGCCGCCGCCCAGATCGGTTGGCCCTGGAGGTTGGCCAGCACCGCGATGACCACAACCGCCAGGGGGAGAAACCCGGCGAAATCGGCCGGCGCGACGGTGGCGGGCTGACTCCCCCCCGATACCGGTGGGAGGATGACGATCTCGTCGCGGTCCGTCACCGCGTCGGCGAGGTTGGCTTCCTCGCCGTTGACCCAGATCCGGGAAGTCTCGATGCTCTTCTCGAAGTCGGGCCCGAATCTCTCGTTGACGGCCTCGATGGCTTCGCCGACGGTCTCTGCGGGGACGTGGAGTCTCGAGGTCCCGGCGATCTCGCGGAGATTGGCGAACAGTCGGAGATTGGCCATGCGCCCAGGCTAAATCGTGGAGGGTGCGGCGTGCGGCCTCATGCCTACCCTTGATACATGGGAGAACCGGTCATCGTCGCCGTGGAAGTCCCATTGGTGGGCGACGAGAGACACAAGAACTGGGCGAAGGTCGTCGACAACGTGGACACCTCGAGATCCTCGGGGTGGGCCTTCGATGGTTCCTTCGTCGCCGCCGGGGGCATCCAGGACGTACCAGCGGGAGCAGTCCTCCTCGTCTACGGCGAGCGGGGGTCCCGGGCCAATCCGCAGAGCACGGCCCGGGTCTACACCGTCAACGCCGATGGCACCCTCACCTTCGAGACCGAGGCCAAGGGCCAGGCCTGGGCACGCACCGTGCGCGACCCGATCGAGCGACTCCTCGGAATAGAACGAAACCCGCACGACCTGTCTCACCTGCCGGACCAGGTGCTGGCCGACGAGCTCACATCGAGGGGTTGGAAGGTGGAGAATCCATGAAGGCGATAGTGGTGAACGAGGCCGGAGGGCCCGACAATCTACGTCTCGAGGAAGTCGCCGAGCCCACGGCGGGGCCCGGCGAGATCATCGTTGATGTGGGAGCCGCCGGGCTCAACTTCATCGACACCTACCACCGCGGCGGTCTCTACCCGCTGGAGTTCCCCTTCATCCCCGGGCTCGAGGGTGCGGGCACCGTGGCGGCGGTCGGCGACGAGGTCGACGGTCTCTCCGTCGGCGACCGGGTGGGGTGGACCGATGTCCGGGGCAGTTATGCGGAGAGACACGTCATCCCGGCCGACCGCGCCATCGTCATCCCCGATGACCTGAGCACCGACGTGGTTGCCGCGGTCATGCTCCAGGGTCTGACTGCGCACTATCTCGCCTCCGACACCTTCCCGCTGAGCCAAGGCGACCGGTGTCTGATCCACGCCGGGGCCGGTGGCGTCGGGCTCCTGCTCACTCAGGTCGCGCGCATGAAGGGCGCTCGGGTCATCACCACGGTGGGCACCGAGGACAAGGCCGAGCTGAGCAAGCAGGCCGGTGCCGAAGAGGTGATCGTCTACACGCAGGTCGACTTCAAGGATGCAGTGGAAGACCTCGTCGGCCCCAACGCCCTGGATGTAGTCTTCGACGGCGTCGGCAAGGCCACCTTCGACAAGGGTATCGACCTGCTTCGTCCCCGGGGGATGATGGTCACCTTCGGCAACGCCTCGGGGCCGGTACCCGAGATCTCGCCCCTCATCCTCGCCCAGAAGGGGTCGATCTTCCTCACCCGCCCCACCATGGCTCACTACCTCCGGACCCGGCAGGAGTTCGTGGGCCGCGCCACCGAGCTGTTCGGCTGGATCGCGCAAGGGGACCTCGATGTCCGCATCGGGGCGAGCTATCCGTTGGCGGAGGCGGCCGAGGCCCACCGCGCCCTGGAGGCGCGTCGCACCACCGGAAAGGTGCTGCTCCACCCTTGAGATCTACGAGTCGACAGCCGCCACGGCCGAGACCACCGTTGCCGGGTCCTCCAGGTGGGCCTGATAGAAGTCGGACTCGATCACGGTGAGACTCGCGATCTCCTCGCCGAGACGGTCGACGGTCTCGGATGGCACCTCCCCGCTGGTGCTCCACACATAGGCGGTGGGCGCGGTGATGTCGGCCAGATTGGCCGGCGCCGAGGCCGCCTTCGCGGTCCGGCGGAACCCGCGGAAAGAGTCGGTGGTGCCCTCGATGGTGAGGATCACGGCGCGCTCGGCCAGCTGCTCGGGCGAAGCGCACCAGCCACCCACCTCGCAGTAGGGCATCCAGTTGTCGATCGAGAAGCGCCCCCCGGTCTCCCAGGTGTAGGTGGCCGCCCTGCCCACCCACGGGGCGCCCTGCAAGGTGGTCTCGAACGAGTCCCCCGCCCAGAAATCGACATCGACCATGACCAGACCGGCGACGAGATGGGGATAGGTCACCGCCAGCTCAGCCCCGACCTCCCCTCCCAGCCCCACGCCCGCGACCAGCACGCCCGAGCCGTAGCGCTCTTCGAGCACACCGGCGACCACCTCGGCGATTCCGGCCACCGTGTGCCGGGGCGCTTCTGAGACGATGCGATCGGAGTAGCCGAACCCGGGCAGGTCGAGGCGGACTCCGGCGTACGGGTCGGGTAGAGATGCGGAGACGTCGGAGAGGATGAGCCCACCGGTCACGTCGGCGTCGTGGAGGAGCACCACCGGCACAGACCCCCCGGCATCCTCGACGACGTTGATGGTGAGCCCATCTATCTCGGACGGATTGCTCAGCTCCAGAGTCACCGCCCTCAGGTCCTCGGTGAGATCGATGCGCTGGTTGGTGGTGGCGGCGAAGATGATCAGGCCGGCTGTCACGGCGAGGATGAGCAGCATCAAGACCCGGGCGAGGGCCCGGCTCGGCGACTCGACTTCGGGTGGCGGCTGTAGGCCTCTCACTTGATCATCACGATGTGAACATGTCTCGGCCCGTGGACACCGAGGTTGAGCTCTTGCTCGATGTCACCGGTCCGACTCGGCCCGGTGACCAGGACCAGATTCGTGGTCGCGGCCGCCGCCTGGGGGTATTTGTGAGCCCAATGCGCCAAGGTGGGCTGGAGGACCGACACCTCGACCAGGGCGATATGGATGTCTGGCATCAGGCTGGCGACCCTGGGGCGGCCCTCCCCATGGGAGAGGACGATGCTCCCGCTCTCGGCGATGGCGGCCAGGGATCCGGTGACACCGACGTCGAGGTCGCGATAGGTGAGGTTGTGCCGGAGACGGTCCTCGTCTGCCACGACGTGGTCTACCCTCTCCAACCCGGCCGCGCCCAGAGCCGCGGGAACTCCGGATACGGGCAGAAGGTCCCAGGCCACGAATTTCGAGGCGTCGTGCCCGGCCGCGATCCCGGCTACGACCCGGGCCGCTCCGTGCCGGGTCACCGGGCCATGGACCACGGCGCTCACCTCCTGGGACCTGGCCCGGAATCGGGTGATGAGGTCGGTCTCATCGGGCTCGGGCAACTCGGACCGGACTGCCGGTGGCATGGGCAGCTCCGAGGTGAGTGTGGCCCGGCCCACTCTGGCGAGAAACGAGTCACGATCCACGATTCGATCTCCACCACTCGTTGAAGGTCTCCTTGGCCGGACGGGGCAGGTCGCGGCTCTCGGTCCATCCGCGGCCAGGGCCGGGGATCCTCCTGATCCACCCCTCTGAGGAGAGCGGTGCGCCGAGCCTCGATGCCCACTTTTTCGCCTGCGACCACCGTGGCGGGTCGGTCGTCGTCTTCGCGTAGCGCGACATCCCCCGCTCCAGCCAGCCCGGCAGTCTTCCCTCCGAGGCGGCCCGCTCCCGCAGCTTGAGCAGCATGCGAGGTATCTCGATGCGGACCGGGCACACTTCCTCACAGGCGCCGCAGAGCGTGGAGGCGTATGGCAGCTCCCACCAGGGCTCCATCCCGTGCAGTCCCGGGGTGACGATCGACCCGAAGGGCCCCGAGTACACCGTGCCGTAGGCATGGCCCCCGACCGTCTTGAACACCGGGCAGGCGTTGAGACACGCTCCGCATCGAATGCACGCCAGGATCTCGGCGGTGTCTCCCGCCAGGATGTCGGAACGGCCGTTGTCTATCACCACGACGTGCAGCTCCTCGGGCCCGTCCGGGTCGTCCTCGCGGCGGGGACCGGTCACCACGTTGGTGTACACCGAGAGCCGCTGTCCGGTAGCCGACCTGGCCAGCGTCTCCAGGACCACGGCGGCATCCTCCCATCGCGAGACGATTCGCTCCATGCCCATCAGGGCGATGTGGACTCGGGGGATGGCGGTGCTCATCCGGCCGTTCCCCTCATTGGTGACCAGTACCAGCGACCCGGTGTCGGCGATGGCCAGGTTGACCCCTGAGATCCCGGCATCGGCCCGCAAGAAGACCTCGCGGAGGTGGCGACGGGCGATGAGATTGAGCTCGAAGGGGTCATCGGTGTAGGGGACGCCGAGCTTCTCGGCGAACAGTTCGCCGACGTCGCCACGGGTCATGTGCAAGACCGGGGCGATGATGTGCGAGGGGGTGTCGTCGGCGAGTTGGCCGATGAACTCGCCGAGGTCGGTCTCGACGACACCGAAGCCACGCTCGCCGAGATGGGCGTTGAGCTCGATCTCCTCCGACACCATCGACTTCGACTTGACCACGTGCTTCGAGCCGGTCCTCTCCAGGATGTCTGCGACGATCTGGCGCGCCTCGGCGGAGTCACCCGCCCAATGGACATGACCACCGAGAGCCTCCACCTCGTCGGCGAAATGGGCGAGCAACTGGTCGAGATGTCGCAGGGAGTGCAAACGGATGGCCCGCGCCCGGTCACGCAGGGCTTCGATCATCGGGAACTCCGCCATCGCCCTGGTGCGATTGTCCGCGAACTTCCTGGCGCCGCTGCGCACCGCCGCCGCCTCCTTCGACCCGATCAGGGCCTCGGCGCGGGAGAGAAAGGTCACTGGCTCGGTCACGTCCCGCCCCCGAGGATCTCGGCGATGTGCTTGACGGCGATGTCCGAAGCGCGTCGGCGAAGACCGCCCGCCATGTGGACCAGACATGAGACGTCACCGCCGATGAGGGTGTCCGCCCCGGATTCTTCGACTCTGTCGAGCTTCTCGTCCATGATCGCGGTGGAGACTGCGGGCATCTCCACCGAGAACAGGCCGCCGAACCCGCAGCACTCCCTGTCGTCTTCGAGGACGACGCGATCGACATCCTCGAGCAGCTTGTCGGCCTGGGAGTCGAGCCCCAGCTCGCGCAGACCGTGACACGAATAGTGGTAGGCGACCCGGCAGCCGTCACAGCTCGCCCCGAACGGGACATCGAGATCGTCGACCAGGTACTGGGTGAGCTCGCGGACTCGCTCCCCGACCCTTCGGGCCTGGGCCTCCCGATCCGACCTGGCGAACAGGGCCCGATAGTGATGGGTCATCATCGCCGCACACGAGCCTGAGGGGAGGACCACCGTCCCTCGGGTCTCGTCGAGCACGTCGAGAGTGTGTGCCGCCATCTTGCGCGCGTCGTCGACCAAACCGACGTTGAGGGCGGGCTGGCCGCAACATCCCTGCTCCAGGGGGAACTCCACGTCGCATCCGGCCGCTTCGAGCACAGCGAGGGTCGCCCGGCCCACCTCGGGGGCGAGGGAGTCGACCAGGCAAGTGACGAACAGCTGGACCTTCGGCCCCTCCATGAGGCGAGGTTACGCCCTGGGTGACTCCACGCCGGGCAATGCCCCCGATACCGTCTCCCGGCCATGTTCATCCCGATCCGCGGTAAGAACCTCCGTCGCCGTATCACCCAGTTGCTTGCGGGGTTGGTCTTGTTCGGGGTGGGAATCGCCCTGATGCTCCAGTCAGGGCTCGGTCTCCCGCCCTGGGACGTGCTCCACCAGGGTCTGACCACCCAGTTCGGTCTCACGGTCGGGATCTGGTCGATCATCGTGTCTTTCGTCGTCCTGGTCGGATGGCTCCCGCTGCGGGAGAGGTTTGGCGTGGGCACGGTGCTCAACGCGGTGGTCATCGGCGTGGTGATCGACATCGGGGTGCTCTTCATCCCCGAGCCGGGCACGGTGTGGCTCGACTCGCTGATGCTCGTCGTCGGCATCCTGGCGATCGGTCTGGCGTCGGGCATGTACATCGGGGCCAATCTCGGCCCGGGCCCGCGCGACGGGTTGATGACCGCCGTCGCACGTCGCGGGGTCTCGATAAGGGCGACTCGCTGGGGCCTCGAGATCGCGGTGCTGGTCACCGGCATCCTCCTCGGGGGGACCTTTGGCGTGGGAACGATCGCCTTCGCCCTGTTCATCGGTCCCCTCGTCCAATTCTTCCTTCCCCGGTGGAGCATCGACACCGGTCGTCCCGAGGACGCCTGGGATCACCCGGCGCGGTGATCGTCGCCGGGTTGAGGAGTTCTTGAACCCGTCCTGAGGACACCGTGACCTGCCGCGACGGATAGTGACCTCCATGAGCCCAAAGGAGGTAACCAAATGACCAAGAAGATCCTCGGTGTGTTCACATCGGTCGTGGCCGCACTGGCGGTCGTCGGCGTGGCCTGGGCGTCCTCGGACGACGGGACCTCGACGTCGGTGACCAGTGGCCTGTCCAGCAGCGCATCGGTGGGCGCCTCGACGTCGCCGAGCGTCACCACCGGTGATACGACGGACGCCACCACCGGGACGTCGATCGACGATTCGACCGGGACGTCCCTCGACGACTCGTCGACCTCCACCAGCATCGGCAGTTCGACCAGTTCGACCACAACCGGCTCCTCGACCTCGACCAGCGCAAGATCCTCGACCTCGACAAGCTTCGACGACAACGGGGGCCGCGGCGCCCGGGTGCCCGATGGCGTGACGACCTACCAGATCTCCGGTGTCGGCACCGTCACCATCCGGGTCACGGACGGCCGGATGTCCCTCGTCGACGTGTCGGCAACGGGATGGGCCGTCCATCACGCCAAGATGGAAGACGACCGGATCGAGCTCGAGCTGACCCTCGGTGAGGCCGAGGCAGAGTTCGAAGCCAGGATCGAGCACGGCCGGATCGAGGTGGAGATCGAAGTCGACTCCGACTGACCTTCAGCCGAACAGGACACGGACGACCGCCCCGCCGCCGGGGCGGTCGTTCACTTGCACCGATCCCCCGGCAGATGACGCGGTCTTGGCGACGATGTCGAGACCAAGCCCGGTGGACCCGCCCCCGCTGACTCCCCTCTGTATGAGCGAGGGGTCGGCGAAACCGGGGCCCCGGTCGGAAACCTCGAGCCAGGCCACACCGTCGGGGCCTGCTCCGGTACGGATTTCGAAGGGTGTCGGCGCCGGCGTGTGCGAGAACACGTTGCCAACGAGGGTGTCGACCAAGACCTCGACGTCGTCCGGGGCGAGGGGCACGAGACCGGCGCCGTCGGCCAGGTCGAGCGTCAGCTCCCGTCCCTGCTCCTCGGCGAGGACCCGCCAGAAGCCGGCGCGGTCTGCCACGACCTGGTTGAGATCGACGCTGCCCGGGGGTCGGGCCGCCCGGGACCGGGACAACTCGATTACCTGGTTCATTGCGTGCTCGAGCCTGTCGACCTGGGCGAGCATCGTCTGCCGCTCTCCCTCGTCGCCGAGCGCCTCGACCTGGAGCCGCAGGGAGGTCAGCGGGGTGCGAAGACGGTGGGAGAGGTCGGCGGCGCTCTCCCTCTCCTCGGCGAGGAGGTCGTCGAGCCGTTCGGCCAGGTAGTTGAAGGCCTCGCCTGTCTCCCGAAGCTCGTGCGTCTCACCGGGCTCCACACGGGTGTCGAGGTCGCCCTCGGCGAGACGATGTGCCGACCTGGCGAGGTCCTCGATCGGTGTGGTCAGGCTGCGGCCGAGTCGGTCGGCCACCCAGACCGCAACGCCGACGAGTACCAGGGCGAGACCCCCGAGGAGCGCCCAGGCCGTGCCGACACCGGCGGTGAGGTCCGTTTCCGGAACGAACGTGTCGACCACGGTCACGCTTTCGCCCCCCACGACCGGCAGGGCCAGCTCCCAGCCCCCCTCGACGTCGTCGGCGACCGTCGACCTCGATTGGCGAGCAGCGGCGGCGAGGCCTCCCTGCCCGGGCGTCGGCGAGCCGAGCACGGTGCTCTCGTCGACGAGGACGATCGTCCCCTGAGGGAGCTCACCGATGGCGGCGGCGAGCGACGGGGCGTCGCTGCTCAGTGCACTCGCCAGGGCGACGAGGCCCGCCACCGACTGGGCGTCGCGCTCTGCTGCGACCTTGGCCCCCTCGATCGCCTGCCGCCGCACCAGCAGGCCCAAAGGGAGGACGAACGAGACCACGACGAGGACGGTCGTCGCCAAGCTGACCAGTATGAGCCGGCGTCTCACCGGCCGGGGTCGACCAGCTTGACGCCCACCCCGTGCACCGTGTGGATGTAGACGGGCTCCTGGGCGCTCTCGCCGAGCTTGCGCCGCAGCCAGGAGATGTGGACGTCGATGGTGTGCTCCGAGCCTCCATACGGCTCACGCCAAACCTCGGCGAGGAGCTCCCGCTTGGAGAGGACCTCGCCCACCCGTTCGACCAGCAACGCGAGCAGGTCGAATTCCTTGGGGCTGAGGTCCAGGGGCTCATCGCGGAGCATCGCGTTGCGCGCCGGAACGTCTACCACGAGGTCACCGACGACATGGCGCTCCGTCTTCTCGTCGCCGGTGTTGCGCCGGAGCACGGCACGGACCCTCGCCTGCAGCTGGGACATCGAGAATGGCTTGACCAGATAGTCGTCGGCGCCGGAGTCCAGTGTGGCCACGACGCTCTCGTCGGCGCCACGAGCGGTGATCACGATCACCGGCACCTGGCTGACCGATCGGATCATTCGCAACAGCTCGATCCCGTCGACGTCGGGGAGCCCCAGGTCCATGATCACCAGGTCGGGCCGGCCCTTGACCGCGAGCTCGAGGCCCGCCAAGGCGCGGTCGGCACTCTCGACGTCGTGACCCTGATCGGAGAGGGCTCGGGCGGCGAGGCGCCTGATGTCGACGTCGTCTTCGATGAGGACGATGTGGGGCACGTCCCGGAGGTTAAAGGAGCCCGGTCGTTTGCGACCTTGAGACGATGTTGAGCACCGATTGAGGTGCGGAAGACCCACGGCCTGGGAGAATCGGGCTCATGTTCTCCTGGAAGATGGCGGCCGCATGGGGTGCGGCGCTCGTGGTGACGACCTTCCTCACCTGGCAGATCGTCAGCGCCGCGGACTCCCAGGTGGGAGAGAGCCCGGCGGCCATCGCCCCGACGGTCACATCCACGTCCATGCCTCCCACGACCACGACCACGACCACACAAGGCGGCCCGTCCTCGAGCACCGGCACCTCGTCGCCCAAGACGCCCACCACGTCATCGTCGACCTCGTCCACATCGACGACGAGCCCCTCGTCACAGGCGGCCTGGTCGCTGCGGACCGTGAGCACTTCCGGTGGGACGGTGGTCGTGCGGTACCGGACGGGAGCGGTCGAGCTCCAGGCGGCGACACCGGCACTCGGGTACGACGTCGAGGTCGACGATGCCGGGCCGCCATCGGTCCGTGTCGAGTTCGAGTCGGATGACTCCGATGTCCGCGTCGACGTCGAGTGGAAGGACGGCGGCCTCGACGTCGAAGTCTCCGACTGACCGGGGCGCGAAAACGAATCACGGGTGCGCTGGACGCGGTCGCCCTAGGCGTCCTAGCCTCCCGGTCACTTCCCCCGGTGATCCGTCGCCGACGTCCACTTCCCCTGCCAGAGGCGTGTTTCCCGCCGCCTGGAGCGCCCGACGGCGCCTGTGGAAAACTGGTGGTTGACGCATGACACGCATGTAATTACAGTGTTGAAGTCCATACCAGATGTAGTGGACACTTCCCCGCACACCACCACATCTTGTGGTTGGAGTTGAAAATGGACGGCGTCCCGACATTTCCTGACGGAAATGCGCGCCCTCAGTTGTGCGAGGAGGCACAGACGATGAGCAAAGGCCTGCGGATCACCCGTCGCTTCACCGAGGCCGGAACCGACCCATACCAGCAATTCGAATGGTCGCGTCGAGACTCCCGGATTGCCAATCCCGACGGCTCGGTCGTCTTCGAGATGAGAGACGCCGAGATCCCGGCGCAGTGGAGCCAGGTGGCCTCCGACATCATGGTGTCGAAGTACTTCCGCAAGGCCGGTGTCCCCCAGCACGACGAAGCGGGCAACCAGACATTCGACGACGAGGGCCAACCCCTCACCGGGCCGGAGAGCTCGGCCAAGCAGGTCTTCGACCGTCTCGCCGGCACCTGGCGGCACTGGGGTGAGAAGAAGGGGTACTTCGCCTCAACCGAGGACGGCGATGCCTTCGAGGACGAGCTCAAGTACATGCTCGCCGCCCAGCTGGCCGCCCCCAACTCCCCGCAGTGGTTCAACACCGGTCTCAACCACGCCTACGGCCTGACCGGGCCCGCCCAGGGCTTTTGGTACGTCGACGACTCCACAGGCGAGCTGGTCGAGTCACCCGACTCCTACGGGCGTCCCGCCCCTCATGCCTGCTTCATCAACGGAGTCGGAGACGACCTGGTCAACCCGGGCGGGATCATGGACCTATGGGTGCGTGAGGCACGGATCTTCAAGTTCGGCTCAGGCGCAGGCTCCAACTTCTCCAAGATCCGGGCCGAAGGCGAGCTCCTCTCCGGTGGGGGCAAGTCGTCGGGTGTGATGTCTTTTCTCAAGATCGGCGACCGCGCCGCGGGGGCGATCAAGTCGGGGGGCACCACCCGTCGCGCCGCCAAGATGGTCATCCTCGACGTCGACCACCCCGATATCGACAAGTTCATCGATTGGAAGAGGATCGAAGAGGAGAAGGCCAAGATCCTCATCCAGCATGGCGGCTATCCCGCCGACTTCAACGGTGAGGCCTACGCCACCGTGTCTGGGCAGAACTCCAACAACTCGGTCCGGGTCGACTTCGACTTCATCAAGACCGTCGAGGAGGACGGCGACTGGGACCTGATCAATCGCACCGACGGCTCGGTGCGCAGGACGGTGAAGGCCCGCGACCTCTGGAACCGCATCGCCGAGGCCGCCTGGGCCTGTGCCGATCCCGGTCTTCAGTTCGACACCACCATCAACGAATGGCACACCAGCCCGGCGGGCGGGCGGATCAACGCCTCCAACCCCTGCTCGGAGTACATGTTCCTCGACGACACCGCCTGCAACCTGGCCTCGATCAACCTGGTCAAGCTCTACGACGACAAGACCGGCGAGTTCGACGTCGAGGGCTACCAGCACGTCATCCGTCTATGGACCATCGTCCTCGAGATCTCGGTGGCCATGGCCCACTTCCCCTCCAAGGAGATCGCCCAGGGCTCGTACGACTATCGGACCCTAGGTCTCGGCTACGCCAACCTCGGCTCGCTGCTGATGCGACAGGGGATCGCCTACGACTCCGACGAGGGGCGGGCCATCGCCGGGGCGATGACCGCGATCCTCACCGGCTACTCCTACGCCACTTCCGCCGAGATGGCCGGGGTGGTTGGGCCCTTCCCCAGGTTCGAGGACAACCGGGACGCCATGCTCCGGGTCATCCGCAACCACCGGGTGGCGGCCTACGACGGCGACGATTACGACAACATCTCGACCGAGGTGATGGGCATCGACGCCGGCCTCTGCCCCGAGGACCTGCTCGTTGCGGCGAGGAGCTCATGGGAGCTGGCCCTCGAGGGCGGCGAGCAGCACGGCTACCGCAACGCACAGGCGAGTGTCATCGCACCTACGGGGACGATCGGGCTCCTGATGGACTGTGACACCACCGGGGTCGAGCCCGACTTCGCCCTGGTGAAGTTCAAGAAGCTGGCCGGTGGCGGCTACTTCAAGATCGTCAACCAGTCGGTGGCCCCGGCTCTGGTCCATCTGGGTTACGCACCCGAGCAGATCTCGCAGATCGTCACCTACATCGTGGGCACCAGCTCGATCGAAGGAGCGCCACACGTCAATACCGAGAGCTTGCTGGAGAAGGGCTTCTCGGAGGAGGACATCCTCAAACTGCAGGCCACCCTGCCCGCGGTCTTCGAGCTGAAGCACGCCTTCAACGTGTTCACCTTTGGCGAGGAGACTCTGCAGCGACTCGGATTCGACGTCGACGACTACACGAGTTGGGACTTCGACCTGCTGCGGGCGCTCGGGTTCACCAGGGCCCAGATCACCGAGGCCAACAACCACATCTGCGGCCGGCAGACCATCGAAGGCGCTCCCCACATCGAGGACGAGCACCTGTCGGTGTTCGACACCGCCAACAAGAACGGCAAGTACGGCCAGCGGTTCATCCACCACAACGGTCACATCAAGATGATGGCGGCTACTCAGCCGTTCATCTCGGGTGCGATCTCGAAGACGATCAACATGCCCCACGAGGTGACCGTCGAGGAGATCGAGGGTGCCTACCACCTGTCGTGGGAGCTCGGCCTCAAGGCGATGGCCCTCTACCGGGACGGCTCCAAGGCGGCCCAGCCGCTCAACTCGACCGCCGACGAGGGTGAGGACAGCGAGGACGAGGATGCCGCAGTCACCGCGGCAGTCGAGGCGGAGAAGGCGATCCATTGGGGCAATCTGCCCGCCGGGATCTCGCCGACCCAGGCCTATGCCCGGGGGATGAAGCCGCCAAGGTTCCTGCTCCCCGCCCGCCGCTCCGGGTTCAACCAGGAGGCGAGGGTCGGCGGTCACAAGGTCTACCTGCGCACAGGCGAGTACGAGGACGGCACGCTCGGTGAGATCTTCATCGACCTGGCCAAAGAGGGGGCGACCCTCAAGGGAATCCTCTCCTGTTTCGCCATCGCCGTGTCCAAGGGTCTCCAATATGGCGTGCCATTGGACGAGTTCGTGGACACCTTCACGTTCCAGACGTTCGAGCCGAGGGGCATGGTCGAGGGACACCCCCACATCAAGATGGCCAACTCCATCGTGGACTATGTGTTCCGGGCACTCGGTGTCGAGTACCTGAGGCGGGACGAGCTGGCCCAGGTGCCACCCGACCGCGAGGGCGACATCGCCTCACCGCCCAAGGGGTTGGCGGTAGAGGCGGGGGTCCAACTCGACCTGACCGATGCCGCCGCCGACGCCGATGTCGACGTGGTCAAGTCGACCGTTGAGTTCCTCGACGGCCCAGACGAGACCGTCAGGGCGCCGGAGCGGGAGAAAGTGACCGTCGCCGCGGCGGTGGTCGGTGAGAAGGCGACCGTGGCCGACGTGGCCCTCAAAGAGAACATGGGAGACGCACCGGCCTGCTCCAACTGTGGCCACATGACCATCCGCAATGGAAGCTGCTACGTCTGCCTGACCTGTGGGGACACCACGGGTTGTAGCTGATGTGAAATGCCACCACTTTGTTACGGGCTTTGACAG
>DATKCZ010000028.1:0-2354 GCA_035512955.1 Acidimicrobiia bacterium
GGTTGGTGGGGCGGCCGCCTGGAGGAGGGAGTCGCCGTCGGCTGCGGACCACCAGGTGAAGGCGCCAACACCGAGGAGGACGCCTCCGACCAGCACACCGAGGAATTTGACGGTGGAGGTCATCGGCCAGCCAGGCTAAACGCGCTGCGGCCCTACCGGCCGCGGCTGCACTCGGGGGCACCGGTGAGCACCGGGTGGCCATGGCTCTCGATGTAGGCGGGGATGAGACAAGCCTCGATGCTCCCGTCGGGGTCGACCACCACCCTGGCGACTCCGGTGGTCGTCGTGGTAGTGCTCGTGCTGGTAGTGCTCGTGGTCGACGAAAGACGGCGTCGTGGTGACCGTCGCCTCGGTCGTGGAGACCTCCGCTACGACGATGGCCTCCTGCTGGAGCTGAACGGCGAGGATCCGGTCAGAGGATCTGGCTGAGGAAGAGCTTGGTCCTGTCCTCCTGGGGATTCGTAAAGAAGTGCTCGGGTGTGCCCACCTCCACGATCTGGCCATCGGACATGAACACCACCCGGTCGGCGACGGCGCGGGCGAACCCCATCTCGTGGGTGACCACGATCATGGTCATACCCGACTCGGCCAACTCCTCCATGGAATCGAGCACCTCCTTGATCATCTCCGGATCCAACGCCGAGGTGGGCTCGTCGAAGAGCATCACCTTCGGCTGCATGGCCAAGGCGCGGGCGATTGCCACCCGCTGTTGCTGGCCACCGGAGAGCTGGGCCGGATACTTGGGGGCCTGTTCGGGGATCCTCACCCGCTCGAGCGTCTCCATCGCCACTTCCTCGGACTTCGCCTTGGGCCATCGCCGCACCTGTCGAGGAGCCAGCGTCACGTTCTCCAAGACGGTGAGATGCGGAAAGAGGTTGAATGATTGAAAGACCATCCCCACCTCGCGGCGGATCTCCTGGATGTTGCGAAGGTCGTCGGACATCTCGACACCGTCGACCACGATCCGGCCTCGGTCGTGCTTCTCCAGGCGATTGATGCAGCGAATCATGGTCGACTTCCCCGAGCCGGAAGGGCCGATCACCACGACCACTTCCTGCTTTCCCACCACCAGGTCGATGTCCTTGAGCGCCTGGAAGTCGCCGAAGTACTTGTCCACGTCCTCCATGGTGATCATCGGCGTGCCCGTGCCCCCGGCCTGCCTGGCGCTGCTGGTGAGATCTCTGGTCGAAGTATCAGACATGGTCGGGCTCCCTCGCCGACACTAGCGTTCCCCGACGCCGAGACGCCGTTCCAGCCGCTGGCTCTCCCGGGACATGGTGTAGGCAAACACCCAGTACACGAAACCGGCGAAGAGCATGGTCTCGGCAAACAACCCCTGACCGGCGAAGTCGCCCTGCGCCGGGAGCTGGAAGCGAGCCACCCGGAGCAGGTCGGTCAGGGCAATCACCGATACCAGCGAGGTGTCCTTGAACAGGCTGATGAACTGTCCCACCATGGCGGGGATCACATTTCGCAAAGCCTGGGGAAGGACGATCCGCCGGGTCATCTGAGTCGGGGAGAGACCGAGGGCCTGGGCCGCCTCATACTGGCCCTGGGGCACGCCCTGGAGCCCTCCCCTGACGATCTCGGCGACGTAGGCCCCGGTGAAGAGGGTGAGCATGATGATCGAGCGGACCACCAGACCGGGCACGACGTCGCGGGGGAAGAAGAGACCGAGCATCAGTTGCCCCGTCAACAGCAGGGTTATCAGGGGAACACCGCGGATCAGCTCGATATAGGCCACCGAGACCAGACTGATGCCGGGAAGCGACGAGCGGCGTCCCAGTGCCGCCCCAACTCCCAATGGGAAAGAGAGGAGTATGGCGGCCACCGCCAGGAACAGCGTGAGCATGAGACCCCCCCACTGGTCCCAGCCGACGCCCCCGAACCAGATCACGATGCCGAACGCGCCCACCATTCCGACCAACCCGGCGAGCAGCCAGTGCCGCGCCGCGGAGCGGGGGAGTCTGGATCCGATGTAGTAGGTGGCGTAGGTCCCGACGAGAAGCAGGACCAGCCAGAGCGCGGTCTGCAGTGACTCCGAGAAGGCCAGGATCACGGCCAGGAAGGTGAGCACCGGCCAGAGGCGACTCCACAGGTCCCAGAGGTCGACGCGAGGGCGCAGGCCGAGGCCCTCCGCTTCGGAATCCGCCTCGTCCTCCTCCTCGGCGAGGACCATGCGTCGGGCCCCGCCGACGGCGAACCCGATGGAGAGGACGATGACGAACAACGCCACCCAAACCCGCCACAGCTCGGGGCGGGGAAACAAACCGACCATCAGGCTGGTGAGGCCAACCCGGATGATCTCCCAGCGTGCGGTGACGAAGATGAACCTCAGCCCGAAGAAGACGACC
>DATKCZ010000029.1:0-47879 GCA_035512955.1 Acidimicrobiia bacterium
TTCCTCGGGGGTGGCCACGGCAATGATCACCGTTCCCGCCGGCTTCTCCATGGGTTGGGGGCCCGCCGAACCGGTGACGGCGACCACCACGTCGGCGCCGAGCAACTCCCGTCCCCCGCCGGCCATCTCGATCGCGGTGTCGGTGTCCACCACAGAGCTGGTGTCGCTCACGCCGAGGAGACGACGCTTCAACTCGGGGTCGTAAGCGACCAGTCCGCCTTTGACGAAGGCCGACGACCCGGGCTCCGCGGTCAACGACGCCGCCACCAGGCCCCCGGTCATCGACTCGGCGGTGCCGATGCTCCATCCTCTCTCCTCGAGGAGGCGAAAGATCACCCGGTGGACCGTGTCCTCGTCGGCACCGAAGTACCAGGGCGCCAGCCGACGCGTTATCTCCTTCTCCACGGGGTCGATGAGAGCCCGCGCCGTCTCTTGGCTGTCGGCCTTGGCGGTGATCCGGATCTTGATCTGGCCGCCCGAGGCGAGGAAGGCCACCGAGGGGTTGGTCGATCCCTCGTAGAGATCGTCGAGCAGCTCGCCCACCATGGACTCGCTCTGGCCCCAGGTGCGAAGCATGCGGCTGGCGACCACGGCAGGACCGTTCGAGCGGGCGATTATGCGGGGAAGGACCGCCTCGACGAGGAGGTGCTCCATCTCCTCGGGAACCCCGGGGATGCAGAAGATCAGGGTCTCATCATGCTCCAGGGCGAGCCCGGGGGCGGTCCCCTTGGGGTTCATCAGCAGCTCGGCGCCCTCGGGGTGGTGCGCCTGGCGGAGATTGGACTCGGGCATCTCCCTGCCCCGTTGCTGCCACCACTCCCGGAGATGATCGGCGTACGCCTCGTCGAGCACCAGCTCACGACCGGTCGCCTCACAAACCGCCTCCCGTGTCAGATCGTCACGAGTGGGCCCGATCCCCCCGGTGATGATCACCGCGTCGGACCGCTCCATCGCGGTCCGGATCGTGGTGGCCACTCGCTGGGTGTTGTCTCCGACCACCTGCTGATAGTGGGCGTCGAGACCATGGTCGGCCAGGGCGGCGCCTATGAACGAGGCATTGGAGTTGGTGATCTGGCCGAGCAGGAGCTCGGTCCCCACCGCGATGACTTCGACGATCACGGCGCCGCCACTAGGTGCGCGAGGTCTCGACCACCGCCAGCAACTCCGATGAGTCGACGGCGTCGGCCAGCGTGTTCCATGTCGCGGTGCTCACCGCGTTCTCGTCTTCGATCTCGGTGCACGCCAGATTGACGACATCGGCGAGGGCACCGATCTTGGGATCCACCTCGAAAGCCTCGGAGATAGAGGTGCGGGCGGCGGCCACGTCGAGCCGGCCCAGCGCCCTGATCGCCTCCTCGGCGAAGACCCTCGCTCTCGGCTCCAACTAGATCTCGGGGAACAGGTAGCGGCGCAGTATGTCCAGACGGTCGTCCATGGTGTCCGGGTCGAGATACCAGAGCATGGCCGCGATGGTCGACAGCAGCGGGTTGCCGTCCTGGGGCGTGAAGGAGAACCCCACGATCTCATTGCCGCTTCGCACGGCCAGCGTCTCGAGAGAGACCACCGCCTGGCTCATGATCCGCCCGTAGTAGCCGTGGTCGCGGCCGAACGAGAACACCTGGTTGGCCGACTTCTTGTGGGTGGTGGCCACCCGGGTGTTGGCGTCGAGGCGATCCCGGATCTCGTCGAGGTCGATCTCCCGATCGAGGCTCAGTGAGAAATGCAGCGAGTGCATGTACTGAGTGTTGAGCTTGATCGCCGACGAGTGGATGTTGAGGTCGTAGCCGAGGGTGGTGAACAGGTCGTGGGCATCGCGGGCGTGGTGGGTGCCGAACCTCTCGTCGCTGTGACCTTCCACCACCGGGCTGGCGATGAAACCTTCGTCCTGGGAGATGTCATTGGCCCGACGCATGCAGAGGAAGCGACCGTTGGTCAGATGGTTGGTCCCATCGGGGTCCATGGCCAGAGACTTGATGAGCACCGCGATGTTGTGGGTGTTGCAACTGACGATGTGGAGGAACTTGTCCTCGTGCGGGATGAGCGCCTCGTCGTTGATGCCCCGGGCGTACATCTTGCCGAACCCGTACTCCGAGCCCTGGGCCATGAAGCCGATCGGGCCGGCGGCGTCCTTGTAGAACGCCTCCTTCATCTCGTTGCCCACCGGGGTGCAATCGATGACCACGGTGGCCTGCTCGATGGCCTCATTGGTCTCGTACTTGGGCGCATGGCCCAGCTCCTCGAAGGTGGCCTTGCGGTCCTCGTCTACGGTGAGGACCGCGCCACGACGCTCTAAATCGGAGACCTTGGCCTTCTCCGTCATCAACGGGGTCCGTTTGTGGAAGGTCACCTCGTCTATGCCGAAGTGTGCTTTGTTGTCGGCGAGAAGGCCGATGAGTGGCTCACCGATCGTGCCGGTGCCCACGACGTGGACGATCTTCATCACGGATTCCTTGGGAGCGGGTGGCTGACTCATGTGTCCGCCACGGCATGGTACCCCGTCGAGTGGCGAATCAATCCCCCGGGGTCACATGGTGCCGGGACACGCGGCCACCACAGCGCCCAGAGGAGCCATACTCGACTCCATGATCCCCGAATTTCCGTGGTGGCGTCACTCGGTCGTCTATCAGGTCTACTTGCGGTCCTTCGCCGACGGCGACGGCGACGGCACCGGTGACATCGCCGGGCTCAGGTCCCGTCTCCCCTATCTGGCATCGCTCGGGGTGGACGCCTTATGGGTGAACCCCTGGTACGAATCCCCGCTGAACGACGGCGGGTACGACGTCGCCGACTACCGCAGCATCAACAGCCTCTTCGGGACCCTCGACGAGGCCAAGCTGCTGATCGTTGATGCCGTACGGCTTGGACTGCGGCTTCTCGTCGACCTGGTCCCCAATCACACCTCATCGGAGCACCGGTGGTTCCGGGCCGCCGTCGAGGCCGGGCCGGGGAGCGCGGAGAGGGCGAGGTACCACTTCCTCCCCGGCATGGGCCACGGCGGGGAGAGCCCACCCAACGACTGGACGAGCGTGTTCGGGGGCCCGGCGTGGACACGGGTGCCCGACGGGGACTGGTACCTGCACACCTTCGATGTGTCCCAACCCGACCTCAACTGGGCCAATACCGAGGTACGCGCCGAGTTCATCGACATCCTCCGATTCTGGCTGGATCTGGGGGCGAGCGGATTCAGGGTCGATGTGGCCCATGGCCTGGTCAAAGACCCCGATCATCCCGACGGCGGTGATGACGTCACCGAGGTCATGGCCACGTCCCACACCGAGCGCCACCCCATGTGGGACCAGCCTGGTGTGCACGAGATCGTTCGGGAGTGGCGCTCCGTGCTCGACGAGCACCCCGATACGGTGATGATCGCCGAGGCATGGCTGCTGGACTGGTCCCGGCTGGCCAGGTATGTGCGACCCGGGGAGTACCACCAGGTCTTCGACTTTCTCTTCCTGCAGTCACCCTGGGATGCCCGGTCGGTGAAAGGGACGATCATCGAGGCCCTCGGCGCCACGAGGGACGTGGGGGCCCTGCCCACCTGGGTGCTCTCCAACCACGACGTGATGCGTCATGCCACCCGGTACGGGCTCCCCCGGGATGTCAGGCCCAAGGAGTGGCTGCTCGACGGGGACCGTGCGCTGCTCGATGAGAAGCGGGGCGTGCTGCGTGCCAGGGCTGCGCTGTTGGTGATGCTGGCCCTCCCCGGTTCGGTCTATCTGTACCAGGGAGAGGAGCTCGGGTTGCACGAGGCCTATGACCTCCCGGCCGAGGTGATCGAAGATCCGGTATGGGAGCGGTCGGGCCACACCGACAAGGGTCGGGACGGGTGCCGGGTGCCGATCCCCTGGACCCCCGACGGGCCGTCATTCGGGTTCGGTCGGGGTGGATCGTGGCTTCCCCAGCCGGGCGATTGGGGAACCCTCTCGGTGCAGAGTCAGGACGGCGTCCCCGAATCGACCCTCGAGCTCTACCGGGAGGCGATCCGCCTCAGGTCCGAGACGATGCGTGACGACGAGGTGCTGGATTGGTTGGAGCTCGGAGACGACATCCTCGCCTTTCGCCGCGGCAGCGGAGTGAGTTGCCTGGCCAACTACGGGCGGGAGCCGATGGCGCTACCGGATGGCGACGTGGTGATCTCGAGCGGGCCCGTCGAGGGCGCCCTCCCTCCCGACACCACGGTCTGGCTCGCTCCGTAGTCGGCCAGGACGAGAGTCTCAGACCGTGGCAGGGGCCCTGGTCTCGACGCCGATACGGGATCCAGATGCCGGGACGAAGAAGTGGAGCTTGTTGGTATCAACGACCAGTTCGACGGAGTCGCCATGCTTCACCTGGACGTCCGGGCTGACCCGGGCGATGAAGTTGGTCACGTCGCCGAGGTTCGAGATGTCGCCACCGGTATCGGCGAGCAACTCCTCGATGTCCGGCGTCACCACCGGGGCGCGGTTCACGGTGAAGTGAATGAAAGTGTCGGCACCGAGCATTTCGGTGACCTCCACCATCGCGGTCATCGAACGGTCAGGGTCGGATCCCCGGACCGACGCCGCCTCCAGATCGTTGGGGCGAACTCCGATGACGATCTCCTCGTTCATGTGCTTTTCGAGGCCCGGGTGATTGTCGAGGGCGGTCCTGCCCACCTTGAGCCGTGTGTCGGGCAGCACTGCATACACATCCTGGCCCGATCCCTCCAGGTGGCCATAGACCAGGTTCATCGCCGGGCTCCCGATGAAACCGGCAACGAAGAGATTGTTCGGGTGGTTGAACAACTCCGTGGGTGGTCCCACCTGCTGGAGGTTGTAGGGGGCCCGCGCCGAGACTGCGCGCAGCACCGCCACCCTGTCTCCAAGGGTCATCGCCTCGACCTGGT
The DNA here is from genome assembly GCA_035512955.1 of Acidimicrobiia bacterium. GTDB lineage: Bacteria > Actinomycetota > Acidimicrobiia > Spongiisociales > ZC4RG35 > JANQRA01. The sequence goes on from DATKCZ010000029.1 coordinate 4,865, forward strand.
CGTGGGTGACATACACCGTGGTGGTGCCCAGCCTGCCATGGAGTCTCTCCAACTCGGCTCTCATCTGGACCCGCAACTTGGCGTCGAGGTTGGAGAGGGGCTCGTCCATGAGGAATGCTGCCGGCTCGCGAACGATCGCCCGCCCCATCGCCACCCGCTGACGCTGACCTCCCGAGAGCGCCTTCGGCTTGCGTTGGAGGAAATCGTTGATCTCGAGAATGTCTGCGGCCTCTTGGACCCGTCTCTGGATCTCGCCTTTGTCGAGCTTCCTCAGCTTGAGGCCGAAAGCCATGTTGTCGAACACCGACATGTGTGGATACAAGGCATAGTTCTGGAACACCATCGCGATGTCACGGTCCTTGGGGGGCACGTCGTTCACTACCCGATCGCCGATCTTCAACGTCCCCTCGGAGATCTCTTCGAGACCGGCGATCATCCGCAGGATCGTCGACTTGCCGCACCCGGATGGGCCGACCAGGACGAGGAATTCCCCGTCCTCGATGACGAGATCGACGTCCCCCACGGCACGTGTGCCACCTTCATAGATCTTCCCAAGATCCTCCAACGTGATGGCTGCCATCCGGGGTCCTCCTCGGTTAGTTGAACTCGCTTGACGCTACTCGACCACGCCCTACCTCGACCGAGATCATGGATAGGGCGCCTCGTCGACCAGTCTGCCCCCAAGCATAGGCAGAACGTCCTGACCGCTGAGACCGTCGAACTCGAGCCCGGTGACGAAGGCATTGGCGTAATAGTGGACGACCACGCCGTGGCCCATCGCACTCAGACGATCGTCTCCGACGCCGATACCGTCAGCCGTGTTGTCGACGATCGAGCAGTTGCTCATGTCACCGCAGAAGTAGGCGGTCCCACCCGACTCGCTCACGGTGTTCCCTTCCATCAGGCCATCGGACATCTCGGTTATCACCACACCGCGCTGGGTGGCCCCGACCACGACGTTGTCTGCGAACGTGACATGGGAGACATGTGCGGCCAGGCCTTCGAAGACAGGGCCCTCGATCCGGCAACCGGTGACGAATGAGGGCGGCCGGCCGTCCGAGTTGATGATCTCGATCCCCTGTGGCATCGACGCACGCAGCCCCGACACGCGGCAGCCGCTCACGGTGAGCTGGGAGTCCTGGGCGAGAATCCCGTGCCACAGGGCCTGCTCTACCGAGACATCCTCGATCGTGACGTCTTCGGAATGTCGGATCAGGATCCCACTGTCCCCGCCCCGGATGAGCAGACTCTCCAGAGAGACCCCGTTCGCCCCATCGATCATGATGGCCGGGGCTCCATCGGGGGAGTCGATGACGGTCCCCTGCCGACCGACGAGGGTTATCGCCTTGTCGATGAGAATAGGCCCCGAATAGCTCTGCGCGCCGAGCTCGAGCACCGCTCCCGGCTCGGCGCTCGCTATGGCCGCACCGAGATCTCCGGCCACCACATCGGCCGAGGCGCACCCGGCAAGAACGAGCCCCGCCATCATGAGACGGAGCCGCCCCATCACTTCACCGAGCCGCCGAGCAGACCTGCCTCGAAGTACTTCTGGAAAGCGAAGAAGATGATCAGCGGCACGATGGCCGAGAGGAACACACCTGGAGAGATGACGCCGATGCCGCTGCTGAACTCGCCGAGCCGGTCCCTGAGGAACAGCGTTATCGGCTGCTGATCGGTGGCGAACACCAGGGCGACCAGGAGGTCATTCCACGCCCAGGTGAATTGGAATATGGTGAGCGCGGCGATGGCCGGGTAGCCGAGGGGCAGGATGATCTTCCGGAAGATGGTCCACTCGCTGGCGCCGTCGATCCGGGCCGCCTCGATGAGACTCGGGGGGAGCCCGGCGAAATAATTCCTCATCAGGAAGATGGCCAGCGGCAGGCCGAAGGCGGTGTGGAACAGCCAGATGGAGGGGAGACCGCTGAGCCCGAGCGTCCTGAACAGGGTGAATGCGGGGATGAGCGCCATCTGCAGTGGCACGACCAGCATGCCGATCACGACCAGAAACAGGGCATCGCGGCCCTTGAAGTCGATGAGGGCCAGCGCATACCCGGCCATCGCAGCCAGGAACACGGGCAGGACCGTCGCCGGGATGGCGATGTAGAACGTCGCCAGCACCGACTCGATGAGACTGGCATCCCCGATCAGGCTCGCATAGTTCTCGAGGGTGAACTGTGAGGGTGCGGTGATGGCGTTCCACCACCCGGACACGCCGTACAGCTGAGGTTCCCGGATGCTGGTGATGAGCAGCCCGGCGATCGGCATCAGCCAGAACAGCGCGACGACGACCATCACGAACTGGACGATCCCCCGTGAGAGGAAGTGGATCACCTTCTGCATCGGGGTGATGGGCCGGGCCCCCGCGGGCAGGTCGAGAGGTTGCGACGCCGTCGGGGTGAGGGTCGGGGTCTCGGCGGTCATCGACGTTCCTCCTCCAACCGGAAGCGGCGGATGTTGAAGGCCATCACGGGGATGATCAGGACGAAGAGAAAGACGGCGATGGCCGAGCCGAGCCCGCGGTTGCCCAATCCCGTGAAGGCGGTGCGCCACATCTCGAGGGCGATCACATTGGCGTCGTCCTGCACAGACCCCGGAGCGATGCCGATGATGAGGTCGAACATCTTCAGGGCGTTGATGGTGAGGGTCACGAAGACCACGCCGAGGACCGGTGCCAGGAGGGGAAGCGTGATGCGACGAAACACCTGGAGCTCGGTGGCACCGTCGACCCGGGCGGCCTCCTGCAGCTCTCTGGGCAGCGCGGCCAGGCCCGAGGCGATGACGAGGAGGGCGAACCCACCCCAGATCCAGACCCCGGCGATGACCGCACCGAGAGTTATCAAATCCGGTCCCAGCCAGGCGATCCCCGGCCATGGCTCTCCAAACTCGTCAGGAGGGACCACGGCTTGGTACGTGCCGGGCTCGACACCGGAGATGACGAAGGAGCCATCTGCTTCGGTGACGGCATCGCCCACCACCTCGTCACCGGAGCGGAGTTGCACGGTCACTTCCGGGATGCCGAACTCACCATCCTCGACTACGCCTTGCTCGTTCTCGCCGGGCTTGGTGTCCCGCCAGACCACCCCGGTGACCGATCCCGCCGCCAGAGCCGGTTCGATCGCCGGCGCAGCATCCTCGGGGAGGTCGGTCTCGAGGATCCTCAGCAGGCCGATCCTGGCTGCCCCCCCATCCGAGCCCACTTCGACTGGAAGCATGAGACCGTTTTCGTCGAGGACGGCCACCTCACCTGAGGGGGCCGCCCCGGTGAGGGCTCCCTCGGGATTGACCAACGAGGCCGAGAGGTTGATCACGGCATTGATCGAGCCGAGGTTGGGGTCGGTGTCGTACATGATCCGCCAGATGATCCCGGAGGAGAGGATGGCCACCGCAGCCGGCATGAACAGGATCAACCGGAAGGCGGTCCGCCACTTCACCCGCTCTGAGAGCACCGCCAAGACCAACCCGACGGTGGTGACTACGACGGGGAACACCACCACCCAGATGAGGCTGTTGCGGATTGCGATCTGCATCCGTTGGAAACGGAAGATGTCGACGTAGTTGTCGATGCCGACGAAGTTCCGACCGGCGGCATCGTAGAAACTGTCGATGACAGTCTTGATCGCCGGCCAGACGACCAGGCCGCCCATGATCAGCAGAGCAGGCCCGGCGAACGCCAGGGCGAGCCAGATCCTCTTGTCCTTGGACTTGGCAGTCCCGGTTGCTGCGGTCAAGCAAAGACCTCCGATTCACAGTCACACGGGGTGATCTCTTGGACCACCCCGTGTGATTGTGGATGCCGACTACTCACCAAATGCCGCTACGGCCTCCGCTTCGATCTGCTCGAGGACCGCCTGGACGTTGTCGGGGTTCTCCAGCCAGTTCTGGAGCCCACCCCAGATCCCGGCGCCGGCGGTGCCGCCGAGCGCCGCGGGCACGCTGTCGGACATGTCGAACACGAACACCTCCGCGTTGACCAGACCTTCGGCCGTGGCCCGGGACAGGTCATCGGGGTAGATGCCGAGGTCGAGGTTCTGGTTGGGTGAGGTGAACCCGCCCGCGGCGGCCCAGCTCTCCACTGCCTCGGGAGTCGTCAGATACTCCAGCAACGCCATGGCGCTGGGGTTATCGGTCAGAGCCACCGCGACATCTCCGCCACCCAAGACCGAGCCGGGAGATCCGTCGATACTGGGGAAGGGGAACATGGCGAGGTCGGTGCCGACCACGGCGCCGGTCTCCTCGTTGGCGATCCCGGCGATGTCACCGGGGCCCTCGATCATCACCGCATCACCCGCACCGAAGACGCTCACGATCGCGTCGACAAAGCCGGCCTGCAGGGCACCGTCGGGGCCACCGGCGACGAAGTCGGGATTCCCGATCAACTCGCCCATGGTGCTGAACGCATCGACCACCGACTGATCCGTCCAGGGGATCTCATGGTTGGTCAGCTGCGCGTAGACGTCGGCGCCGGCGGTGCGAACGTAGACGTTCTCGAACCAGTCCGAGAGAGTCCACCCGTCGGCTCCCCCCACCGCCAGGGGGGTGAAGCCGTTGTCGACGAAGTTCTGCGATGTCGTCAGCCAGTCGTCCCAAGACTCGGGATGAGCCGCACCCAGACCATCGAACGCCTCGATGTCATAGAACACCAGCGACTTGTTGCCCGCCTTGAAATAGACGCCGTACAGGGTGCCATCGACGGTGGCCAGGTCGGCCCACACCGGAGCGAAGTTGGCGGCCATCCCGTCGGACACCGCCTGACTCACCGGCTGGGCGGCCTCTCTGGTGACCAGGTCCCGCAGCAGGCCAGGTTGGGCGAGGACCGCGATGTCTGGGGGATCCCCTCCTTCGACCCGCGTGCCCAGGATGGTTGGGAGGTCGTCACCGACGCCGTTGTAGTTCACCTCGATACCGGTGGCCTCGGTGAACCCGTTCAACACCTCGATGAAGGCAATGCCTTCCGGATGGTCCGCGCCGCGGATCCACATGACCTCGATCGCCTCGCCCGGCGGCTCGGTGTCGGTCGGGGCCTCGGTGGTATCCGTGGGGGCTTCGGTATCGGTGGGCGCTTCTGTATCGGTGGGCGCCTCGGTCGTGTCGGTTCCCTCATCGTCTCCACAGGCGGCTACGAGGAGAGACAACACCGATATGACCAAGAGCCATCGCAGTCTCTTCAATCTCATTTCGATTGGATCCTTCCAAATTTGCGTATGGCCCCGAAGAGCCGGCGTCGACACTACTCACAAAGCGATGGGCCGTGTCCGAGAAATCGCCGGATGTGTTGGCAGACCCCCGGGCTACGGTTGAGAGATGGATCTGAGGCGGTCCCCGTGTCGCGCAGCCGGATGAGCACCGCGGGTGCACCATTGACGATCGAAGCGGGCCCGACATTTCGCCTGGGCAGCCGCAGCTACCCGGTGGAGCTCCCCAGACTGCGCGACCCCCGGCTTCACGTGGCCGCGGTCATCATCACCATCCACGTCATCGGTCAGGTCGGGCTCGGCTTCGAGGTGTCGATCCCCCAGATACTCGCGGCGATACTGGCCTGCGCCATCATCGAGGTCGGGTGGACCTTCGCCAATTCCCGCCGCATCGTCTGGCCCGCAAGTGCGATGCTCACCGGCAGCGGCGTCGCCCTGATCTTCCGGATCCTGGGGAACGAGAGCAGCGACCACTGGAGCTTCGATGGATGGCATCTCTTCGCCATCGTGGCGGGAGCATCCCTGATCACCAAGTACGTCATCAGGTTTCGGGGTGCCCCGGTGTTCAACCCCTCCAATGTCGGGCTCGTCGCGGCGTTTCTCCTGTTGGGAAGTGGCCGGGTGGAGCCTCTCGACTTCTGGTGGGGACCGCTCGACTGGTGGCTGGCCCTCGCCTACGGCGTGATAGTCATCGGGGGGATCGCCATCACCCTGCGTTTGGGCCTCCTTCCGATGGCGGCCGCCTTCTGGGCCACTTTCGTCCCCGGGCTGGCCATCCTCGCGGCCTCCTCACACTGCATCACCGCCCGCTGGGCCTTCGAGCCGGTCTGTGACACCCGGTTCCTCAGTGTCGTGGCGACCTCCCCGGAGGTCCTGGTCTTCATGTTCTTCATGATCACCGACCCGAGGACGATCCCGACCGGGCGCCGGGCCCGGATCTGGTTCGGTGTTGCGGTGGCGCTGGTCTCGATCCTGTTGATCGCTCCGCAGACCACCGAGTTCGGCGCCAAGGTCGGCTTGCTCGGTGGGCTGGTGGTGATGACCGGGTTGCGCCCCCCCATCGATTGGTTACTCGAGCGCAGGAAGCTCGCCGCAAGGAGGGAGATCAGCAACGAGGTGAGACCGAGGCGATCCGTGCTGCGTTGGGCCGGGGTGTCTGCCGCGGTGGCGGTCTTCACCCTGGGCCTCGTGGCGGCCGGCGCCCCTGCGCGGGCTCCGACCGACTCGGGTTCCGAAGAACCACCGCCTCTCGTCGACGTGGACATCGACCCCGCATCGCTACCCGAGGTGACCGTCGACCCCAGGGTCATCAGGATGGATGCCAGCCTCGGCGGGGAAGGAGCCAGAGATCTCGCGGTCGCCCTGGCAACTGCTTTGGCCACCGAGGCCGAGGCGCTGCTGCGCGGCGACGATGCGCTCATGGCCTCGGTGTCGATGGGTGCGAGACTGAACGAGATGGGCTACCGCCTCTCCCAGAGACGATCGGGGAGCTCCGTGGTGCCTCTCTATCGATTCGAGTCCCTGCACCTCATCGTCACCCATCCCGACGGGCCCCAGGGGGGCGCCGACCCGGCATTCGAGGCTCGTGGCATGGTCGAGCAGCTGACCATCGATTCCGGGGGCGAGGAGCTGGGCAGGAACACGGTTCCTTTCGCACGGGCCTTCTCCCTGAGACGATCGTCACAAGGCAACTGGCTGATCTCCGGCTCACATCCCCTGCGGTGAGCTCCGGGTCGCATTAGCCGGGCAGGGGGATGCCCGGGAAGCCACTTGCCGCCCAGGAGTCGAAGGTCTCGTCGTTGGGCACGTCCTCACCACGGGCGGTGGCCAACTCCATCCGATGGTGGAGGAAGTCGCAATAGCCCTGCACGGGGTCGGTGCCGTGCCACACCTCGGTGATCCTGGCCACCACGGGCTCGAAAGAATCGGTCAGCCATTTGAAGGTGCCCACGCTCTTCCCGGTCGACGAGGTGATCCCCAGCTTTGCCAGGTAGTAGTTGAGATCACCGAGGAGCAGCTTGGCCTGGTTCTCCGACGCTTCCACACCGGTGAGCTCGCGCAATGTGTCGGTGTTGAAAGTGCGGCCACCGACCCTGGTGAACATCTTCACCACATGCCCCGAATCGGTCGGCACGATGTCGAAGTCGATCACCGCGAACCCGAGATCGTTGATCCGACCGATCCTCTCTCTGATCTTGTAGGCCTCGTTCCGGTCGATGACCAAGTCCTCGGTCAACTCGGCCCACAAGGCTTGATAACGACGAGCGATGTCCTCCCCCAGCGCGAGATCGGCCTCGAGCACCGGCACCTCGTTCATGGCCGCGATGTCTGCCATCTCCCCGGCCACGTTCTCTTGCATGATCTCGAGGTCCTGGAGGCGCTGCCCCCGGCTGAGGGTAGGGTGCATCTCGGAGGTCTCGCCGTCGATCATGATCGCCTCGATGCCACCGGCGTCGAAGCGGTAGAGGACGTTGGAGAGAGAGCAATCGCCCCAGTAGCAGCCGGCGATGTGCAACTCCACCAACAAGCCGGCCACCGCATCGAGCATCTGGGTGCGGCGCGCTCCGAACCCCGGCCCGGACAGCAGTCTCCGATAGGGGAAGGCATGCTCGACGTAGCGGGTGACCACTGCGCCGGCCTGCTCCTCATGGGGGTCGAGCCAGCTCCTCTCCACCAGCCCGGCCGGCTCGGCGGCGCGATGAGTGAGTTGCAGGAGGGCGCTCATCACCCCGAACTCACGTCTCGACAGACGAAGCGGCATCTCCTTGATCGCGTAGACGCCCTCCTCGTAGGCGACGAAGACCACAGGATGGCGATGGATACCAGTGGGCATGTCGACCAGACGGGGATGCTCCCACGCATCGACGGGAGCGTCCCAGGGGAGGTCGAGGAACTCCGGGTTCCCCGGTCTGATGTGGAGCTTTGGTGTGCCCATGAGGTGGTCATCGGGCAGGAAAGCAGGTCGGACGGGGAACCGGGGCCCCGCCGAGGCGGCCGACGACGGCCTCTCGTGGCTAGAACTGATCCTCTTCGGTCGAGCCCTCGAGCGCCAGGGTCGACGACTGGCCACCGGAGACCGCCTGGGCGACCAAGTCGAAATAGCCCGCCCCCACCTCACGCTGATGCCTGGTCGCGGTGTAGCCCTGGCTCTCCATGGCGAACTCATGGTTCTGCAGCTCGACATAGGCCGGCATCCCGTTCTCGTGGTAGCCGCGAGCCAACTCGAACATCGAGGCATTGAGGGCGTGGAACCCCGCCAGGGTGATGAACTGATATCGATAGCCCATCGTCCCCAGCTCCTTTTGGAACCTGGCGATCGCCCCCTCTTCGAGCTGCGCTCTCCAGTTGAAAGACGGCGAGCAGTTGTAGGCCAGCATCTTCTGAGGGAACTCGGCGTGGATGGCCTCGGCGAAGCGCCGGGCCTCATCGATATCGGGTTTGGCCGTCTCGCACCAGATCAGGTCGCAATAGGGCGCATATGCCAGCCCGCGGGCGATGGCCGCCTCCAGCCCCCCGCTCACCTGGTGGAATCCTTCGGCTGTCCGCTCCCCGACGACGAACCGTCGGTCGCTCGGGTCGATGTCGGAGGTGAGAAGGGTGGCCGAGTTGGCGTCCGTGCGGGCAACGAGGACCGTTGGCACGTCCATCACGTCGGCGGCGAGACGGGCGGCCTGGAGGGTCCGCACGTGCTGGCTCGTCGGGACTAGCACCTTGCCCCCCATGTGACCACACTTCTTCTCGGCAGCCAGCTGGTCCTCGTAGTGGACTCCCGCCGCCCCGGCGCGTATGAACGACTTGGTCAGCTCGAACACGTTGAGCGGACCACCGAACCCCGCCTCCCCGTCGGCGACGATGGGGACGAACCAGTCGGTCTCGGTGTCGCCCTCGGCCCAGTGGATCTGGTCGGCGCGGCGCAGCGCGTTGTTGATCCGCTTCACCAGGGCCGGTGCCGAATCGGCCGGGTAGAGCGACTGATCGGGATAGACCTCGCCCGCCAGATTGCCGTCGCCTGCCACCTGCCAACCCGACAGGTAAATCGATTGCAGACCCGCCTTAACCATCTGGACCGCCTGGCCCCCGCTCAGCGCTCCCAGCGAGTTGACGTAGTCCTCGGTGTTGAGGAGATCCCACAGCTTGCCGCTCATCCGGTAGGCCAGGGTGTGCTGCTCCCTGATGCTCCCCCGCAGCCGGACCACGTCTTCGGCGGTGTAATCGCGGGCGATGCCGTCCCAACGTGGGTTGTTGCTCCATTCGTCGGCCAGCCGGGCGGCCTCTTGTGCGATGTGACTCACGGTTCTCCTAGTTGATGAGCTCGTAGGCGGGAAGGGTGAGGAAGTCGACGAAGTCCTCGGTGAGGGCGACTTCCTCGAAGACCTTGCGCGCGGCGTGCAGATATTGATGGTTGGGATGGCCCTCGGCCTCCAGATGCTCGACGACCTCCCCCGTGATGGCCCGGACCAGGGCTTCGGTGACCGGTTCCCCCCCGGCCATCGCGACGTCGTGTCTCACCCATTGCCATATCTGCGACCTGGAGATCTCCGCGGTGGCCGCGTCCTCCATCAGGTTGTCGATGGCGGCCGCCCCCACCCCCGACAGCCAGGCGGCCAGGTACTGGATGCCCACCGATATGTTGGTGCGCACCCCGTCGAGGCTGACCTCACCGGGAAAGTCGAGGTCGAGCAGGTCATCACGGCCCACCTCGACGTCGTCGCGTTGGCGATCGACCTGGTTGAGGCGGTCGCCGAGCACGCGGTCGAATTCTTCACGGGCCACCGCCACCAGGTCGGGGTGGGCGACCCAGGTGCCGTCGCATCCGGCCGCGGCCTCGCGCGCCTTGTCCGCGGCGACCTCGGTGATGGCATTCTCGGTAACGTCCCGGTCGCGACGGTTGGGGATGAACGCTGCCATGCCCCCAATGGCGTGAGCGCGGCGACGGTGACAGGTCTTGATCATCAGCTCGGTGTAGGCATGCATGAAGGGAACGGTCATCGTCACCTGTTTCCGGTCGGGCAACACGAACTCGGGGCTCTCGCGGAACTTCTTGATGACGCTGAAGATGTAGTCCCACCGGCCCGCGTTGAGCCCGGCCGCATGCTCGCGGAGCTCGTGGAGGATCTCATCCATCTCGAAGGCGGCGAGGACGTTCTCGATCAGGACCGTTGCCTTGATGGTTCCCCGCTCGATCTCGAGACGGTCCTGTGCCCAGATGAACACGTCGTTCCAGAGACGGGCCTCGAGGTGTGACTCCAGCTTGGGGAGGTAGACGAAGGGCGCGGTCCCATGGGCCAGTGCGGCCCGGCCGCCGTGGAAGACGTAGAGGCCGAAGTCGAAGAGGGAGGCCGACATCGGCCGCCCGTCGACGAGAAGGTGCTTCTCGGTGAGGTGCCACCCCCGGGGACGGATGACCAGGGTGGCCCTCTCCTCGTCCAGGCGGTATTCCTTGTCATCGGTGACCAGCTCGAGGGTCCCCTGGTAGGCCTCCACCAGGTTGAGCTGGCCGTGGAGGAGGTTGTCCCAGGTGGGTGAGGTGGCATCCTCGAAATCGGCCATGAACACGTTGGCCCCCGAGTTCAGGGCGTTGATCATCATCTTGCGATCGACCGGGCCGGTGATCTCCACCCGACGGTCCGCCAGATCGGGATGCACCGGTTCGATGGTCCAGTCGCCGGACCTGACGTATTCGGTTTCGGTGAGGAAGTCGGGTTTCTCCCCGGCGTCGAGAAGACGTTGCCGGGTCTGGCGTTGCTCGAGGAGTTGACCCCTCCGCCAACCGAACTCGTTCTCGAGATCGATCAGGAACGCCACCGCATCCGGGGTGAGGATCCTGCGCTCGATTTCGGTCTCACGGAACTGGTTCATAATTACCAAGTATCTTGTACATACCCTGGTAATGCCTCGGTCTACACATATAAGATCGTGGTATCTTTCGTCAGGAGCAGGATATGACCGAACGACAGGTGCTAGATGCCCTGGTCTTGGGGCGCCGGATACGTCATTACCGCAACCAGGCCGGGCTCACCCTCGACCAGCTGGGGGAGAAAGTGGGCAAGCCCGCCCCCTATCTGTCACTTCTCGAGAATGGGAAGAAGGAGCCCCGCCTCAACCTGGTGATCGACATCGCCGGAGCCCTCGACGTGGACATGGCCGCGCTGGTCGAGCCCACTCCCCCGAGTCGACGGGATGCGCTCGAGATCTCCCTCATCCAGGCTCAGCAGAGCTCCCTCTTCGAGAGTCTCGACATCCCCGCCATCAGACCCTCGGCCCGGGTCGACAACGAGACCCTGGCCCACATCGTGGGGCTGCACGACGTCATCAGGGAGAAGTCGAGCATCGAGTCGGCAGGCTCGGAGGAGGTGCGGAGGGCCAACGGCGCGGTACATGCCCATCTCGCCGATCACAACGGGTACCTCGAGGTGATCGAGGCTGCTGCCGGTGATGCCCTCGACAGCTCCGGGTACGCCGGCGAAGGGCCCTTCTCGTCGCGCAATCTCCTCGACTTGAGCGCCAGCGTGGGATTCGAGCTGATGCCCATCGACGACATGCCCCTCTTCGCCCGTTCCATCATCGACACCCATACCAGACGCATCTACATCGCCCAGCGCAACGAGTTGCGCACCCGCCAGGCCCGCAAGGCCGTGCTGCAGACCCTGGCCGGATTCGTGTTGGGCCACGAGAGCGAGCCGGATCTCGACACCTTTCTCCGTCAACGCATGGAGACGGCGTACTTCGCCGCGGCGGTGCTCGCACCGGAGGACCCGGTGGTCTCCCGGCTGCTGGCGGCCAAGGAGAGCCACGACATCGACGTCGAAGACGTGAAAGAGTTGTTCTACGTGTCCTACGAGATGGCGGCGTGGCGGACCGCCAACCTGCTCACCCGGCATCTGGGCATCGAATGCCACCTCTTGGTGAACGACGGAATGGGAGTCGTGGTCAAGGGATACAGCAACGACGGGGTTCCGATCCCCCGAGACGACCACGGTGGGATGGAGACCCAACGTCTCTGTCGCCGCTGGGGAGCCCGGATGACCTTCGACTCCCAGGAGAAGTTCGCCACCCATCACCAGTACACCGACACCCCCGCCGGCACCTACTTCTGCACCACACATATCGAGGCCGGTCGCGACCCTGCCTATGCGATCACCGTCGGGGTGAGGTTCGACGATGCCCGGTGGTTCCGGGGCCGGGACACCGTCGACCGCGAGGCCTCCACCTGCCCCGACCCGGGGTGCTGTCGGGTGCCGTCTCCCGAGCTCGCCGAGCGCTGGTCACACAATGTCCTGGTCTCGGCGCGCTCCCAATCGCGGATCCTCGGCCTGCTCGCCGCCGACCCCTACCCCCAGCTCGACATGCCCGAGGTGCTCGCCGTGGTGGACACGCACTCGAGCCAGCCCGAGGCTCCTGCCCGCTCCACCATCTCGATCAGATGACATTCGATCAGTCGTCGAGATAGGACTGGATGCGTGGCGCCACCAGATCGATGATCTCCTCGATCGAGGTGGAGGCGATCGGCTCCAGCCTGACCACATAGCGGGTCATGGCGATGCCGACCAGATGGGAGGCCATCAGCAGCGCCCGGAGCCGGGCATCCTCGCCACCGATCATCGGCGCGATCCGGTCCTGTATCTCCCCGGTGACGAACTGGCGAAACGCCTCGACCGCCCGGTCCTCGCCCCCCATCGCCGATCGGAGCATCCCGAGGAGTGACGCTCTTGGTCTCTCCTGTTCCCAAACGCTGAAGAAGGTCTCGGCGAGCAACCGCCCGGTGCCACCGCCGGCGTCGGCGAAGGCGGCCACCACTCTCTCTGCGGGGGGGAACGGAATGTCGATCGATGCAGCGAAGAGCGCCTCCTTGTTACCGAAGTAGTGATGGATCAGGGCCGGGTCGACTCCTGCCGAGGCGGCGATCGACCTGATCGTGGCCCGGTTGTAGCCCTTCTCGCTGAATGTCTCCCGCGCCGCCTCCAGGATGTCGGCCCGGGTGTCGGGGGCGCCGGCTCGCCGACCGGGTTTGCTCATGTCGACAGGGAGACGAAGGTCTCCTCGAACGAGGCCGGAACCACGGACACCGTGGCGCCTAGCCCGGCGGCGTCGCTCACCGCCGCCACGTCCAGACCGACGACTCGCCAGCCCCGCCCGTCCACCAGGACCGTCCCTCCCTCATCTCGCAGTCTCTCGAGGGCACCCTCGGCGACCTCACCGGTTATCGCCACCGACACGGCACTACCGACGATCTCGGACACCGACCCGGAGACGACCTCCCGGCCGGCTGCCATCACCACCACCCGTTCACATTCCCCGGCTTCCTCCATGTAGTGAGTCGACACCAGGATCGCCGTCCCTGACTCCGCAGTGCGATGGATCGTCTCCCAGAGGCGGGCCCGGCCCAATGGGCCCACTCCCGAGGTCGGCTCATCGAGGATGAGCACCGGCGGGTTGTGACACCGCGCCGCCACGAACGCCACCTGACGTCGGGTCCCCAGCGGGATCTCACCGATGCGGCGATTGGCGACATGGCCCAGACCGGCCGTCTCGAGTGAAGGGGGGTCGACCCCGAAGGCCCCGGCCACGAACCTGAGGTTCTCCGAGACCGTGAGGTCCCGGTACAGACCGAGACCCTGGGGCACATAGCCCATGAGCCGCCGATCCGCACTCAGCGCCGGCTGGCCAAGGAGGTTGGCGGTTCCCGAGCTTGGTGCGAGAAGCCCCAGGAGCATTCTCATCGTCGTGGTCTTGCCCGCACCATTGGCACCCAGAAGACCAACGATCTCACCGGCGCCGACACCGAAGGAGAGACCGTCGACGGCGGTGAGCCCGTTGAAATGCCTGGTCAGGTGGTGCGCCTCGATGACGGTCATCGTGTCGCCTCCCGGGCGAGGGCGGCCACGGTCACCACATCGCTCAGATCGGGAACGGTGGCGATGCCGCCCAAGGGAGCCGAGCCGTCCGGTGACCAGACCCTCCAGCCGTCACCCCTGCGCCACGAGTTGACCCCGCCGGCGACGAGGCTCTGATAAACCCTCCCCGGCATGGCCTCGACCACTGCGGCCACGGTTCCCTCGGCGAGCACCGACCCCTCGTCCAGGGCGAGGACGGTGCTCGCCCTGGCGGCTTCGTCGACATAGGCGGTGGTGACCACCACCGCCCTGCCCTCGCGTGCCGCCAGGGCGATGAATGACCACAGTTCGACACGGCTCACCGGATCGAGACCGGTGGTTGGCTCGTCGAGCACTAACAGGTCGGGGTCGGAGAGCACCGCCATCGTCACGCCGAGCTTTTGACGCATCCCCCCCGAGAGCTCACGACCGAGACGGTCCCGGGCATCCACGAGCTGGGTCACTTCGAGCAATTCTGTGATCCTCCTCCCCGCCCGCGCGGGGTCGATGTCATATGCCCCGGCGACGAATTGGAGGTTCTCGGCGACCGTCAGGTCTCCCCAGACCCCCGACGTCTCGGGTTGGAAGCCGGTCCGGGGCGGGCGGCTGACCGAGCCCGAGGCAACCTTGTCGAGACCGACCAGGGCGCGGCACAACGTGGTCTTCCCCGCCCCGTCGCCTCCCACCACCACCACGATGTCCCCGGCTCGGGCCTGCAACGACACCTCTTCGAGCGCGATCGTGTCGCCAAAGACAACCGACACCGACTCCAGACCCCAGCTCATGTGGGTGCCCCGGAGCGCGCCGGGCGCAGCTGGCGGGCGAAGCGCACCACCGCGGCCCCGAAGATGACCGCACCGAGCCCCCCGAGCAGCCCCATCGGGATGAGGAGGTCGCCGAACGAGGCGCCCCGCACCATCACCCCCTTGGCGACGAGATTGAAATAGGTGAGGGGGAGGATGTAGCCGATCCATCGGACACCTGCCGCCATCGAGGTGAGCGGGAAGATGATGCCGGAGAGGATGATCTGGGGCAACAAGGTCATGATGGCGAGTTGGATCGCCTGGGCTTGGTTCTCCGACACCGACGAGATCAGCACGCCGACGCCGAGGGCGACGAACAAGAAGAGGATCGCGCCCAAGGCGAGGGGGAGCACCGAGCCGTTGAACGGGACGTCGAAGACCACGGTGCCGATGACCAGGATGATGACGATATCGATGGCGGCGATGAGGAAGTACGGGGCGATCTTGCCGATGAACACGTCCTTGGGCTTGAAAGGCATCACCGCCAGCTGCTCGAGGGTCCCCGCCTCCCGCTCCCGCACCACCGACATCGAGGTGACCAGGGTGCCCACGAAGACGATGATCAGACCGGCCAGCCCGGGGACCAGGACCGCGGAGGTGTCGAGCTCGGGGTTGAAGAGGACCTCCTGGGTCAAACCGGGCACCTGGGTGGACATCGCCGTCACCACCTGCACCGCGGTGCGTGCCATGAACAACTCGGAACCGTCGATGAGGGCCGTCGCCCCTCCGCCGTCGATGACAAAGGCGACGTGGGCCTCCCCGGCGACGAGGGCGGCCTCGGCGGCCTCCCGGCCCGCCTCGACGGCCACCGTCTCGACCGCGAACACCGGGGGAAGGAGGTCTGCTCGGGTCGCCGCGCCATCACCGACCACCATCGTGGGGATCTCGGTGACATCGAAGCTGGCCGCATACCCGAACACCAGAAGCAGCACCACCGGCATCACGATGAGCATGGCCAGCGTGCGTCGGTCCCTGCCCACCTGACGGAACTCTTTGAGGATCATTGCCAGCACGGTGCGCGCCCCTCTATTCAACGCTTGTTGAATTATACCGCCAGTTTTGATTGTCAAGCAAGAGGATCGATCCAGACGCTCCGACGCTCAGCTGAGCGCCGCGTCCACTGCGGCGATGGCGTGGATCCTGGTGGTGTCGAAACCGGGGATGACACCGTCGTCCTCGTCCAGGATCAGTGACAGCTCGGTGCAGCCGAGGATGGCCCCCTCGGCTCCGTCGTCGGCGAGCTGGTCGATGGCATCGACCAGAGATCGGTGTGACCCGTCGTCGACCAGACCGTGCACCAGCTCCTCGAAGACGATCCGGTTTATCTCCGCACGGGTCCCCACCGACGGCACCAGACATTCCACCCCGTTCTGCTCCATTCGCTCCCGATAGAAGGGATCCTCCATCACCGCCGCCGTGCCCAGCAGGGCCGCCCGCTCCACCCCCGAGTCACGCAGCCGGTGTGCGGTGACGTCGATGATGTTGACCACCGGGACTCCCCCGTATGCCTCCACCGCGTCGGCCACCGCATGCGCCGCGTTGGCGGCGATCACCAGGATCTCGGCACCCTGGCCCACCAGCGACTTGGCGGCGGGCACCAGGATCCGGGCGAGCTCGTCCCAATCGCGGCGATCGGTGCATCGGGCGATGGGATCGAAGTCGCCGGACCAGACCAGGAGGTCCGCCGAGTGCTGCCCACCGAGACGGGCATTGGTCTCCTCGTTGATGTACCGGTAGTAGCTGATCGTGGACTGCCAACTCATGCCGCCGAGGACACCGATGCGTCTCATCTGGTCTCTTCCACGAACTCCCTGAGATCGGCGGCCAGCTTCTGCAGGGAGGGCAGGTGCACGTACATCATGTGACCGGCTTCGTAATGCTCCATCCGCACGTTCTTGCGCACTTCCGGGTCCAAACCCATGTGCGAGAAGGTGTACTCGGTGGCGAAGTGCGGGGTGGCCAGGTCGTAGTAGCCGCTGGCGACGAACACCTTGGTGCCCTTCGATCGGGAGAGCACCTCGCGCAAGTTCTCCGACGTGTCGACGTACTTGCCCTTGAAGTCCTCGTGGTCCCAATCCTTCCAAACGTTCTCGGACATGATGTTGTAGACCTCGTCGGACTCGAATCCGATCTCGGTGCGCAAGTATTGGTTCAGCGCCGAGGCCGCCACCCCTCCGGTCGCATCGGTGCTCGGGTCGGTCTCGAGGTTGTTGCCCGCCGCCACCCGATCGATGCCGACATACCGGGAGTCGATTCGCCCCACCGTCCGCCGTTGGTCTCGCAGAAGCTCCTTGCAGAACCGCATGATGTGGATGCGGAGGTCGTAGTGGTCGATGAACTCGGAGTCGAGCCCGGTGTACTCACCAAGCTTGGCGGCGACCGACCTCTTGCGCCCGTCATCGAGCTGATCGCCCTGCGCCAGCGCCGACCAGTACTCCCCGATGGCGAACTCCTCCACCTCGTCGAGGAACGTCCGTAACGGCATGGACTGGTGCTTCTTCGACAGCCGGCCGTGGTACCAGGCGGTGGCGGCGTAGGTCGGCAGATAGACCGCGAAGGGAAGGTCGTTGCCGGCATGGACCATCTTGTCGTTCCGGTCGATCGCCGAGGTCTGATAGTTGAGGATCATCGAGATGAGCATGATCCCGTTGAACTCCACGTTGTGAGTGGCGAAGAGCTCGCGGGCTATCCCCGCCCCTCGCAACGTCCCGTAGCTCTCACCGGCGAGGTACTTCGGCGAGACCCAGCGGGAGTTGCGATTGAGGTAGTGGACGATGAACTCGCTGAACGCCTCGATGTCCTTCTTGAAATGGTGGAACTTCTTCTCCTGGCCCTTCTTGGCAGTTCGGCTGAACCCGGTTCCCATGGCGTCGATGCAGACCACGTCGGCCACGTCGAGGATGGAGTGCTCGTTGTCGACCAGACGCCCCTGCATCCCGATCTTGAATCCCTCGTCGTCGAGCTGCATTCGCTTGGGCCCGAACAGGCCAAGGTTCAACCAGACCGTCGACGAGCCGGGCCCGCCGTTGAAACAGAACAGGAGGGGGCGGGTGGCCGGGTCGGCGTCGTCCTTGGCATAGGAGACGTAGAAGAAGGAGACCTTCTCCCCGTTCGTCTCGAAGGACTGGGTGGCTGCGGTCGCGGTGTAGGAGACCTCTTCGCCCTCGAAGACGCCGGTGTACTGCCTGCTGACCTTCTGGTCCTTCAGCTCCTCGGTCTTGGTCCCCGGCTTCTTTCTCTTCTTGTCCTTGGCCATCGGCGGGAGGCTAGGCCTTCGTGGGGTTCCCCTGGTCGTCCAGCCAATCCTCGAGGGGGACGCCCAAGCCCTCCGCGATCCGATTGATGTAGTTGAAGTACGCGATCACTTGGGTGGCGCTGGAGATGCCCTCATCGTCGAAGCCGCCATCTCTGAGCCTGACGATGTCTTCACCCCCGATCGCAGCAGGGGCCCGGGTGAGCTTCTCGGCGAACTCACACAATGCGACATCGGCATCGTCGAGACCGGCAGTCCGCCAGTCGACCGCGATCCGGTCCACCACCTCCTGATCGTCGACCTCGGCCCGGAGGTCGTGTAGGTGAGCCGCTATTCAGTAGTGACACTCGTTGACCTGTGAGGTGACGACGGCCATCATCTCCCGTTGGGCACGGCTCAGCGGTGACGGGCCGAACATGATCGACTGGTAAATCCGCATCGAGTCGCGCATCACCGCAGGCAGCTGGCTCTGGATCGAGACGATGTTCCAAATCCGCCCGGCGCGCCTGATCGCGGCCTTGTACTCCCGCCGCGCCACGCCGGACGCCTCGTCGTAACCGAGCACATGGACGTGGGCCATGGTCAGGATGCCAGGAAGAGGGCCGGCTCCTCCAGGTTCTCGAGGACCATGGCCATGAACCGGCGTCCCTGTGCACCGTCGACCACCCGGTGGTCATAGGAGAGCGACAGTGGCATGACCGCGGCGATGGCCAGGTCGTCGTCATAGACGATGGGCCGCATCCGGGCCATCCCCACCGAGAGGATGGCAGTGGTGTTGGCGGGGACTATCGGTGTCCCGTGGCCTCCGCCCACCGCGCCGATGTTCGACACGGTGAAGGTCTGCCCGGAGAGCTGGTCGGGCCCGAGTCGGCGCTCACGCGCCCCTTCGCCGAGACTTCGCACCTCTCGTGCGAGATCGAGAACGCTCTTCCGGCCCGCATCCCGGATGACGGCCACCAGCAGGCCATCGGGGGTGTCGACCGCGATCCCGATGTCACGTGCCCCGTGGAGCACCAGGTCGTCGCCGTCGACCGTGGCGTTGAACTCGGGAAAGGCGTCGAGGGCGGGGACCACCGCCCTTATGACCAGGGCCTCGATCGGGATCTTGACACCGTGGCGGTCGCCCAGGGCACGTCGCACCTCGAGAAGCCGGGTTGCGTCGACATCGTCGAAAGTGGTGACGTGAGGGATCTCCGACCAGCTCTTGGCCATGTTGGCGGCGATGGTGCGACGCAGCCGGGACATCGGCCGGCGCTCGTCGTGCCCGGCCGGCCCGGCCGGCGCAGCGGCGGCCGGTGCCGTCTCGCCGGCGGATGGCGGCGCCGGCTCCGGTGCTGGAGCCTCGGTCTCCTCCGCGGCTGCGGCGGCCTCGACGTCCTCGCGGGTGACGCGGCCACCCGGCCCCGACCCCTCAACGGTGGCGAGGTCCACACCGCGGTCACGGGCGAGCTTGCGGACGATGGGGAGCGCCTTGACCGCGGCGGGCACCGCTGACGTCGTCTCCTCTGGCTGGGTCAGCAGCTCGCTCTCCCCACCGAGGGTGCCCACTATCGGCTCGGGCTGAGACTCGGCCTGGGGCTCGGCCTTGGGCATCGTCTCCGGCTCGAGCGTGATCTCGGGCCGGGGAGAGGCCTCCTGTTCGTCGCCGGGTCGTTTGGCCGTCTCGTCCCCCTCGCCGATGGTCAACAGGACCTGTCCCACCTGGATGACGTCGCCCTCGGCCCCCCCATGGGACATCACCGTTCCCGCGTACGGTGAGGGGATCTCCACCACGGCCTTGTCGGTCTCCACCTCGACCACCGGCTGGTCGGCGTCGACATGTTCCCCCTCGGCCACCAGCCATCGCACGATCTCCGCCTCCGTGAGACCTTCGCCGATGTCGGGGAGCCTGAACTCGCGGGCCATTCAAACCTCCAATGTCGCCCGGGCGGCGGCAACGATCCTGTCCACCGTCGGAAGGTAGTGGCCCTCGGATCGCTTGAGGGGGAAGACGGTGTCCCACCCGGTGACCCGTTGCACGGGTGCCTGCAGGGAGTAGAGGCTCCGCTCCTGGATGCTGGCGGCTATCTCCCCGCCGAAACCACCTGTGATCGGTGCCTCGTGGACGACGACGGCCCGGCCGGTCCTCTCCACGGAGGCCACGATGCCCTCCCGGTCGAGGGGGGCGAGGGTGCAGACGTCGATCACCTCCACCGAGACGCCCTCATCGCCGAGGGCCCCGGCCGCGGCCCTGGTCTCTCTCATCATCGCCCCCCAGCTGATCAGGGTGACGTCGTCACCGGAGCGCTCGATGCGCACCGGGCCGATCTCCACCTTGTAGTAGATGTCGGGGATGTCCTCTTTGACCGCCCGGTAGAGCCGTATCGGCTCCAGGAAGACGACCGGGTCGGGATCCTCGATGGCAGCCAGGAGGAGTCCACGGGCGTCGCGGGGTGTCGAGGGGACCACCACCTTGAGCCCGGGGATGTGCGCGTAGATCGCCTCGGTCGACTCAGAGTGGTGCTCGGCCGCCCCGATCCCACCCCCATATGGGATCCGGATCACCAACGGTGCGGTGAATCTGTGGTTGCTGCGGTTACGGATGCGGGCGACGTGACTGATGACCTGGTCGTATGCGGGATAGGAGAATCCGAGGAATTGGAGCTCCGCCACCGGTCTCATCCCGGCGATGGCCATCCCCAGGGCGGCCCCGACGATTCCCGACTCCGCCACCGGGGTGTCGAAGACGCGCTCGGGGCCGTGACGGTCTCTGAGCCCATCGGTGATGCGGAAGACGCCACCGGTTCGCCCGATGTCCTCACCGAGGAGCACCACCCGCTCGTCGGCGCCGAGAGCGGTGTCGAGGGCGCCGTTCAGGGCTTGCGCCAGGTTCACCTCAGCCATCGACAGCCTCATGGGTACTCCCAGCGTGCTTCCCTCCACCTTGGCCCGGCGGGGGGTCCGAGGGGGGTCGTCCCCCCTCACGATCAAGCTGTTCCCGAAGCGGGGCGGTCGGCTGGGCGTACATGCGGGACAACATCTCCTCGAACGTCGGCTCCGGGATCGACTCGGCCCAATCGACCGCCCTCTCGATGGTCTGTGTGGCCTCGGTCTCCAACTCGGACTGCCACTCCTCGGTCCACGCCCCCTGGCTCTCGAGGAGACGGCGCACCCTCTCCAACGGGTCCTTGTCCTCCCACTGGTCGCCCTCATCGGCTGGGCGGTACCGGGACGGGTCGTCGGCGGTTGTGTGCGGCCCGATCCGATAGGTCACCGCCTCGATCAGGCTGGGACCCGCCCCTGAACGGGCCAGCGAGGCGGCTTCTCGCACCGCCACCAGCACCGCCACGACATCGTTGCCGTCGACCCTGATGCCGGGCATCCCATAGGCCTCCGCTTTGATCGCGATGGATTCCGACCTGGTCTGCTCCGAGGTCGGATAGGAGATCGCATAACCGTTGTTCTGACAGAAGAACACAGTCGGTGTGTTGTACACCGCGGCGAAGTTCATCGCCTCGTGGAAGTCACCCTCGGAGGTCGCCCCGTCACCGAAAGAGGTGAAAGCGATCCGGTCGGTGCCCGCCAGCATCTCCGCCCACGCCAGCCCGACGGCATGGATCATGTGGCCTCCGACCGTGATCGACGGCGGCAGGATGTTGACTCCCTCGGGGACCTCGCCTCCCCGCTCGTCACCGGTGCGCCCCAGGATCAGCAGCTCCCACGGGTACCCGGCACGCCAGTTGAGGGCGGCGTCCCGATAGGTGGCCGCCACCCAGTCGTCGGCGTGGAGGGCCGCAGCCGCCCCGATCTGGGCCCCCTCCTGTCCCCGAAACGGGGCATAGGTGGCGAGACGACCCTGACGTTGCAGCGCCATCGACTTGGTGTCGAAGGCACGGGCCTCGACCATGTCGGCGTACAGCGCCTTCATCTCGTCGACCGTGATCGGCAGCCGGTCGCGCACCGCGCCGTCGGGGTCGATCAGACCGAACATCGTGGCGGTGTCATCGCCGGGAGTCTGCCTCGCGACGGCGCCGGATGTCGGCCCGGCACCTGTGGGGATCAAAGCGTCGAGCCCGCGTCCCAGCCCCGACTTGCGAGAGCTCACGCGATTCTCCATGTGGTGTACAGACGAATGAAATCGAGCATATACCCGCCGGTGGAGGAGCCGAATCCGGCCCTAAACGGCGCTCGATTCGCTCACGAGCACCGTCTCGAGCTCGTCGACTGTCATCAAGACATCGCGTGCCTTGCTCCCCACCGAGGGACCCACGACGCCCTTGCGCTCCAACTCGTCCATCACCCGGCCGGCCCGGGCGAAGCCGATGCGAAGCTTGCGCTGAAGCATCGACGTCGAGCCCAGCTGGGACCGGACCACCAGGTCCATGGCCTGACGCACCAGGGTGGCGTCCTCGTCGTCCTCGTCATCGGCCTGCGCCGCCGCCGCAGCGGCCGCCGCCACCTCGAGGACCTGCTTGTCGTGGTACTGCGCCTCCCGCTGCTTCTTCACCCAGTCCACCACCGCATGGATCTCCGTCTCTCTCACCCATGCGCCCTGGATGCGTTGGGGACGGGGCTCTTTGGCGGTGACGACGAGCATGTCGCCCATGCCGACCAGCTTCTCGGCGCCGGCCCCGTCGATGATGACCCGGCTATCGGTCTGCGAGGCGACGCTGAATGCCAGCCGGCTGGGGACGTTGGCCTTGATCACACCGGTGATGACGTCGACCGAGGGCCGCTGGGTGGCGATGACGAGGTGGATCCCCACCGCCCTGGCCATCTGGGCGATGCGGACGATCGACTCCTCGACCTCCCTGCCGGCCACCATCATCAGGTCGTTGAGCTCGTCGATTATCACCACCACGTAGGGGAACCGGTCGAATCCTTCCGGGTCGAGGCCCCCGGCCGCCAGCTTCTCCCGATAACCCTCGATGTCACGGACCCCGCCATCGGCGAGGAGGTCGTAGCGACGGTCCATCTCGGCCACCGCCCATTTCAGCGCCTCGTTGGCCTTCTTCGGATTGGTGATCACCCTCGTCAGTAGATGAGGCACCCCGTTGTACTGCCCCAGCTCCACCCGCTTGGGGTCGACCATGATCACCCGCACGTCGTCGGGACTGGTTCGCATCAGCAGCGAGGTGACTATCGAGTTGATACATGACGACTTGCCGGCCCCGGTGGCGCCCGCGATCAGGAGGTGGGGCAGCTCGGCCAGATTGAGCAGGCGGGGCTGGCCGGAGATGTCCATGCCGAGCCCCACGGTGAGGGGGTGGGCGGGGCGAGCCGCTTCGGGGCTGGCCAGGATGTCACCCAGTGAGACCAACCGTCGCTTCACATTGGGCACTTCGACGCCGATCGCCGACTTGCCGGGGATGGGCACCAACAGCCGGACATCGGGTGTGGCCAGGGCATAGGCGATGTCGTGGGAGAGATTGGACACCCGGTTCACCTTGACCCCGGGGGCGAGCTCGATCTCATAGCGGGTCACCGTCGGGCCGGGGACGATCTTGGTCAATGTGGCGTCCACGCCATGTTGGAGCAGCGTGTCTTCGAGCTGGTGAGCGGTCTCCTCGAGCGACCGCTTGTTGACCTCCCCACCGGTGCCCCCGTCGAGAAGCGAGAGAGGGGGAAGCTGGTAGTCGCTGTTGGACAGGTCCAGAGTCACTTGGACCGGGGTGGGGTCGGGCTTGCTCGCGACGAGCTTCTCGGCCGGAGGCTGCTTGACCGGGGGGCGTTGCTCCGCCGGCTTCTGGTGCTTGCCACGAGGCTTCTGCTCGACGATGGCGGCTCCCCGGGCCATGTGGGCGCCCCGAGGCCGGTGGTCACCGGCAAAGACGTCCCGGGCCATCGTGCGCAGGTCCTTCCACAAGTCGGCGATGCCATGGGCCAACTCCCGCACCGAGGTGTGGGTCATGATGAGGACACCCATCCCGATTGCCGAGGCCAGCACGACGAAGGCACCCCAATGGCCGAGGATGCGTCGCATGGGGAAGGCGAGCAGCGAGCCGACCGCTCCCCCGCGCTCCTGGACCAGATCGAGACTCGATCGGAATGCCACGGCACCGGTGAGAAGGTGGAACAGGGCCAGGGTGCCGATGAAGGTGATCATCCCGCCCAGGATCAGACGACGGGCGCCGTCGCGGGGCTTGCCCACGATGAGGGCGATCCCGACTCCGGCGAGGGCCGCCGGCATGGCGAACCGCCACACGCCAAAGAGGAACCTGGAACCCGACTCGAACCCGTCCCCGAACGGCCCGGCCAGATCGAAGAAGGCCAGGGTGACCAGGACCGACAGCACGAGGAGCATGAGACCCCACACGTCATCGGTCTGACGTCCGAGGGTAAGCCTGATCGAGTCGCGGACCGCAGCCAGGCTCTGCGTGAACGACGTCTGCTGGGGCTTCTTCTTGCTTGCTGAGGACACCCGTCTCCGCCCGGAGCCCTTTCGGGTGGATGTCCGGGTTGGCATGTGATCGGAAACAATACCCAGAGTCGGCCCTATTGGTGTGAATCTCCCGGCAAGCGTCGGCTCAGACCTCCATGATGATGGGGAGGATGACCGGTCGGCGAGCGGTCTCGGCGCGGATCACCTTGCCGGCCGCCTGACGGACCGTCTTCTGCATTTCGGCGTGGTCGGTGCGACCCGTCTCGTGTGACTCCACCGCGGCCCGCACCGCGTCGGCCGCCTTGCTCAACACCCCGCTGGGGTCGTCCATGACCCCATGGCTGTCGAGATCGGGCCCGTAGATGATCTCACCGGTGTCATGGTCGATGCCGACCGTGACAACCACCACCCCCTCGTCGGCGAGATGGGACCGGTCACGGAGGACGGCGTTCTGGACATCGCCGACCGCGGAACCGTCCAGGTAGACATAGCCGGCGGGCACCGCGCGCCGTTCGACGTAGGTCTTCTTCCCGTCGACGATCACCCGGTCCCCGTCCTCGAGGACATCGACCTGTCTGACCCCCATGCTCCGGGCCAGGTCGGCGTGGGCCGCCAGGTGCCGGTACTCCCCGTGCACCGGCACGAAGGCCTGGGGTCGGACCAGGTTGAGAAAGGTGAGCAGCTCCTCTCGGGCGGCGTGCCCCGACACATGGACATGGGAATTGCGTCCGTGGATGACGGTGGCTCCCCTCCGCATCAGATTCGAGATCACCTTGGAGACCGCGGTCTCATTACCCGGGATCGGCTTGGCCGAGATGAGCACGGTGTCGGTCTCATCGAGCTCCACGAACTTGTGGCGACCCTGGGACATCAAGGACAAGGCGGCGAACGGCTCGCCCTGGGAGCCGGTGGTGATCAGAAGCTGTTGGTCGTCGGGATACTCGCCAAGGTCCTTGATGTCGACCACCGCCTCCTCCGGCACCTTGAGGATCCCCAGATCGGCGGCGACGGTGGTGTTGCGGTGCATCGACCGGCCGAAGAAGGCGATCTTGCGTCCGGCGGCGATACCGGCATCGGCGATCTGTTGCACGCGATGGACATGAGATGAGAAGCACGCCGCGATCACCCTGCCCGGGGCGTCGCGGACGATGTCGGCGATCGGCCTGCCCACCGAGCTCTCCGATGGCTCGAACCCGTCTTTCTCGGCGTTGGTCGAGTCGCCGAGCAGCAGCCGGACCCCACGGCTGCCGAGTGAGGCGATGGCGGGGAGGTCGGTCGGGCGCCCGTCTATCGGGGTGGGGTCGAGCTTGAAGTCACCCGAGTGGATGACCATCCCCTCGGGGGTGTCGAACGCCACCGCCGAGGCCTCCGGGACCGAGTGGCTGACCGGGATGAGCATGAACTTGAACGGACCGTGACTGGTCCACTTCTTCTGTTTGATCGTCCGCAGGTCCGAGTCGACGCCGAGCTCCTCGATGCGTCCCCGGGCCAGCTCGAGGGTGAGCTCTGTGCCGTACACGGGGACATCGATGTCGCGCAGGAAATAGCCGAGCGCTCCCGTATGGTCTTCGTGACCGTGGGTGAGGACGACGAAGGCAACATCCTTGCCCCGCTCCACCAGCCAGGACCAATCAGGGAAGACCAGGTCGACACCGAGCATGTCCTCCTCGGGAAACATGAGCCCCACATCGACCAGCGCGATCTCGCCTTCGACCTCGAATGCGGCGCAGTTGCGACCGATCTCGCCGAGACCTCCCAAGAACGTCACCGAGACACTCACGACTGCTGGATCGCCCCCATTGCCTTCTCGATCTCGGCAAGAGTCTCCTCGCTGGCGGGGACCAGGGGAAGTTTCACCTCGCCCACCGGCTCCCAGAAACGACTGAGGGCACCCTTGACCGGGGCCGGGTTGGGCTCGAGAAAACAGGCATGACAGAGCGGCAGGAGCTGATGGTGCAACCGGCGCGCCTCTTCATAGTCGCCGGCCCGGGCCGCGGTGAGCATCGCCTTGACCGACGGCCCCGCCAAGTGGGAGATCACCGAGACCACCCCCACGGCCCCCACCGCCAGCATGGGCAGCGTGAGGCTGTCCTGGCCCGAGTACACCGGGAGACTGGGCGCCCGGTTCACCGTGGAAGAGGTGAAGTCGAGGCTCTCGACGGCGTCCTTCACCGCCACGATGTTGGGGTGCCCGGCCAGCGTGGCCAGGGTGTCGACCTCGATGAGCCGGCCGGTGCGTCCCGGGATGTTGTAGAGCATCACCGGAACGCCGACATCGGCGATGGCGGTGAAATGGCCGACCAGCCCACCCTGTGAGGGCCGGTTGTAATAAGGGGTGACCGCGAGCACCCCGTCGACTCCCAACCGGGCTACCTCCCCGGTCATCTCCACAGAGTGGCCGGTGTCGTAGGTGCCGGTCCCCGCGATGACCTTGGTCTTCTTCTCGGAGACCGCGTCGATCACCGTCTTGAAGAGGGCGAGCTTCTCCTCGTCGCTCACCGTTGGGGACTCGCCGGTGGTCCCGGCGACAACGATCGTGTCGCTGCCCTGTGTGGTGAGATGACGGGCGAGGTCCCATGCCTTCTGGTGGTCAACCGCCCCCGACGCGTCGAACGGCGTCACCATGGCGGTCGCCAGGAGCCCGAACGGGGCAGAAGGAGTGTCGGTCACGATCGCAAGGTTACCGGCCGATCGGCTAGAAACGCGCCGATGGAGGTGAAGCTGCCGGCTCCGGCCCTCATCGTGCTGGTGGGGGCGAGCTCATCGGGCAAGACGACCTGGGCCCGCGAGCACTTCGCCGGCGAGGAGATCGTCTCCTCCGACTCGCTCAGGGCGATGGTCGGCGCCGGCGAGGACGACCAGGCGGCTAGCACCGCCGCTTTCGACCTTCTCGAGCGAATCGTCGACGAGAGACTGCGCCGGGGTCTCACCACCGTCATCGACACCACCGGGCTCAACGCCGAGGCGAGATTACGTTGGGCCGAGAAGGGGCGCCAGGCGGGGATGCCGGTGCATGCAGTGGTGTTCGACACATCGGTCGAGGTGTGCCGGGAGAGGAACGCCACGCGGGAGAGACCCATACCCAAGAAGGTGCTCGACAGGCAGCTGTCCCGGGTCGAGCGGGTCGCCGGCCTCATCGAAGACGAGGGGTTCGACGGGGTCCACCCCAACCGGGCGATGGCGATGGTGACACCCGTGGTGGCCGCAGTCGCCGAGGAGGCCGACGAACGGGCAACCCCGGAGCACACCTTCGGGCTGATCGTTTCCCGGTTCAACTGGCCGGAGGAAGGGCGCGGGGAGCAATTGGCCTCGGTGGCGCGCCGGGCCGAGGCGGCAGGCTTTCGCGACCTCTGGGTGATGGACCACTTTCGGCAGATACCCGGGGTGGGGAGACCGTGGGAGGACATACCCGAGGCCTACACGGCACTCGGGTTCATGGCCGGGGTGACCGCGGAGATCCGTCTCGGCGCACTGGTGACCGGGATCACCCACCGCGCGCCGGTGCTCTTGGGGAAGATGGTGGCCACCCTCGACGTGCTCTCTTCAGGGCGGGCCATCTGCGGTCTCGGTGCCGCCTGGGACCGGGCCGAGCACACCGCCTATGGAATCGACTTCCCCGAACTGGCCACCCGGTACGCCCTGCTCGAGGAGACCCTGCAGATGCTTCCCCTGTTGTGGGGGAAGGGGACACCGTCGTTTCACGGGGCTCACATCGACAGCCCCGAGCTGATCTGTTACCCACGGCCGGTCCAGGACCCCATTCCCATCATGATCGGGGGGTCCGGCGAGAAACGGACGCTGAGACTCGCCGCCCGCTACGCGGACGCCTGCAACGTCTTCGGAGACCCGGCCACCGTGGCCCACAAGACCGAGGTGCTGGGCGGCCACTGCGCCGAGTTCGGCCGCGACCCCACCGAGGTCGAGGTCACTCATCTCCTCACGGCCCTGGTGGCGACGGACCGAAAGACGCTGCGGGCCCGGGTGGACCGCCTCCGCGACCGAAACACCACCGCGGAGGGCTTCATGAGGAGAACCAACGCCGGGACGGTCGACGACCTGGCCGCGCTGTTCTCTGCCTACTCCTCCGCGGGAGCCGGCCATTCGATCGTCTCCCTGCCCGACGTGGCGCTGGAAGGCTCGATCGAGACCTTTGCCGATGTGATCGCAAGATTCGACAGCCCGTAGACTCGGGTCATGGCTGCTACATCGACGATGCTGGCTCTCGGCACCGAAGCCCCCGACTTCTCCCTGCCCGACACGGTCTCCGGCGACACCGTCTCTCTCGCCGACTACGCCGACAAGACCGGGGTCCTCGTGATGTTCATCTGCAACCACTGTCCCTACGTCAAGCACGTCCGTGACGAATTGGCCAGGCTCGGCAAGGACTACGCCGACGCGGGAATCGGGATCGTGGCCATCTCCTCGAACGATCCCAGCACCTATCCGACCGACTCACCCGAGGCAATGAAGGAGGAGGCGGAGAACGTCGGTTATGTCTTCCCCTACCTCTACGACGAGGACCAGACGGTGGCGGCCGCCTACACCGCGATGTGCACCCCCGACTTCTTCTTGTTCGGCCCGGACCGCAAGCTGGTCTACCGGGGGCGTCTCGACGAATCGCGTCCTGACTCGGGGATCTCGGTCACGGGCAAGGAACTCCGGGCGGCGATGGACGCCGTCCTGGCCGGCGAGGCCGTCTCCGACGAGCAGTACCCGTCGATGGGTTGTTCCATCAAGTGGAAAGCGGGCTATCAGCCGGTGCATCTCGGATAGTCGCGACCGAGGTCGAGCCGATCCGAGAGCCGACGGGGCTGATCTTCACGCCGAAGAAAGGAACCAATGACAAAGCATTACAAATCCGCGCCCGATCTGAGCATCGATCCATCGAAGTCGTACATGGCGACGCTGGACACCAATCACGGTGAGATCGTCATCGAGTTCGACCCGGGCAGGTCACCGCTCACCGTCAACAACTTCGTGTTCCTCGCCAACGAGGGCTTCTACGACGGGGTGATCTTCCACCGGGTCATCGAGAATTTCATGGTCCAAGGGGGTGACCCCACCGGCACCGGCCGTGGTGGCCCCGGATACAAGTTCAGGGACGAGATCGAGGGCCCCGGTGAGTACACCCGAGGCACGGTGGCGATGGCCAACGCCGGACCGAACACCAATGGCAGCCAGTTCTTCATATGCCACTCCGACGTGGCCCTGCCCCACAGCTACACCATCTTCGGTCAAGTGACCGCGGGCATGGACGCGGTCGACTCGATCGCCACATCAGAGACCGACAACTCCGACCGTCCCCGCTCGGAAGCGGTGGTCAACAAGGTGACCGTCAGCGAGGGCTGACCGTCCACGCCGCAGGCGGGGCTCCGCCCCGACCGGGGCTTTCCTTCATTCGAGCAGACGGGGATTCTGGGTGTAGGTGCCGTCGAGGAACGCGGAGGCCAGGATGTGGCCTTCGATCGCCTCCCTCACGTGCTCACCGGTGAAGGCGCCCTGCACGGCGACCGACTCTATGTCCAGGGCATACACGGTGAACCGGTAGCGGTGAAGGATCGAATCGTTCCAGGGCGGGGCCGGGCCGTCATAGCCGAAGTAACGGCCGGCCATGTCGGGGTCCTCGGCGAACCAGCCGGTGAAGTCGTTGAGCCCGAGACGGGTGCCGTGCGGGCCCCCTTGGTCCTGCCGGCCACCGGCGACCACACCACCCTCTGAGAACTCGCCCTCCTCGATGGACCGCTTGTCGGAGGGCAGGTCGACTACCACCCAGTGATAGAAGTCCACCCGGGGAAGATCGGCGGGAACCTCGCGGTCGGGTTGGTTCACGTCGTCACCAACGCTGGGGACGTCGTAGTCGTGACAGATGACCGTGAACGACTTGGTCCCCTCCGGCACATCCCACCACTCCAGATGAGGGTTGAGGTTCCCCGCAAACGTCACTCTGGTGTCCGGATCGTGCTTGGCGAAGGCGCAACGCTCCGGGATCATTTCCCCATCGGCGAAAGTGTTGCTCGAGATCTCCATCCCTCGAACCTTATCTATCGGATCAGCCTGACGACCTCTGCCAGTTCCTCGACGCCCGCCCGGTCGATCGGGTCGAGGACGATCTGGAGATGGCTCGCCCCGACGGCCGCGAAGGCGGCCAGTTGCTCCGCGATCTGGTCATGGCTGCCGGTGATCGGGCTCGATTGCGGCTTGTCGGTGCTGCCCGCCCGACGACCCGACCCCCTCGACAGCTGCACGTAGACCGCAGCGGTGCGCTCCACCTCGGCCGGATCTCTTCCCACGTCGGCACAGGCTTGGTCGACCACCTCATTGAGCCGTTGCAGACCGGGGGCCCGATTCCCGTAGTCGAGGTGCCAGGTGTTCCACATGTCCGCATGGGGCATGGTGATGCGCAGCATCCGCGGACCGTTCGACCCCACCAGGAGCGTCATGTCGGGGCGGGCCCTGGGCAGCAGCTCCATGTCGCGCAGCTGGTAGAAGTCCCCCTCGAAGTCGATGGCCCCCTCACGGACCAGGGTGTGGATGATGGTGAAGGCCTCTTCGAATCTCGACACACGTTGGTCGTAGGGGAATCCGAATGCTTGGTACTCGGCCTTGTTCCACCCGGCCCCGAGACCGAGGATGAGACGACCGCCACTGATCTCGTCGACGGTCGCCGCCTTCTTGGCGAGCATGGCGGGGGCGTGAAAGGATGTGGCGGCGACCAGCGGGCCCAGGTCGACACGTTCGGTGGCCTCGCCCAGCGCGGCCAAGAGCGACCAGGTCTCCATCGGGCCGGCGACCCGGGACTCATCCCGAAACAGCAGGTGGTCCCCTAGCCAGATCGAGTCGAATCCACACTCCTCGGCGGTGAGCGCGATGTCGCGCATCTCGACCCAACCCACCTCACGCTCAACCTCGGGGAGCTGCACTCCGAGCTTCATGACCGTGATCGTAAGGTGTGCGGGTGTTCCCGGTCGACGATCCCTCCGCGTTGAACGCCTGGCAACGCAATCGCGATCTCGAGCAGATGTCGTCTTCACCGTGCGACGTGGTCGTAGTCGGAGGTGGGGTGACCGGGACGGGAACCGCCCTCGACGCCGCCTCGAGAGGGCTGCGGGTGGCGCTCGTCGAGCAGCGTGACTACGCCTCCGGGACCTCGAGTCGCTCATCGAAGATGTTCCACGGCGGTCTGCGCTATCTCCAGCAATTCGACTTCGCCTTGGTCCGAGAGGCGTTGCGTGAGCGCAACCTGATGCTCGATGTCCTGTGCCCCCACCTGGTCCGACCGGTCCCCCTCATCTACCCGCTACGGCACCGTCTCTGGGAGCGTCTCTACGTCGGTGCCGGGGTGCTGCTCTACGAGCTGTTCGGGCGTCTCGCCAGCAACCCCCTCCCCTTGCATCGACATCTCACCAGGAAGGGGCTGGAGCGCATCGCTCCCGCTCTCGATGCCATCGGCGGTGTCCTCTATTGGGACTCCGTCGTCGACGATGCCCGGCACACCATGACGTTGGCCCGGACCGCGGCGGCCCACGGGGCCTCGCTGGCCAACAGCACCCGCCTCACCGGCATCAACCGCCGGGCGGGGCGCATCCGATCGGTCGAGGTCCTAGATCTCGAATCAGGACACAAGCTCGACATCGACACCCGCGCGGTGATCAACGCCACCGGGGTCTGGACCGATGACATCGAAGAGCTGGCTGGTGAGCGCGGCGATGACGTACGGGCCTCCAAAGGCATCCATCTCCTCGTGCCACGGGATCGGATCAGGTCCGAGACCGGGATCATCCTTCGCACCGAGCTGAGCGTGCTCTTCGTCATCCCCTGGCAGCGTCACTGGATCGTGGGGACCACAGACACCCCATGGTCGTTGGGGCGGGCTCACCCCGCGGCGAGCAGGTCCGACATCGAGTACCTGCTCCACTGGGTGAACAGCGCCCTGACCGAGCCGATCGCCGCCGAGGACATCGTCGGGGTCTACGCCGGGCTGCGGCCGCTGCTCAAGGGCGAGTCAGAGGAGACCTCGCAGCTGAGTCGGGATCATGCGGTGATCGACCGGGGCAACGGCCTGGTGAGCGTGGCCGGGGGCAAGTACACCACCTATCGGGTGATGGCCGCCGATGCGGTCGACGCCATCGCCCCTCATCTCGACAGACACCTCCCCTCCTCGGTCACCGACACCATCCCTATGGTCGGCGCCGCTCCCCGCAACGACGACCGACTCCACTCACGTTACGGGACGATGACGGGCGATCTCCACCAGGCGATGTCGGACCGTCCCGAGCTGAGCCGCCCCCTGGTGGCGGACGCCCCCTATCTCGGTGCCGAGGTGTGGTATGCCGTCACCCATGAAGGAGCCCTCCATCTCGACGATGTCCTCACCCGCCGCACCCGGATGTCCATCGAGACCACCCATCGCGGCCTGGAGGCCGCCCCTGGCGTTGCCTCGATCATGGGTGAAGTCCTGGGGTGGAGCCAAACCACGGTGGAGAGGGAGATCGGTCATTACCGCGCTCGGGTGGGCGCCGAGATCGACTCCCAGCGCCAGCCCGACGATCGCACCGCCGATGCCGCCCGGATGGGGGCACCCGATGTGCGCACCGGCCGGAGCGAGTGAATGGGGCGACTTCGGCCGTCGATGAAAGTCGCCCCGTCGAAGTCGCTGCGGACCGCTCAGACCTGCCCTGGCGATGTGCTGAACGAGGAGAATTCCCGATGAGTGGACGAACTTCATAGGTGCCGGTCGGCAAAGGTCCGGAGAATGGCGCATTCGCCGTGTCAGCACATACGATCGGTCACCGTGCTCCCCAATCCCCAGTCCACAGGGTGTCGCAGCGCAGCCATCGCCACCGGCGTCCTGGTCGGCGTCGCCATGGTCTTCATGGCCATCGGGCTGGCCCTGGTCAACGACAACACCTGTGAAGCGGGCTGCGAGACACTCGGTCTGACCCTCCTCTACGCCGGGTTGCCGGTGTCCTCGGTGTTTGGCCTCGTCTTTGGCGACCTGGTGTTGGCGTGGCCGCTGGACATCACGTTGTGGGTGGTCGTCGGGTTCGGTTTGGCCAGGCTCTCCGACCGTCGCCGACGAGGGATCCCGGGCCCGGTGCTGGTGGTCGTCCTACTCGCCCTGATCTATGGACTAGTCCTTTCACGGTTTGTCGAAATAGCCATTTGAGACGGCCCATCCACCACTTACCGTGGCGCTCGCATGCACAGCGTGATCACACAACGTCTCGCCGGGTTGGGATTGGCCGCACTGATGACACTTACGGCAGCTGGGGGCACTGTCGCAGTCTTCGCGGCGGGGGGGCCCGGCGAGAACCTTTCCCCGATCGATGGGGCCGATCTCCTGGTCACGATCACCCAGTCCCAGGAGTCGGTCCTATGGACCTCGCTCGTTGGCAACGTCTCAACAGTTCAGACGATGGGATGGCCCTCGACCGAAGGTGTCCACGAGCTCGGTGGCGCCCTGGTGATCGAGAGCCCCGAGAGTCCCCTGGCCGGGGCGATCAACATCGGAGAGAAACCGATGTCGGTCGAGTTCGAACTCGGCGGCTGAGGACCCGCGACCCGATGCCACCGGCATCGTGAGGTCGCAGACCTAGACCGTCAGGTAATGGTCGAGCTCGTCGTCCCCGAAGGGCCCCACCGCACCCATGACCCGGGTCGGTGCGCCGTACACGTCGGCGGCCACGGACTTGACCGCGTCGAGATCGACCGCCTCGAGCTTCTCCAGACGCTCATCCACCGAGAGGTGAGGCATACCGGCGAGCTCGTCACGACCGAGACGGACCATCCGGCTGTTGGAGTCCTCCAGCGCCAGGGCGAGACCGCCACGCATCGATCCCTTCGCCCGCTCCAACTCCTCGGGGGTGATGCCGTGCTCGACCACCTTCGCCAGCTCCTCACGGATCACCGTCAGCGCGGTGTCGGTTTGATGAGGGGTGGTGCCGACGTGGACACCCCAAGCACCACTGTCGGCATAAGCCAGCTTGAAGCCGTAGATCGCATAGGCGAGACCCCGCTCCTCGCGCACCTCGCGGAACAGCCTTGAGGACATCCCCGATCCCATCACGTGGTTGAGGACCTCGAAAACCCACCTTCTCTCATCAGCCCGGGCCAGCCCCGGACCACCGATCACCAGATGGGCCTGTTCGGTCTCCCGCTTGGTCACCTTCACCGCCGGGGCGACCACGGCGGGGCCCAGCTGATGGTCGACGGTGTCGCCCGACCAGTCGCCGAAGCGGTCGGCTACCATCTCCACCACTTGGTCGTGGTCGACAGATCCCGCAGCCGCCACCACCAGCGACCCGGCCCCGTAACGCCGCTTCCAGTAGGCGTGGATGTCGTCCCGGGTCATGCCCCGAATCGACTCCTTCGTGCCCAAGACCGGCTCTTCGAGGGGGTGGCCGGCGAACACCGCCATGGTGAAGTTCTCGAACACCACGTCGGAGGGGTCGTCCTCGTTCATGTTGATCTCCTCGACCACGACCTGACGCTCGGAGTCGATCTCGTTGATGCGGAACGCCGGCCGCTGGATGATCT
Source organism: Acidimicrobiia bacterium (assembly GCA_035512955.1). Classification (GTDB taxonomy): domain Bacteria; phylum Actinomycetota; class Acidimicrobiia; order Spongiisociales; family ZC4RG35; genus JANQRA01. The sequence goes on from DATKCZ010000029.1 coordinate 39,883, forward strand.
CGCAGAGGACGTCCAGACCGACCGCGAGGTCCTGGTCGAGCAGCCGGGCCCAATAGCAGGTGGCCTCCTTCGAGGTGAAGGCGTTGGACTCGGCGCCGATCGCGTCGAGGGTCTCGTTCACCTCACGGGCGGAGAGCTTGTCGGAGCCCTTGAAGAGGAGGTGCTCGAGGAAGTGTGACACGCCCGCCTCGTTGTCGGTCTCGTCCCGGGTGCCGGTGTCGATCCAGCAACCCATCGCCACCGAGCGCAACGACGGCATCGACTCGGTGATGATCCGCAAACCGTTGGGCAGGGTCGTGTAGTCGTAGTGCACCGGGGGCAGCGTAAAGCCCTTCGGGGCGAACCGCGAAGTTCCGGTGTTTCCCGGTTTGACACGACATGAGACAATGAACGGCTGTGCGCGCACGCGACCAGACATTTCTGACCGACTTGATCGGTCCCGAGGACCAGGCCATCGAGGCCGTCGTCGGCAGATATCAGCGGGTCGCCCCTGCCGTGACCCGTCTCGCCCGCAGTCTCTCGGACAACCCCCAGCTTCGGGTGAGATTGGGGCCGGAATCGTCTGCATCGAGCGACGAGGTCGTCTGCGACCCCCGAATCTTCCAGGCCGCCTACCACCGCAACGCCCCGGTCACCCCCGACGAGGTGGCGCTCGCCTCGGCATTGCACGAGGTCCTGCACCTGGTCTCGACCGATCTCGACGAGGTGCGCGAGCTGCCCGACGACTGGCCGGTCGAAGTTGAGTCCCGGCCCGACGTCGAGGTCGATCTGCTCACCGCCCTGGAGCGGACAGACAAGCCGGTGGCCGAGGTGCTCTTCTTCTCCCTGGAGGACGCCCGACAAGAAGCCCAGGGTCTCTCCATCTACCCGGGGGCCCGCTCGGTCCTCCAGGATCTCTACCTCTCCTCCCTCGGCCAAGCAATCCAGCGATCGGGCGCGCTCAGCCAGTTCGTCCTCGGCTGTTTCCTGCTCACCGCCGGCTATGTCGAGCGGGAGCTGCTGGAGAGGCGCTTCGAGGCCAAGGCGGCGGTGGCCCTCGACGACGCCACCGCCCACTGTCAGGAGGCGGCCGAGTCGTACGACCCCTGGTACGTGGCCCGACTCGCCCTCGAGCTCGAGGCCATCGCCCGGACCCACGGTCTGATCAACGAGGTCCCGGATACCGCCACGAACGCCCAGCGCAAGGCCGTCGAGAAAGACGACGCGGAGAAGGCCGCCGAAGGGGTGGACACGGTCCGCTTGGTGTCCCCGATCGTCGCCGACGCCGAGTCCTACCAGGACACACGAAGGGCCGGGGATGCCCGCTCAGGCGTATCGGGGAAGAAAGGCGCATCCGAGATGGCCGACGATGAGTCGACCAACCAGCTGCTACGGGTGAGCCAGGCCCCTGACGTGTTCCTTCCCACCGGACAGGGCGGCAAGTTGATGGTCACTCCGATCCCGGCGGCCTTCAGCGGGTTCGGGAGCGAGGGAGTCGAGGCGATCGACGATGCCTCGAAGAGATGGTCGGTCGACCAGCGGCACGTGTCCGGCGAGCTCTTCCCGCTCTTTGCCGCCAATCAGCGTCGTGGTCTCCGCTCGGGGTTCGACCAGGGCGACGTGTCCCCGCATGCCGCCCTCTTCATCGGGGCCGGGCTCTATCAGCGTCTCTACGAGCGAAGGGCGGCGCGAACCAGACGTCACTATGCGGTGTCACTGCTCGTCGATGGCTCGGCGTCGATGCTCAGCCCGGGCCGCAGAGCACATGCCGGCACCCAGTGGGCGATGCCCGCGGCGCTGCTCGGCGCGTGGAGCATGGCCCGGCTCTGTGACGAGCTCCAGATCGACTTCGAAGTCGCGGTGTTCAACCGGGGCTTCGCCGCCCGTCCCGACGACAGCGAGGAGTCCTATGTGCGGGCGAGGTCGGCGGCCACCGCAGGTCTCAAACGCTCCCAGGGAACAGCCGCCGACCGGCTCACCTCAACCGTCAACCACTATCTGGTCAAGCCATTCGACCGACGCTGGCGCGACTCACAGCACACCCTCGCCGGGCTCTTCTTCACGGCGATGAACCCCAGACGCGCCGCCACATTGGCCCGCCGCGATGCCCGTTCGGCCCCCCCGGTTTCGCTCTTCGAGAAGGCTGCCAATGTCGACGAGTTCAACGTCGTCCACGCCGCGGAGCGAATGGGTCGGCTCGGCGCCGACGTGCGCATCCTGATGGTGCTGGCCGACGGCATGACCAGGGGTTCGATGGAGACCCTCGCCAAGTCGGTCGAGTCGGTGGAATCGACCGGGACCACCGTCATCGGCATCGGGATCGGCGACCACACCGTCGACCAGGCCTACCGCCGGCACGAGCTGGTGGCCGAGCCCGATCAATTGACCTACGCCATGATCGACGGCGCTCGTGGCGCCCTCAGGAGGAGTTTGGCCTTCTCGGGTATGGATACCTGGTGGCTGCGCGCATCCGAGTTTCAAGAGAAGGAGCGAGAGATTGCCTGAATCCGTCATGTTCGAAGACCCCACCGGAGATGGGGCCCCCATCGAGCTGGAAAAGTTCGATCTGCCTGACGACGTCGACGACGTCGAGCTACGCGAGCGGAAGATCCCCGAGCCCGACCCCAACTACGTTGACCTGGGGATGTTGTATCGCTTCGCCCAGCTGGAACAGGCCAGGCGGGCGGAGGCAGACGGGCTGGTCCCGCTCCACGTCGCGGTGCGCGGCCACATGGGGACCGGGAAGGACCATGACATCGAGCAGTTCGCCGCGGCGATGAGTCTCCCCTATTTCAGGATCCCTCTCACCGGTGAGGTCCGGGATGTGACCCTCATCGGGTCGACCCATCTGCATGGGGATGGGAAAGGGGGAACCGAGAGCCGATGGGAGGATGGTGACATCACCCGGGCCCTCCGCGGCCCTGCACTGCTCAACCTGTCCGAATTGAACGCAGCGGGCGCCGAGACCCTGTTCGCCCTGCATGGCCTGCTCGATCGTTACGCCGCCATCGACCTGCCCAATGGAGAGACCGTGAGTCTGCGGGACGACGTCCGGATCTTCGGGACGATGAACCCCACCGACATCAGGGACTACGCCGGGACCCAGACCCTCAACAAGGCGTTCGCCGACCGCTGGGTCATCTGGGAGAAGAGCTTCCCCGGGGAGGATCAGGTCAAGGCGATGCTGCGACGCCGTTACCCGGGCCTCAAGGACGTCTACGTCGACGCCATCGCCCGGCTCACCGTGGAGATCAACGCCTCGTTCGATGCCTCGGACACCGGGACCCGGGTAGAGACCCCGTTGTCCTTGCGCTCGGTGCTCGATCGTCTCCCCACCGGTCTGCTGATCTACTCCGACCGGGACGACCCCTTGCGCAAGGCCTGGGAGGAGTACGTGCTCCCCCAGGTCGATCGTTTCGACCGTGACCACTACGAGACCGTGTGGAGCGCCGTGGTCCGCAAAGGCCCCTCCGAGAAGCCTTTCTGACCGCAATGGCCCCGCTGAACTACGGTGCCAGTGATGCCCTACGACCTCGGCAACGAGGAGTTGAACGAAAGGCTGCGCAGCCTCGTCGCCGACTCCTCGGAGAACGACAACAACGATCTGATCGAAGAGTTGATCACCACCGCGCTCAAGTTGCACCGTGACGGGGCGACCCGGGGTGACCTCAAGCTGATCAACACCGCCTTGAAGGAGATGCGGTACTCCAACTTGGTCTTCAGCCGTCACGACGAGCCCAAGGTGACGATCTACGGCTCGGCGCGGCTTCACGAAGGCGACCCCAATTACACACTCACCGAGCACTTCGCCTCGATCATGGCCAGCCACGGATGGGGGGTCATCACCGGCGCCGGCCCCGGGATCATGGAGGCGGGCAGCAAGGGGGCAGGGATCGAGAACTCCTACGGGGTCAATATCAGACTGCCTTTCGAGGCCTCGGCCAACGATTACATCGCCGACGGGCGCACCGTCAACTTCAAGTACTTCTTCACCCGCAAGCTCGGCTTCGTCAAGGAGTCACACGCCTTCGTCATCCTCCCCGGCGGTTTCGGGACCCTCGACGAGGCCTTCGAGTTGATCACCCTGAGCCAGACCGGCAAGTCGGACCTCCATCCGATCGTCCTCATGGAGGCGGAGGGTTCCGACTACTGGGAGCCACTCATCGGTTTCATCAAGGACAAGCTGCTGGCCGGTGGTCTGATCTCCGAGTCCGACCTCCACCTGTTTCTCCACACAACCGACGCCGAGGAGGCGTGCGATCACATCTTGAAGTTCTATAGCAACTATCACTCACAGCGGTTCACCGCGGGAAAGCTGGTCCTCCGGCTCCGGCAAGCCCCAACCGACGACGAGCTGGCCGCGCTGAACGATGAGTTCGCCGACATCGTCGTCGAGGGCTCCATCGAACGCACCAAGCCCAACCAGGCGGAGATCGAGGACGGTGACGCTCTGGACATGAACCGGATCACGTTCTACTTCGATCGGCGCCATTTTGGCCGCCTTCGTCAGCTGATCGACCGTCTCAACGACCTTGCCAGTCTGCCGGAAACCACCGAGATAGCGGCCAGCATGAGTGAGGAGCAGGCAGAAAGACCCTGGTGACGTGGGGTGCCCTTGGTCGTTTCCGCGATTTGAGGACTAGAATTGGCGGGTGCGCGACATCCTTTCAGACCTAGTGGCTGAGCAACAGTTCCTGGATCAGTCCCTGCAGCGGATCCCGATCAAGGTGTGGGACCTGGTCACCCCGAACAAGCCTTGGACGGTGCGGGACACGATCGCCCACCTGGCCGACTTCGAAGATCTCGGAGCCGACGCCTTGCAGGACGGGGAGCGGGTCAAGGAGTGGCAGGCAGCCACCGACATCGAGCCGCTTCGACAGCGCCCGGTGAAGAAGGGGCGCTCGATGCGGCCCCAGGATGTCATCGAATGGTGGCGCGGGGGCCGGGCCAAGGTGGTGGAGCCGCTCTCCCACATGAGCGGAGGCGACCGGCTGCCCTGGATCGCCGGGGACATGAGCGCACGCACCTTCGCCACGTTCCGCCTCACCGAGACCTGGATGCACGGTTTGGACATCTATGAGACCCTGGGGATCGAGGTCGAGGACACCCCGCGTATCCGCCACGTGTGCTGGTTTGGATGGAAGACGCTCCCCTATGCCTTCAAGCAGGCGGGCGAGCACTACGAGCCGGTCCGCATCGAGGTCATCGGTCCCGGTTACTCGAAGTGGATCTATGGCCCCGAAGACACCGATCAGCTCATCAAGGGCTCGGCCTCCGATTGGGCGCGTCTCGCGGTGCGTCGCATCCCGCCCAAGGAGACCCGGCTCAAGGTCACCGGCGATCACGCCCAGAAGGCAGTCGAGCTCGCTCAGACCTACCTGTGACCGCGCCTGTCCCCAGGCTGGTGGGGATGGTCCATCTGCTTCCACTTCCCGGTTCGCCCCGGTTCGGTGGGTCCATCGATGAGGTCGTCGATGTCGCGGTCGCCGACGCGGCCACTCTGATCGACGCCGGGTTCCCCGCCCTGCTCGTTGAGAATTTCGGTGACGCCCCCTTCCACGCCGACCAAGTTCCCCCGGAGACGGTGGCGGCGATGACCGTGGCCGTCGCCGCAGTCACCAGATCCGGCGTCCCCGTCGGGGTAAACGTCTTGCGGAATGACGGTCTTGCCGCCCTCGGGATCGCGGCGGCGACCAATGCCCGCTTCATCAGGGTCAACGTCCTCACCGGAACGATGTTCACCGACCAGGGCCCCATCGTGGGCCGGGCCGCCGACATCCAACGGCGGAGAGTGGTGGTCGCACCCGACGTCGAGGTGTGGGCCGATGTCATGGTCAAGCACGCCACACCCCCAGCGGGGATGGACATCGGTCAGGCGGGGCGCGACGTCATCGAGCGGGGTCTCGCCGACGCGGTGATCTTCTCTGGCGCCGGCAGCGGTGAAGGTCCCAAGCGCGAAGACGGCGAGCTGCTCAAGAAGGCCCTTCCCTCAGACACCAGGATCGTCGTCGGCTCCGGCGCCACTGTGGGCAACCTCGAACTGCTGCTCGACGTCGCCGACACCGTCATCGTCGGCAGCGGCATCAAGGTGGGTGGGGAGACGGGCAACCGGCCCGACCCGGAGCGTGCCATGGCCCTGGTGGAAGAGGCTGGACGACAGGGGCTGATTTGAGCATCGAGAGCCGCCGCGACGGAGGTGTCGCCCGCATCACACTGGCCTTGCCGGAGACACGAAACGCCATCACGGGCGAGGAGATGCTCGACGAGCTCCTCGACGCCCTCGACGAGGCGGAGACCGACCCGGACGTGACCGTGGCGGTCATCGACGCCGAGGGCCCCGCCTTCTCCTCCGGAGGCAACGTCAAGGACATGGTGGCGCGGGAGGGGTTGTTCGCCGGCTCCCCCGCGGAGATGACCGAGAAGTATCGGGACACCATCCAGCAGCTGACCCGCTTCCTCGCCACCACCGACCTGATCACCATCGCCTCGGTCAACGGGCCCGCGGTGGGCGCAGGATTCGATCTGGTACTGGGGTGTGACCTTCGTTTCGGCTCACGCAACGCCCGGTTTGCCCACACCTTCATCGAGATGGGGATCATCCCCGGGGACGGTGGAGCCTGGCTCCTTCCCAGGGTGGTCGGCTGGCAGCGGGCGACCGAGCTGGCGCTCACCGCGCGATTCATCACCGCGGCCGAGGCGGAGAAATACGGCGTCCTGCTCGAGGTGGTCCCGGAAGACAAGCTGGAGACCCGGGTGGCCGAGATCGCCGCGACCATCGCAGCCAAGCCGAAGCCGGCCGTCGTCCTCGCGAAACGGCTCTTGCGTCAGGCGCGCAGCATGGACCTCGATGGCTTCCTCGAGTTCTCCGCCGCTCTGCAGGCGATCGCCCACACCACACCCGAGCACGAGAAGGCTGCAGCCGACTACCTGGAACGGCTCAAGGATCGCGACTGACCCGTCGGCACAATGTCTCCAGGTCGTGGGCAATGTGGCACAGTTCTCGCCACGCAGAGTGGTCAAACCGTATCCAAAAGAGTCCTGGGGACGATTACGTAATGAGCCGTTTGTTGGCAGGGAGCCATATGAGACGGACGACTTATCCACAACCTGACTAGTCAGGACGAGACTTATTCGGTGGTGTTGGCATGAAAGAGCTTTCCGACGACTTCCTCATCAAGGTGATGGAAGACGTCATCGAGGACCTGCACGGACACGTGCATCGGGTCTCCAACCTCTCTGTGGACCTGGGACGTGGCCTCGGGCTGGGCGATGACGACCTCGATCGTCTCGCCCTCGCCGGAATCCTCCACGACGTCGGGAAGATCCACATGGACCCGGGAATCCTCGGAAAACCAGGGCCACTGGACCAGAATGAGCGGGACCTCATGGAGCGTCATCCCGAGTTGGGCTTTGCCATGACCCGCAATCGCCTCGACCCCAAGATCTCAGAGGCGATCCTCTATCACCACGAACGCTTCGACGGCAGCGGCTACCCATTCGGGCTGGAGGCGGACGCCATCCCCATCCTCAGCCGGATAGTCCTGGTGGCCGACGCATTCGACGCCATGACCTCGAAGCGGGCCTATCAGCCGGCTCTTCCCGTTGAGTTCGCGGTCAGCGAGATCCACAGAAACGCCGGCAGCCAGTTCGACCCCGCCGTGGTCGAGATCTTCCTCGGCCTTGCCGCGGTCGATGCCCTCCCGCTGGAACTGACCGCGTAGGGTCGGTCGGCCGTAGTCGTTCAGTGATGGTCGTCGCCGTCACCTGGCTCCCTGGTCTCGGCTGTTGCTTTCACTCGGTGTGACCGCCCACTGACATCAGTCCGCCCCCATCCCGTGGTACTCGGTCTCGATGCCCACCGGTACCTGGTAGGCGGTCTCGTCTCCGGGGCGATAGGCGAGCAGCCGGCCTTGATCGGCGTCCTCGTGGATGACCGGGCCGATGAACAGCCACTCCCCGTCCGAGGCCCAGGCGACGTTGGGGAAGCTGAAACGGTTCGTCGTCACGGATCCGGGGAC
>DATKCZ010000030.1:0-6832 GCA_035512955.1 Acidimicrobiia bacterium
ATGCCGTTCGAACACGCCCGAGGAGATGAGCCCGGCGAGGGCGATCGTGGTCTCGGCAGGACGGCCCACGGTGTTGGACATGAAGTAGCGGTCGAGCGAGACGCCGGTCAATGGGGCCATGGGGTGGAGCACGACGAACGCGCCCAGCTCGGCTGCGGCCTCCCACACCTCGTCGAGCGGCGACCGGTCCAGCCAGTCGGCTCCGACCGTCGTGGCGATCTGGGCACCGACCATGCCGAGCTCGCTCATGGCTCGTCCCAGCTCGTCGGCCGCCGCCGACGGGCTTTGAAGCGGCAGGGTGGCCAGCGGGAGAAAACGGTCGGTGTGGAGGGAGGCATGCTCCGCCAAAGCGTCGTTGTGGACGCGCGCGTAGCTCTCCCCGCTGGCGGGATCGAGGTCGTATCCGGTGAGATCGATCCACCCGGCGAGTAGCTGCACGTCGACGCCCATGCGATCCATGTCCTCGACCCGGGTCGACATGTCACCGAGGCTGTCACGCAAGGGCCCGGTGGTGTAGCGGTCATTGAACCGCACGCAGGTCCCACCCGACTCTTCGACGATGGCCAGTCCGACGTCCCGGCCCGATTGCTCGAGCCACTCTCGGAACGCGGGAGGTATGCAGTGGGCGTGGACGTCGTAGGTCATGGGGTGCTCACTCGATTTCGGGTGCTGTCTCGTGGACACAGGCCGAGAGATGGCCGGGCTTGCGCTCCGTCAGCTGGATGTGGTCGACCTCTGCGAAGGAAACGTGGACTCTGGTTCCTTCGCGGCGCAGCTCGCGGAGGGCGCCCCGGGCGGCCTCAGGCACTATGTCTGAGGAGAGGGCGTCCTCGACTCGTCCTGCGGCGTCCTCGTCGCTGAATATGAGATCGGCCGTGAACTCGTCCTGCCGGGTGACGTCGGTGAGCGACTCGAACATCCTGGGCTCGTCCTCCAGCCATCTGACGACGTCGTCGACTTCCCACCCACAGACTGGTGTGGCCACCGGGCACCTGGTGTGAAACCGGCACCCTTGCGGGGGGCGGGCCGGGTCGGGCACGAAGCCTTCGAGAGTCACCAGCGCTGCGTCGGCGTCGTCCTCGAGGTCGGGACTGGCCTTGAGAAGCGCGCGGGTGTAGGGATGGCGGGAGTCGTCGAAGATGTCGTCGGTCGAGCCCGTTTCTGAAACCCTGCCCAGGTACATGACCACGACCCAGTCAGCCATGTGGCGGATCACGGAGAGGTCGTGAGTGATGAACAGATAGGTGAGATCGAGCTCTCTTTGCAGCTCGTTGAGGAGATTGAGGATCTGCGCCTGGACGGACACGTCGAGGGCGGAAGTCGGCTCGTCGAGGACGATCAGCTCCGGGTCGAGGGCGAGCGCCCTGGCGATGGAGAGTCTCTGCCGCTGACCGCCCGAGAACTGATGGGGATAGCGATATAGATGCTGACGGCCCATGCCAACCCGCTCCAGCAGCTCCACCACGCGTTCGGTGAGCCTCTCACCCGACGCCTCTTTGTGGACTTTGAGCGGGCGTCCCACGATCTCGCGCACGAGATGGCGGGGATTGAGCGAAGCGAAAGCGTCCTGAAAGACCACCTGGCAGTTGCGCCGGTAGCGGAGCCACTCGTCCTTGGTGAGCCGGTCGATTCGATGGTGGTCGTCGATCGAGCCCAGCTCTCCGGTGGCCTCATCGGTGCGATCCTGCTCGGGGACCGCGAGCAGTGAGTCGAGGCGTCGGTTGTCGTCCGTTGACAGGTCGAAGTAGACACCACCGATCGTCGGGTCGGTGAGGCCGCTGACACATCGTCCCAGGGTGGTCTTGCCGCACCCGCTCTCTCCGACCAGGCCCAGTGTCTCGCCCCTCCTGATGTCAAAGCTGACTCCATCGACAGCCCTCACGTGCCCGGCGACTCTCTGCAGGGCCCCCTCACGGATCGGGAAGTGCTTGTGGAGGTCACGCACCGAGATAGCGATCTCGCCGCGTATGTCGGCTCCTGCACTCCCGGGTGAGTCGATCGTGGTGGTCATGATGTCACCTTCGAGAACGAGGGAAGCTCGGTCGCCGAGTCGGGGGGATTGTGGATGAAACAGGCCGCTCCGTGGCCGTCCTCCACCTCTTCCAGCACCGGGTCCAATCGCCCGCACACTTCGACCGCGTAGGAGCATCTCTCCACGAATCGACACGATGGAGGAGGATCGATGAGCTCGGGCACCGTGCCTTTGATGGCGACCAGATCGCCGCGGTCCTGGGTGCGAGAGGGGATGGCGGCTATCAAGCCCCTCGTGTAGGGGTGAAGAGGATTGGCGAAGATCTCTTGGGTCGTCCCCACCTCGACTACTCGGCCGGCGTACATGACCGCGACCCGGTCGCACACCCGGCGCACCAGCGAGAGGTCGTGACTGATGTACAGCACCGCCGACTTGCGGCGGCCCTGCAACTCTTTGATCAGCTCGATGATCCTCGCCTGAACCGTGACATCGAGGGCGGTGGTGGGCTCGTCCGCGATCAGCAGGTCGGGGTTGCAGGCCAGGGCCTGGGCGATCATCACCCGCTGTTTCATCCCGCCGGAGAGCTCGTGGGGATAGCGATCCATCACTTTGACCGGGTTGGGGATCTGGGTCTCCTTCAGGGCCGCGGCGACCATCTCGTCGATTACCCCTTCGATCCGATCCCGCTGGCCTCTCAGCGGAGGCATCGTGAGGAGCGCCCGCTCGAGGAGGCGGGACCTCTGGGCGACGTGACGCCGCAGGAGAGGGTTGGGGTGAGTGGCGAGCCCCGCGCGCTCGAGCACATCGTCGGTGCGGTGCTGGTAGAAGACCTCGGCGATCTGATTCCTGATCGTCATTGCGGGGTTCAGGGCTTTGGCCGGGTCCTGGAAGATCATCGCGATCCGGTCGCCACGGATGTCGCGCAGTTCCTTCTCCGGCAGGGTGCTCAGGTTGATCGTCTCGGTGCCGGTGCCACCGCACACCTCGCAGCCGACCCCCTCACAGGTCGAGCAGGTCATGGGGAGGCGTCCCCTCCCTGCACAGACGGGACAGCCCGCTCCAGAGCACTGCCCGCACCTTTGGTGGGGTCGAAAAAAGACCGCCCCTCCGGCGTGGATCCCGGGTGGCATGGGCACCAGGCGCAGGAAGGAGCGAGCGGTGACGCTCTTGCCGCATCCCGTCTCCCCGACAAGCCCCAGCGTCTCCCCGTCGCGGATGTCGATGTCCACGCCGTCGACGGCGTGGACCCGCCCGGCCTTGGACTCGAAGTGAACCTTGAGATCCACGACAGAGGCGACTGCCCCGGCGGCTTCGGTGTCGCCGGCGGGCCCTGGTGCGTGTGCCAGGGTCACCGCTTGGACTCCGTTCGCGGGTCGAGGATGTCCCGCAGGCCGTCGCCGACGAGGTTGAAGGCCAGGGCCCAGAGGAAGACCATCAGACCGGGGAACGTCGAAGCCCACCAACGGCCGGCGGAGATGCCTGCCTGCCCTTGGCTGACCAACACTCCCCACTCGGCGAGGCCGGCCTCGGCGAGGCCGATGAAGCTGAGCGTGGCCCCGATGAGCACCACATTGCCCATGTCGAGTGTGGCCTGGACTACGACTGGGGTCACCGAGTTGGGCAGGACGTCTTTGGTATAGATGCGCAGGCTGGAGTCGCCGATCACCCGCGCCGCGTCGACATACTCGTTCTGCTTGATGTGGATGACCTGTCCCCGGATGATCCGGGCGTACTTCACCCAGAAGACCGCGGCCAGGGCCAGGATGATGTTCCCGAAGGATGGTCCCAACACCGCGGCGATGGCGAGGGCGAAAATCAGCTCCGGGATCGACAGGAACACGTCGACCAGCCGCATGAGGATCTCGTCGATCTTCCCGCCGATGAACCCGGCGAGACTTCCCACGATCAATCCGATCACGACGGTGATCGAGACGACGACCAGGGATAGGCGAAGCGAGGTGCGGGCCCCCCAGATCACGCCATAGAGCACGTCGCCGCCCTGTTGGGTGGTCCCGAGGAGGTGCCCAGGAGTGCCGGGCGGCTCGTTGAGTGCCCCCCAGTCGCGGGGCATCTGGTACGGGTCGGGCGTGTTCGGCTCGATGAGGAGCGGGGCGAAGATCGCCATGGCGATCATGGCCACGATCAGGATCACCCCGATCAGCGTCGTCGGGTTGCGCAGGACCTCCCGGGCGAGCTCTCCAAACCTCCTGGCCCGTGTGCGGAAAGCGCCGGCGAGGGGAGCCGCGGGCTCGCGTGGCGGTGTGTCTACGGCCATCAGGCTCCCAGGACCACTCGTCGGTCGAGGTAGGCATACGCCACGTCGACGGCCAGGTTGACCACCAAGAAGAGCACGCTGGTGAACATGACGTAGGCCATGATGGTGGCCTGGTCGCCACGCAGCACCGCGTCGGCCATCCACCTGCCGAGCCCGGGCCATCTGAAGATGATCTCGACCACCACCGTGCCCTGGAGCAGGAACCCGAAGCTGAGGCCGATGACGGTCACTGTCGGGATGAGGGCATTGCGTCGGGCGTGACGCCGGAGCACCAGCTTCTCGGGCAGGCCCTTCGCCCGGGCGGCGTCGACGTACTCCTCGCTCATCGACTCCACCAACGAGGAGCGCATCATCCTGGTGATGATGGCCGTCGTCCCGAAGCCGAGTGCGATGGCCGGCAACGTCAGATGCCAGATCGCATCAACAAAGGCGCGCCAGTTGCCGGCGAGGATCGCATCGACGGTGTAGAGCCCTGTGGGATGGGCGATGCTTTGGAAGAGGTTGGCGTTGGACCTGCCGATCGGTGCCCAGCCGAGACCGACCCAGAAGACGATGAGCAGGAGGATTCCGAACCAGAAGATGGGCATGGCGGCACCGCTGATTGAGAACACCCTGGTCAGGTGATCGGGGAGCCGGTCGCGCCGGGACCCGCCGTAGGTGCCGAGGCCGATGCCGAGGGTGACGGCGACGATGCCTGCTGCCACCGCCAGTTCCATGGTGGCGCCGAGCTTGTCGGGGAAGACCTGCCGCACGGGCGCCGCGGCGACTCCCGACCAACCCCAGTCACCGGTGAGCATGCCACCGGCCCACGTGAGGTATTGGACCGGGAGCGACTCGTCCAGGCCGTAGCGCTGCTCGATCTGGGCGACCTCCTCGGCAGTCATCTCGTGTGAGAGATAGATGCCGACGGGTGAGCCACCAACACGGGTCAGGGCGAAGACGATCAGTGAGGTGCCGATGATCAGGATCGGGAGCACCATCATCCGGCGGAGCACGTAGTCCCTGATTTGCATCAGGCTTCAATCATTGCATCGGGGGCCGTTTGTGGAGAGGGGCGCGTCTACTGACGCGCCCCTCCCGGTTCGAGTGGTCTTCGATCATCCCTTGTCGAGCAGGGCGAACCTCAGGCTGGGACGGGGCCACAGTGGGTTCATCACGAAGCCCTGCACCCAGTCGCGGTGTGCCATCACGGCGACCTCGTTGCCGGCGATCACCCACATCGGGTCGTCGTAGAGCATCGAGGACAGCTCCTGGTAGATGGTCTCGCGCTCGTCTTGGTCCGTGATGACCGACGCCTCGTCGATCATCGAGGCGATCTGATCGGCGTCCTGGTAGCCGTTCCGGAACCCGTGCACGACACCCCATGGCCCGTCCGGATGGATGTAGTCACGCATGAACGCATGCGGGTCGCCGAACGGGTCGGCGTTCTTCACCCAGAGGGCGTAGGGGAGCGGATCGGAGGCGTGAGCCTCGTCGAACTGGGCCTCCGCGAGTGCGAGGACATTGACGCTGAAGTTGGGGTTGAGCCCCTCCAGCGAGTCCTTGAGCACCAGCGCCGCGATCTCGAAGAGGTTGCCCGCCTCTGCGATCACCGAGACGGTGAAACCTTCGTCCCAGACTCCGGCCTCGGTGAACAACTGCTCGGCCATGGCCAGGTCCTGGCTGTACACCGGCAGGTCCTCGCTGTACCCGAGCACACCCTGAGGCAGGTAGAACGGGGTCGGGGCCCCAAACCCGCCGAGGGCGCCCTGGATGAAGGCGTCGTAGTCGAAGGCGTAGTTGAAGGCCTGTCGGATGGCCGGATCGTGGAAGAAGTCGGCCGGGATGGTGTCATCGGGCGGTATCTCGTCGGGTGGGAAGTTCAGGTTGAAACCGATGTGAATCGGCTCGAGCAGGAACTCACCCTGGAAGACGGTCACACCCTCGGCGCCCTCGATGTCACCGACGAACGACGGATCCGTCTCGATCGTGTCGTAGTCACCGGCTCGCACGCCGAGCACCCGAACGTCGGGGTCGGGCACGATCTCGATCCGCAGGTCGAGATTGGCCGGGGTACCCCAGTAGTCCTCGTTGACCTCGAAGAGCATGTTCTCGCCCCGGTTCCACTCGACGAATACGTACGGGCCTGTTCCGACCGGGCTCGTGGCCATGAATTCGTTCGGCTCGCCCGCGACGACCCCGCCATTGGCTTCCACTGCCTCTTCTGAGACGATGGACGCCACTGCAAGGGTGACGACCGAGTTGAGGAACGCAGCATTGGGCTGGTTCAAGGTGACCACGAATGTCTGTGGGTCCGGCGCCTCGGTCGAAGCGATGTTCTCGGCGAGAACGCCGGCGTTCCCCTCGGGCAGGTCCATGGTGAGGACCCGGTCCCAGGAGTACTTGACGTCGGTGGCATCCACGGGATTGCCGAGATGGTCGACCACACCTTCCCGGATCGGGAACGTGTAGGTCAGGCCGTCCTCGGAGATCAGACCGTTGTCGTCGGTCGGCACCTCCTCGGAGAGAGCGGGAATCAGATCGGGCCCTTCCGGGGTGAAGTCGATCAGCCGGTCGAACACCTGGAGAATGATGGTCTCGCCGCC
>DATKCZ010000031.1:0-7353 GCA_035512955.1 Acidimicrobiia bacterium
GTCGATGTTGCGAAGTGTCATAGTCCCTCCTTGGAACAGATAGACGAACTTCGATATATCGATATTCGTCTATGTATTCGCCGTTGTCAATGTATGATGGGGAGATGAGCGAAGTCTGCTGCACCCCGTTGCATGAAGGCGCCATCGACGAGACCCGGGCCAATGCCATGGTCCCGGTCCTCGCTGCCCTGGCCGACCCGATGCGGCTCCGCATCGTGTCGATGATCCTCGACGCCCCGGACGGGTCGTGCTGTGGCTGCGACCTCGAGCCCGCCCTCGAGCTGGCCCAGCCCACCGTGTCCCACCACCTCAAGGTGCTCCGCGAGGCGGGTCTGGTCGAGGGGAAGCGCCGGGGCCGCTGGGTCCACTACCGGGTGGTCCGGGAACGACTGACCGAGATCAGCGAGGCGCTGGCGCCTGCGGGGCGGGTCACCGATCGGTTAGCACCCGTTTGAACGCGGCGAACAGCTTCTGGTGCTCGCCGTCGAGACGCTCCGGGTGCCACTGCACTCCGAGCGCCCACCACTCCCCGTCGTAGCGGGCCGCCTCGACGAGCCCGTCGTCGCTTCGCGCCTCCACGACGAGCCCAGGAGCGAGGTCGGCCACACCCTGGTGGTGGAGGGTGTTGACCTTGACCTCCCCTGACCCGTAGAGCCCGGCGAGGATCGAGCCCTCCTCGAAGCCGATCACGTGGCGACGGGAGTTCAACTCCTCGTGGTCGTCGCCGATCAGGCCGTGGACCCCGCCTTTCGAGGTGACCTCCTGGCTCAGGGTGCCCCCCAGGGCGACGTTGAGCACTTGCAGTCCGCGGCAGATGGCGAGCAGCGGCTTTCCCTGAGCGCGCGCCGCCTCGATCAGGGCGGTCTCGAAGCGGTCGACCTCGGGGTGGTAGCGCTTGGAGTCGGTGTCCTCGGCCCCGTAGCTGGCTGGGTCGACGTCGTCGCCCCCGGAGAGGATGATGCCGTCGACCCCGGCTGCGAGACGATCGGCCTCGGACGGGTCGAGGGCGGCGGGGAAGATGACCGGGGTCAGCCCGGCGGCCACGATCGAGTCGGTGTAGAAGGACGACAGAGTCTGCAGGGTGTCGGGCCCGTAGAAGGTCTCCAGCCTGCGCCGCCATGCCGTGATCCCCACCAGCGGTCTCATTCGCTCACCTCCGACTCGTAGTGCTTGGCTCCGGGGCCGCGCGGCGCCCTGATGCCCCGGTACTCCCAATCGCCCCCGAGGGCGGTGGAGATGACCTCCTCCGACTCGCTGGGCTGGGCTCCGAAGTCTGGCCGGACCGCCACGTTCCCTTCCACGATTGTGTTGGTGAGCGCGCCCAGACCCTCCACCTCGACAGTCACCGAGTCCCCGGGCTGCACAGGGCGGGACCCCGCCGGTGTCCCGCTCAGTATCACGTCACCGGGGACGAGAGTGATGGTCCGGGCCAGATCGGCCACCAGGTAGTGCATGTCCCATTCCATCTCGGCGGTGTTCCCCGACTGCTTGACCTCCCCGTTGACCAGGGTGCGGATCTCCTTGTCGTGAAAGTCCCAGTCGGTGACCAGACCCGGCCCGAGTGGGCACATGGTGTCCGAGCCCTTGACCCGCAGCATCGAGCCGGCGTCGGTGTCCCTGAAGTCGTGGAGCCCGAAGTCGTTGGCGATGGTGTACCCGGCGATGTGCTCGGCCGCCTGCTCTGCGGAGACGTCGAATGCCATGCGCCCGATGACGATGGCGATCTCCCCTTCGAAGTTGAGGTACTTGCAGCGCTTGGGGCGCACCACCTCGCCGAGATGGGCAGCGAGCGAGCTCGTCGGCTTGTGGAAGTAGGTGGGCGTCGGTGGCAGCTTGGTCATGAACTCGTCGACGCGGCTTCGGTAGGTGAGATGGGTGGCGATGATCTTGGACGGCTCCACCGGGGCCAGATGGCGGGCATCGGCGATCGCCACCCGGTCCCCGTCGGCGGTGACCAACTCATCACCCTCCACCCGGGCCTGCACGGCCCGGTCATGGAGCAGGATCCTTCGGTATTCGGTCATCACCCCGAGACGGTAACGGTTAGGGGATGGGTGCGGTCCAGATCTCGAAGCCGGGCATCTGGTCGCGGCCATACTGGTCTTCCAAGCCCGACACAACCACGATCACCCGTTCCTCGGTCACCTCGAATCCTCGCATCCACACGGCGCCGCCCAGCGCTGCCTCGACGTCCTGGATAGTCCACTCCACCCCATCGGGGGTGAAGGCCAGGGCCTGGTACCGCTCCTCGAAGAAGTCGTGGCTCCAGTAGGCCTCCTCGGCGGCCAGCAGCTCGCTGAAGGAGAAGGTGGACAACAGCTCACCGGTGTCGTCGTCGAAGAAGTCGACCGACTCGGCGGCCAGGTCGACGAAGAGGCTCTGGGGCGCGGCGCCCGTGTAGACGTGGTACTGGTGATGCTCGCCGCCCGCCTCGAGGTCGAGAACACCGACGTCGAGGTTCATCGTCAAGATCACACTCCCACGGGTGAGTCGCGGCGGGATCGACAGTTCGATCGGCTGGTTGGGCCGGCCCCACCCTTCCACCCCGACGACAATGCCTCCCGGCCCTGCGGCGAACGGGCCGACGCCCCATCCGATCGACGACGGGAAGTGATCGTTCAGACCAGTGCTGTCCCAATGCTCCGCATCCTCGGAGACGAGCACATCGTTTCCGCCGTAGCTGTCCGGCCCGGCGAACCCATCGCCCCAGGGCTCGACGGTGTAGGGGCGGCTGAGGAAGTCGAGACGTCGCCAGTCGAGGCCACCGTCTGAGAACCATGTCCCGCTCAGCGTGCTCCCATGCCCCAGAGCCATGACCCTGGAGTCCTTGGTGATGATCAGCGAGTCGATCCATCTCGCATCATCGATGGTGCTGTGCTCCCAACCACTGTGCCCACCTCGGGAGACCCAGACATCGGTGTCGGTCGACGACCCGTAGCCGTCGACGATCCAGGACTGCTCCGTCTCGGTGAGACCCAACTCCTCGGCCGACACCTGTTGGGCCACCATGCCGAGCGGGCCGAGGACGTCGATGACGATCCCCTCCGCCGAGCGATGATGACTCCAGCCGTACCGCCACAGATCGACTGGGGCGTCCAGGCCATCTCCCAGCCGCTCCTCGAGTAATGCGGTGACATCCATCTGGACGTCGCCGGTGACCATGAGGGTGCTCTTCGACCCGGTCACGGCGTGGGGGTGCACGGTGGCGTGTTCGCTGTCCAACTCGACCGGGACCAATTCGGGCGCCCACCGCACCGCGTTGGGGGAACGCCAGATGGTGAACCCTTCACCGGTCGGTCCCGGTTCCAGCGCGATCAGACCCTGCGGTGTCGAGGCAACCCGGCTGATGGGGTGACTCTCCTCGATGACCTGACCCAGTGGGTCCCAGACCAGGCCGTCCTCGCTGCTCCAAGCCTGGAGACCGCCTGACCGTGCATACCAATCGCCATAGCCGAACAGAAAGAGCCGGTCTTCGTGCTCGACCAGGTCGACGGTCGCCCCTTCGTCGAATCGGGCCGCTCTCTCCCATCCCAATGGATGGCCCACCGCGATCTGGCCCACCGAGAAGTTGTCGAAGTCGATCGGCGGCTCGATCTGTTCGATGGTGGTCGAAGTGGTCGACGTGGTCGACGTCGGGGAGGTCTCGGCGATCGCTTCGGGGTCGGGTGTGGTCAATGCCCCGAGTGCCAAGCCACCGACCGCCAAGGCCAGCGCCGCCAAGGCGAGCAGAGCCGTGCGACCCAAACCGGGTCGGTTGCTCTCGGACCGGGATCCGTCGGGCAGGACCACGATGGGAAAACGATACGGGGGTTTGCGACGTTCCAGGGCGGATTAAGTTCGGTTCCCAACGAAATGACCACGTCTTCGCTCCACCGGGGCCCTGCCGATCCCCACGCCGACATCACGTCCCATGACACCTATCTAGGCGGATTCCCCCATGCCGCCTTCGAGCGCCTGCGCCAGGAGGAACCGGTGTCGCGGGTCATCGAGAGCGACGGCTCCGCCTTCTGGGCGATCACCAGGCATGCCGACGTCATCGAGGCGAGCCGCGACTACCACCGGTTCACCGCTTCCCGAGGGATCCGGATCGAGGAGATGGACCCCGAGGAGCTCGAGGCCCGTCGCTCGATGATGGAGTTCGATCCTCCCGAGCACACCCGGCTGCGTCGTCTCGTCCAGCCGGGGTTCACCCCCCGGGTCACCGCCACCTACGAGAAGGCCTTCCGCAAGTTGGTCGGGTTGGTGTTGGACCGGGTGCTGCCCCTCGGCGAGTTCGACTTCGTCACCGAGATCGCCCGCGAGCTTCCCATCCGGATGCTGTGCCGGTTGCTGGGGATCCCCGAGTCGGACGCCGGGCAGATGGTGGCCTGGGGCGATCAGATGATCTCCAACGCCGACCCGGAGTACACCCCGGTGATCATCGACAAGGTCGACACCGAGGACTACCGGCTGCTCCCGTTTCGCTCACCCGCCGCCCTCGAGGTGTTCCGCTATGCCGAGGAGATCGCCCTGGAGCGACGCCAGGACCCCCGGGACGACATCATCACGACCCTGCTCACCGCAGAGCCCGGCGGCGAGCCGCTCACCGACCTCGAGTTCAAGAACTTCTTCACCCTGATGATGGTCGCCGGCAACGAGACGACGAGACACACCATCAGCCACGGGCTCATCTACCTGCACGACAACCCGGACCAGCTCGAGACGTGGCGCTCCGACCTCCCCGGGCTGTCCGAAGACGCCACCGAGGAGATCTTGCGGGCTTCGAGCGTGACCATGCACTTCCGACGCACGGTGGTGGAAGACACCGAGATCAGTGGCGTCGCTTTGGCGGCGGGGGACCGGGTGGTCATGTGGTACACCTCGGCCAACTACGACGGGGACGTCTTCGACGAGCCGTACACGTTCGACCTGACCCGTCGTCCCAACCCCCACGTCACCTTTGGGACCGGTCGCCACGTCTGTCTCGGGGCCTCGCTGGCCCGGCTCGAGGTGCGGGTCTTCTTCGAGGAGTTCCTCGACCGGGTAGGTCGCTTCGAAGTGGGGGAGCCCGATCGGCTCCGCTCCAACTTCATCCAGGGGATCAAGCACCTCCCGGTGAAGTTGTGATCGTGGGCTGCGCGTTCAGCCGCTCGGCCAGGAAGTCCTCCCAGGTCCTGTGACCAACCGCCCGGTCCGGGGCCAGGTTGCGGCCGGCTCGGAATGCGGCGGCGGCCCGGCCGGGGAGCCGGACCGGGAGGATCGGGCGGTGCTTGTGGGTGGCCCGCAGGTATCCGCGAACCAGCTCGGCCATCTCGTACACCCGCGGACCGGCGATGTCGGGCACCAGTCCGGCCGGCATGCCAAGGGCGAGCTCTACGAGCCGGGCCGCCACCTCTCCGGTGTCGACCGGTTGGAACCGGAGCCCGGCCGGCACCGGTATCACCGGCAGCTTGGCCATCTGCCGCACGGTCGTGAAGATCAGGTCATGGAACTGGGTGGCGCGCAGCGTCGTCGAGGGCAGACCGGAGTCGGCCACGGCTCGCTCGGCGGCGAGCTTGGACCCGAAGTAGCCGAACATGGCGCGGTCGATGGCGCTGACGAGCGGGATCTCGTCTGCGCCGACGACGGAGATGTAAACCAGATGCCGCGCCCCGCCCCGTGAGGCGGCCCGCACCAGGTGCCTCGTCTTGTCCTCGTCACCCTTGTTGCTGCCCGCGCAATGCACGATGATCTCGGTTCCCTCCACCGCGGCTTCGATGCCCTCGTCCGTGGCCAGGTCACCAGTCACGAACTCGATACCCTCTTCGCTCTGGTGGCTGTTCCGGCTGAGCACTCGGACGTCGCAGCCGGCGCCGCGCAGGCGCGGGACGACGAGGCGGCCCAGGGTGCCCGTGCCGCCGGTGACCAGAATGCGTGAGGTCGGGGAATTGCTCACTTCATCGTTCATGTTGCGTCTCCTTGTCACATCCGTCGAGTCGGTGGGGTCACTATCTATGACACCTGGCGACGAGAGAATGTGACCGATGGACGAGACCGAGTGGTTGGCAGACCGCTTCGAGGAGCACCGCGCCCATCTGAGGGCGGTGGCCTACCGGATGCTCGGATCGCTCACCGAGGCTGACGACGCCGTTCAGGACACCTGGCTGCGGATCAGCCGGGCAGGGGCCAATGAAGTCGAGAACCTGGGCGGGTGGTTGACCACCATCGTTGCCCGGGTCTGTCTCAACATGCTGCGTTCTCGCCACGTACGACGGGAGGATCTCTTCGGGTTGCCCGACCCGGTCATCATCCCCGACGGTGAATCGCAACCGGAGGAAGAAGCGCTGCTGGCCGACTCGGTCAGCCTCGCCCTTCTCGTGGTGCTCGACACCCTTTCGCCGGCGGAGCGGCTCGCCTTCGTGCTTCACGACATGTTTAAGCTGCCATTCGATGAGATCGCTCCCATGGTCGGTCGATCTCCTGCCGCCGCCAGACAGCTCGCCAGCAGGGCACGCCGACGGGTCAAAGGAGCCGAGGTACCGGCTGCCGACCCCGATCTCACTCGTCAACGAGACGTGGTCGACGCCTTCTTCAGGGCAGCACGTGGGGGTCACTTCGATGCCCTGATCGCCCTGCTCGACCCCGAGGTGGTGCTGAGGTCCGACTTCGGCGCCAGACGCCCCTCTGAGGTGTTCCGGGGCAAGTCGGCGGTCGCCGGCCAGGCGCTCAGGGGTGCCATACCGGCTGCGGTGCTTCGACCCGCTCTGGTGAACGGGGCAGCCGGAGCAGTCATCACTGTGGGGGGACGACCCTTCGCCGTGATGGGATTCACCGTGAGCGAAGGCATGATCGTCGAGATCGACGCCATTGCCGACCCCGAACGCGTCGGTAGGATCGCCGCGGCCGTTCTCGGCGACGAGTAGTGAACGGTCGGCTCGATCCCCTGCTCTGTCAAGCCTCGCTCAATGGACGTTTTGGTCTCCGAGCAGGGCCCACCAACCTCGAGGTCAACAACGCCGCCAGCATGAGCCCGGTGAGCAGCACCGCCTACCCGTCGGTGGTGTCAGGAGGATGAGAGCCCATTTGCAGCCCGACCCCGGCGCGTTTGGCGTTGGTTGGCGGTGAAAGAAATTTGGTGATGGGGGGTTGACATTTGTCGATAGCGATGAGTATGGTTCGAACATATGTTCGATCACCGTGATTGTGGTATCGGACTCTGGCCGGGGGAGAGCATCGAAGAGGTCGAAGCCGCTGAATCTGTCGACCTGTCGTATCGGCTGACCTGTCTGGCTCTGGCCGACGGCTGGGTCGAATCTGACCGTGATCTGCTCCCCGACACCCTCGAAGACATCCCGGTGGGCCCGTTTCTGGCGGCGGTGGTGTCTTCGGTGGACC
>DATKCZ010000032.1:0-74200 GCA_035512955.1 Acidimicrobiia bacterium
CCGTCAGCGGGTCGGTGGGGCGAAAAGGGCCTCGGCCTGCTCACGGGTGAGCGACTCGCCGGGGTTGATCCCGTGACGTTTGACCGCGGCGTTGATCCCGGTCTCGGGGTCGGGTAGCTCGACGGGGGAGTCGCTGCCCCCCAGCAGCGGGACCCCGGCCTCGAGCAGGGAGTGGAACCGGTAGGCGAGGTGCATCCGGTCGGCGCCGAGACGTTTCTCCAGCCACGACTCCTCGGAGGCGAGGAAGGCGGGCTGGATCGATGCGGTGACCCCCAGGTGGGCCATGCGATCGATGGTGGCGTCGGTGAGGATCGAGGCGTGCTCCACTCTGAGGTGGCGCGGGTCGGCCCCACCCTCGACCAGCTCTTCGTGCACGTCGAGCACCAGATCGTTGGCCCGGTCGCCGATGGCGTGGATGGCTACCGCGCCGCCCAGGTCGAGCGCGGTCTTCCCCATCTCCACCATCCTCTGGTGGTTGAACCGCTCCATCCCCCTGGTCTCGGAGCGGTCGGCGAACGGCTCGTACATCGCCGCGGTGTGTCCGCCCAGGCTGCCGTCGATGAAGGCTTTGTATCCGAGGAACCTGATGGGCCCCTCCGCACCGTCGATGCGCTCCTTGGCCGTCGCCAGCTCGTGCGGTGTGTTGGCGATGAGGAGCACGTCGATGTCGATCGGGAGGTCGGGAGCGATGCGCAGCAGGGTCTCGATCTCGTCATCGACCGAGCACCAGATCGCACTCGAGACCGAGATCATCCCGGTTAGCGACCCGATACCCATCCTTCTCAATCCGGCGAGAGCAGAGATGATCTCCAGGTCGTTCGGCGCCGGGGTCAACGGCTCCAGCTCCCTGGCCACCACCGTGACCCCGGTCTCACGCAGAATTCCGTTGGGTCGTCCCGTCCGGTCACGGTCGAAGGTGCCACCCTCGGGGTCGGGAGTGTCGGCATCGAGGCCGGCGAGTTCCATCGCCGCACTGTTGGCCACCGCGATGTGCCCGCAGTACCTGTAGAGGAGGACCGGGCGGTCGGAGACGACGTCGTCTATGTCGGCGGCGGTGGGCAGACGCGACTCCCTGACTCCCTCGTCGTTGAGTCGCTGGCCGATGATCGGTCCCTCCACCTGCTGCCCGTGCGCGATCACACGGCGCATCACCTCGTCGAGATCAGTGGCGTCCATCAGTTCGAGACCATTGACCAATGCGGCGTATCCGAACGGGTGGAGATGGTGATCGTGGTACATCAACGAAGGTGCTCCGGCATGGTGCGGGCCACGATCGACCGTAGCTCGTCGTGGACCTTCCCGTTGCTGGCGACGTGGGCCCGCGCCTGGAGTTGGTTGACCTCCCCCGATTCGTCGGTGTAGGTGCCCCCGGCCTCGGTCACGAGGAGCATCCCGGCGGCCACGTCCCATGGCTTGATGCCGTGGGCCCCTCCGTGTTCCCAGTAGGCGTCGTAGCGCCCGGCCGCCAGCCAGGCGAGGTCGAGGGCGGCGGCGCCGAAACGTCTCGTCCCCTGGCTGTTGAGCATCACCTCTTCGACCACCTTCAGGTAGGCAGCGGCGTGCTGGCGGCGGTCGTAGGGGAAACCGGTGCACACCAGGGACTTGTCGAGGGTGGCCGTCTCCGATACTCGAATGGGCTCGCCGTTGAGGGCGGCTCCTTCACCGACGACCGCGACGTATTCGTCGTTGCGGGCGACATCGATGATCACTCCGACCAAAGGCTTGCCGTCGGCCCACAACGCTACCGACACCGCCACTTGAGGGAGCCGGTGCACGAAGTTGACCGTGCCATCGAGCGGGTCGACGATCCACACCCGCCCCTCGTCCCAGCGGCCTCCTCCTTCCTCCTCACCGAGGATCCCGTCGTCGGGGAAGTGGCTGCCGATCACCGCCCGGATCGCCGCCTCGGATTCACGGTCGACGTGGGTGACCGGGTCTACTGCGCTCTTCAGCTCGGTGTCGAACGGTTGGAAGAAGCCGGTCTGGACGACGTCGGCGCCGGCGCGTGCCGCCCTGCCTGCAACCCAAACGTCACCTTCCCACATGACGACGACTCTAAATCGTCGTGATCGGCTGCAGAACCCGGCACATGGGAGCTGTGAACCCCACCACCCGCCGGCGTACCCTGCCAGCCGTGAAACCGGTCCTCCTCGCATTGATCGGCGCGGTCGTGTCCGTGCTGGCCTTCCCACCCTTCGGGCCAGGTGTCCTCATCTTCGCAGGGATCACGGCGTTTCTCATGGCGCTGCGTGTCTCCCCGACTCGACGTGACGGGCTGTTGGCCGGTGCCGTCTACGGGGTGGTCTTCTTCGGTGGGCTGATGTCGTGGCTTGCGGAGCTGGAGCTGATCGCCCTGGTCCTGGTTCCGGTGCAGGCGCTGTTCGTCGTGGTGTATGGGTGGTGGCTCGCCCGGTTCCGTGACTCGGCTCCGTTTGAGTGGCTGCTGCTCGCGGTGGGGGGATGGGGGGTGATGGAGCTGTTGCGTTACCACTTCCCCGTCGGTGGGCTGGAGTGGGGCGCCGCCGGGTATGCGCTGTCGGACAACCTGCTCACCCGGCTGCCTGCCGCCGCAGTCGGGACCAGTGGGCTCACCGTGTTGGTGGTGATGATCTCGGCGTTGACAGCAAGCGCGGCCACCCGTCGTTGGGACAGCCGTCTGTTGTGGTCTCTCGTCATCGTCGTGGCCGCCCTGGTCGCCACGGTGCCCACCACCACCTCGCACATCGACGGTCCCGACCTGCGGGTGGCGATCGTGCAGGGCTCGACCCCATGCCCTTTCGAGCACTGTCCACCCAACGAGCGTCTTCGCACCTACCAACAACATCTCGAGCTCACCGGAAACATCGAACCGGGGTCGATCGACCTGGTGGTCTGGTCCGAAGGCTCCACCGGGTCGACCAACGCCGACCCGGTTCTCAACGAGGAGGTACGCGAGGCCATGGCCGCGGAGGCGAGGCGAATCGATGCCGCCATCCTCGTCGGAGGCGATCGGACCCTCACCGAAACCCATTGGATCAATGCCAACGTCTACTTCGACCGGGAGGGGGAGATCCTCGGCGAGTACCGCAAGCAGCACCCGGTGCCCTTTGGCGAGTACGTCCCCTTGCGCCGGGTGTTCGACTGGATCCCGGCTCTCGATCGGGTCCCCCGCGACATGATCCCGGGTGACGGCCCGGTGGTCTTCGAGGGCGACGTAGGGTCGGTGATCTCTTTCGAAGGCGGTTTCTCCCGCTACCCGCTGGAGACCCGACGGGCGGGTGCCGACGTCATCGTGGTCGCCACCAACGAGGCCTCCTATGGTCCGGAGGCGCCTACCTCGGACCAGTTCATCGGGATGACCCGGATGCGGGCCGTCGAGCTGGGGGTTCCGATCGTCCATGCCGCGGTCACCGGCAAGTCGACGGTCACCGACCGGTTCGGCGAGTTCACCTTGACCACAGGGCTCGGTGGCCAGGAGATCTTCGAGGCCGGCTACTGCTGCTCGAATGCGACCCCGTACACCGCCACCGGCGACCTGTTGATGTATCTCGCCGCCATCGCGGGGATTCTGGTCTGGTCCCGCGCTCCGGCACTGGTAGGTTCCGACGACTCGCCACCCCGATAGGAGCAACCATGTCGCAGGCTCTCGAGAACCTGCTGCACGAAGAGCGCATCTTTCCGCCCTCGGCGGAGTTCACCGCCCAGGCCAATGCCAAACCCGGCATCCACGAGGAGGCTGCGACCGACTACGAGGCGTTCTGGCACAAGGAGGCTCTGGACCGCATCACCTGGTTCACCGAGCCCAAAGAGATGCTGGACGATTCGAACCCCCCTTTCTACAAGTGGTTCAAGGACGGCGAGCTCAACCTCTCCTACAACTGTCTGGACCGTCATCTGGGCTCACATGGCGACCAGGTGGCCTACCACTGGGTGGGTGAGCCCGGAGACACTCGGGCCCTCACCTACAGCGACCTCGCCGGAGAGGTCAACCGTCTCGCCAACGGGCTGAAGAGCCTCGGTCTCGAGAGGGGTGACCGAGTCGCCATCTATATGGGGATGATCCCCGAGCTGCCCATCGCCATGCTGGCCTGTGCCCGACTGGGGTTGGTCCACTCGGTGGTGTTCGGAGGGTTCTCCGCCGACGCCCTGTCCAGCCGGATCCTCGATGCCGACTGCCGGGTGGTGATCACCCAGGACGGGGCGTGGCGCGGGGGCAGTGTCGTCCCGTTGAAGGCGAACACCGACAAGGCGCTGCAGTCGACTCCGGGTATCGAGCACTCGATCGTGGTGAAGAGGACCGACCACGGAGTCGACATGGAAGAGGGCAGGGACATCTGGTGGCACGATCTGGTCGCGGACCAGCCGGTCGACTGCGAGCCGGTGGTCCTCAATGCAGAAGACCCTCTCTACATCCTCTACACCTCGGGAACCACCGGGAAGCCCAAGGGGATCGTCCACACCCAGGGCGGGTATCTCGCCGAGACGATGACGACCCATTCCTATGTGTTCGACGTCAAGCCCGACAAGGACGTCTACTGGTGCGCCGCCGACATCGGTTGGGTTACCGGGCACAGTTACATCGTCTACGCCCCGCTCGCCAACCGGACCACCGGTGTCCTGTACGAGGGAGCACCCAACCACCCCGACTTCGACCGTCTCTGGCAGATCGTCGACGAGTACGGGGTCACCATCTTCTACACCGCCCCCACGGCGATACGCGCCTTCATGAAATGGGGTGACGAGCACGTCGACCAGCACGATCTGTCGACCCTGCGGGTGATCGGGACGGTGGGCGAGCCGATCAACCCCGAGGCGTGGATCTGGTATCGCGAGCACGTCGGCAAGAACAGTTGCCCCATCGTCGACACCTGGTGGCAGACCGAGACGGGTGCGATCATGATCACCCCTCTTCCCGGGGTGGTCGCGACCAAGCCCGGCTCGGCGACGCTGCCCTTCCCCGGGATCGCCGCCGACGTGGTCGACGACGAGGGCAACAGCGTCCCACTGGGCGGGGGTGGGTATCTGGTGATCACCCAGCCCTGGCCGGCCATGGCACGGACCATTTACGGCGACGACCAGCGCTACGTCGACACCTACTGGTCCCGTTTCGAGGGCAAGTACTTTCCCGGTGACGGGTGCAAGCGAGACGAAGACGGCTACTACTGGCTGCTGGGCAGGGTCGACGACATCATGCTGGTGTCGGGGCACAACATCTCGACCACCGAGGTCGAGTCGGCGCTGGTGAGCCATTTCGCCGTGGCCGAGGCCGCAGTGGTGGGGCGCAAGGACGACGTCACGGGCCAGGCCATCGCCGCCTTCGTCACCCTGCGCAGCACCGCGTCCGGCGACGAGTCGTTGATCGAGGAGCTGCGGGAGCATGTGGCCTCGTCCATCGGGCCCATCGCCAAGCCGAAGTCGATCGTCTTCACCGGGGACCTTCCCAAGACGCGCTCGGGCAAGATCATGCGGCGGCTCCTGCAGGACATCTCCGAGCACCGTCAGCTCGGCGACGTGACCACGCTGGCCAATGCCGAGATCGTGGCCGAGATCGCCGAGAAGGCGGTCTCCTCGGGTGAGGACTAGGTCAGCAGGGCGCCGGCGACGAAGACGACCAGAATCAGGAAACCGCCGGCCAACTCGATCCCGAGGGAGGTGAGCACCGCGGTGAGGGCGCTCTTCGTCGACGGCCACGCCCCGGCCTTTCCCAAACGCCCCCGTTCGAAGAGATAGATGGTGAGGACGAAGCCTATCGGGGCGCCGATGACCGGTATCGCGAAGAGACCGACGATTGCCACGAAGACCGCGATGAGGAGAACCTGTCCCGGCACCCCGGCATCTCGCAGACGTCTGCCCGGGTACAGGTACTTGAGCACGGAGGCGCCCACCGCCAGCGCGACGACCAGGGCCAGGACCGCCCAGGCGACCGCGGTCGACTCCTCGAACGCCCAGACCCCCACTGCGGCGATCTGGAGGACCAAACCCGGCACGAACACCAGCACGATCCCGACCAGACCGACCAGCACGGCAATGCCCGCCAGGATGTCGTGGATCTCCAGAATGCGCCCTATCCGGACCCGAGCGACTCGGCCAGCTCGGCCACCAGGGACGAAGCGCCCGACAGCACCGGCTCACCGTGCCCGAAGAGCGCCACCTCGTAGTCGAACCCGGCCAACTTGGCCACGGAAGCGTTGGCCATCTCCATATCCGGGGTGAATTGGGGATTGGGGCCGGCCACCCCGCTGGTGGCCCCGGTTAGTGCGTCACCGGCGACGAGGATCCCGCTGAAAGGGTCGAGCACGCAGATGTGGCCCGGGGTGTGGCCCGGGCTCTCGATGATCTGTAGGCCTTGGAAGACGGCGTCCCCGTCCCCCACCGCCTGGCCTGGGGTCGGTGCGTCGATTCCCTCGAGGTCGGCAGCCCCGGCGAACCAAGGAAGGACGTCGGTGGTCGCTGAGATGATCGCCGGAAGACTTCCCTGATGATCCGTGTGCAGATGGGTCACGACCGCGGCGCCGACGTCCCCCCACCCGAGACCGATCTCACCGAGGGCGGCCCCGATCGATCCCTCGCTGCCACCCACGCCGGTGTCCACGATCGCCGCTTCCCCTCCGCGATAGAGGATGTAGGCGGAGACGAAGTCGAGGTCTACCCGGTGCCAGTCATGGCCCGTGACCGGCACTCCGCTGGTCGAGGTGGTCGGGTTCGCAGACAGCGACGATGACGTCGAGCTTGCAGCCGATGGCGGGGACGTGGTGGCGGGCTCTTCGGTGGGAGTGGCGTTCTCGGTTGGCTCAGATGAGCAGGCAGCCGTGCCCATGACCATCACTGCGAGACCGGCCTTGCCCATGTCCCGCAGCAACATCCTCCGCGTCACCAGTGCATGAGCGGTCATGGGACAAGGCTACGCCACTCCTGGCGATGCACGGCCTGCCCGGCCGCGCCTAGGTTTGTCGTCATGGCTACCAAGATCGTCCTCCCCGAGTCGGAGCTACCGACCCACTGGTACAACATCGCCCCGGATCTGCCCGCCTCGTTCCCACCCGCTCTGCATCCCGGCACCCACGAGCCGGCCGGGCCCGGAGACTTCGAGGCCATCTTCCCGATGGACCTGATCCTCCAGGAGGTGTCGACGGAGCGGTTCATCGAGATTCCCGAGGAGGTCCGTGAGGTGTACCGGATGTGGCGGCCGACGCCTCTGTACCGCGCCCACGGTCTCGAGAAACTGATCGGTGGTCCTGCCCGTATCTACTACAAGTACGAGGGGGTCAGCCCCGTGGGGTCACACAAGCCCAACACCGCGGTGCCCCAGGCCTACTACAACGCCAAGGCGGGGGTGAAGAAGCTGGCCACCGAGACCGGTGCCGGACAGTGGGGGTCGGCGCTGGCGTTTGCTTGCTCCCTCTTCGGGCTGGAGTGCGAGGTCTACATGGTGCGGGCCTCGTTCGACCAGAAGCCTTACCGCAAGACGTTCATCGAGTCCTACGGCGCCACCATCCATCCCTCACCCTCCGACAACACCGAATATGGCAGGAAGGTGCTCGCCGAGGACCCGGAAACCCCCGGGAGTCTCGGCATCGCCATTTCCGAGGCCATCGAGGTGGCGGCGACCAACGAGGAGGTCAAGTACTCGATCGGCTCGGCGCTCAACCATGTGCTCCTGCATCAGACCGTCAACGGCGAGGAGACCTTGAAACAGCTCGCCATGGTGGGCGAGACCGCGGATGTCGTGATCGGCTGCACCGGGGGAGGCTCGAACTTCGCCGGCTTCGCCTTTCCCTTCGTCAGGGAGAAGCTGGCGGGGAGCATCGATCCGGTGATCCGAGCCGTCGAGCCGGCGGCCGCCCCTTCGTTGACCAGGGGGACCTATCGATATGACTTCGGCGACACCGCGGGGATGACACCGCTCCTCAAGATGCACACGCTCGGTCATGACTTCGTGCCCGACCCGATCCATGCGGGAGGGTTGCGCTATCACGGCATGGCGCCCCTTGTCTCGTTGCTGGTGGACGAGGGTGTGGTCGAGGCCGAGTCGCTGCACCAGACCGAGACCTTCGCCAAGGCGATTCAGTTCATCCGGGCCGAGGGCATCGTCCCCGGGCCGGAGCCCACCCACGCGGTGGCCTCGGCGATGCTCGAGGCGGAGCGGGCCAAGGAGAACGGCGAGGAGAAGGTCATCGTCTTCAACCTCTCCGGTCATGGCCACTTCGACATGAGCGCCTACCAGGAGTACCTGTCGGGAAACATGGTCGACTACGAGTATCCCGCCGAGCGGATCGCGGCCGCCATGGAGCGGGTGCCGGTAGTCGCGGGTTAGGCGCAGCCGGGCTCGCCCGGGTGGAGGGGACGGACCAGAAGCACGAGCGGGTCGGCGGCCGGGTCGTTCGGGTGCTGCCACGAGGTGGCCTGGGTGGCGTCCTCGAAGGCAGGGGTGATCGACCCGTCGAAGACCTTGCATTGCCACCCGTTGGCCAGCTCCTCCCAGTCGGAGAAGTCGGTTGCCTCGAGTGGCCATTCCCTGATGTCCTCGAACTCGGGATCGACGAAACCGGCCCCCGCCGCCACCTTCACCTGCTCCGGCTGGTATGGGACGGCGTCGGCCGAGGCGGTGAACCGGTCGAAGGTCTCGATCAACTCCGAGAACGCGGCGTTCCGGTCGGAGGGCGACTCCTCGAATCCCAGCGCGTAGACCGACAGCCGATGCACCCCGTTCTCATCCCAGTAGGTGATGACCTCGGTGGACGCATCGGCGATCATCCCCGCGGCGCGGTCGTCGACCTCGTCCTCGATGTCGGGGAGGCCGATGTCCTCCACCATGGCCAGGACCGCATTCAGTTGACCTCCGTCGAGGTTGGCGACCATGTAGGGGGGTAGCAGCCGACCGGGGAACTCCATGGTTTGAAAGCCCTGGAAGATGAGCCGCCCGTCTCCGAGCAAGGTGTATCGAGGCCCGGTGTTGAGGGCCACTTCGACGGGGACGAACCCGCCTTCGGATACGATCTGCAGTATCGGCTCATCCACCGGGGTCTCACTTCCGCCCTGATCCACGCCACAGGCGGCGAGAACGAGCGCCACCGAGACGAACGCACCAAAGAACTTGTTGGTCATGGGTCTTAGATGGGCGAGGTGCCCATTCGGTTCCTGGGAAGCGTCGGTGTTTAGCTGCGCTCCCAGCTCTCCAGACCCTCGGCGACTAGGTCGATCGCCCAATCGAGCTCATCCACGGTGGTGATCAGCGGTGGGATGAACCGCAACACGTTGCCGTCGGGCCCGCACTCGATGATGATCAGCTCACGGTCGAAGGCGTGCGCGGCGACATGCTGGAATGCCTTGGCGTCCGGGGTCCGTGACTCCCGGTCCTCGACGAACTCCACACCGATCATCAGCCCGAGCCCGCGCACATCCCCGATGGTCTCGTGTCGCTCGGCCAGCTCATGGAAGCGATCGAAAGCGTGGGCGGACAACTTCCGGGCATGCTCCAGGAGGCCACCGAGAATGTCGATGACCGCGGCACAGGCCGCGGCCGCCACCGGGTTGCCCCCATATGTGGTCCCATGTGATCCGACCGGCCAGGCGTCGATCAGCTCACGCGACGCCCCGTAGGCGGAGAGGGGGAAGCCGTTGGCGATCCCCTTGCCGAGCGCCATGATGTCCGGCTTGGCGTCGAAATGGTCGGTGGCCAACCACTCCGCGGTCCGCCCGAAACCTGTCTGGACCTCGTCGTAGACGAGGAGGATCCCGTGCTCGTTGGCCATGTTGCGCAGCTCGTCGAGGAATCGCGGTGGGGCCGGGTAGTAGCCGCCCTCACCCTGGACCGGCTCGATTAGGAAGCAGGCGATGTTCTTGGGCAGGACGACATGCTTCAGCATCATCCGAAGCTCGTGTAGCGCCATGTCGACGGCGGTCTCCTCGTCCATCCCCCATCGATAGGGATGGGGGAAGGGCGCCACGAACACATCGCCCAGCACTGGGTGGTACCCGTCTCGATACCTGGCGTTCGACGTCGTGTACGAAACCGAGCCCATGGTGCGCCCGTGGAACCCGCCGCGAAACGCGATCACGCCCACCCTTCGGGTCGAGTACCTGGCCAGTTTCACCGACGCCTCCACTGCCTCGGAGCCGGAGTTGGCGAACGCGAACTTCTCGATGGCATCTGGGGTGATCGAGCGCAGCTTCTCGGCGGCGGTGACGATCGACTCGAAGTGCACCACCATTCCTGAGTGGATGAGCTTGTCCATCTGACTGCGTGCCGCCTCGACCACTGCGGGATGACGATGACCGAGGTTGGTGACGGCGGTGCCGCAAGCGAAGTCGGCCCAGCGGTTCCCGTCGGGGTCGGTGATCCAGATCCCGTCGGCAGATTCGGCGTGGATCTTGGTGTTGAAACCGATTACTGGGGCGAGGACGTCGTTGTGACGTGAGAGGAGGTCGGCCCTCGGTGTGGGGGCTTGCATGATCGAAGACTAACCGAGAGCCGGTGACGTCTACCTGCCCGGGCGATTCTCCCCGGTAGGTTCGGCAGATGCTGTCGCTTCGATCGACCCGCGTCGTGTTCGAAGACGAGACTCGTCCGGCCACCCTCCGCATCGACGGCGGGGTGGTGACCGCCATCGACGACGGTCCTGCCGATCACGACCTCGGCGACCTGGTGGTCCTCCCCGGTCTGGTCGACTCTCACGTCCATGTGAACGAGCCCGGGCGCACGGAGTGGGAGGGTTATGTCACGGCCACCCGTGCCGCGGCGGCCGGTGGTAGCACCACGATCGTCGACATGCCGCTCAACTCGATACCACCAACGACCTCGGTGGCGGCCTTGGACGAGAAGCGGGCTGCCGCCCTGGGCCGGCTCAGTGTCGACGTGGGTTTCTGGGGCGGGGTGGTTCCCGGCTCGGAGCCCGAGGTCGAGGCGTTGACCCGGGCCGGCGTCAGCGGTTTCAAAGCCTTTCTCACCGACTCCGGAGTGCCCGAGTTCGGCAAGATGACAGTGAGCGAACTGAGCACCCTGGAGTTGGGGGTCCCGCTTCTCGTCCACGCCGAGTCCGACTCCGGGCTGCGGCCGCTCAGCCCGGGTGCCGGATACGGCGAATATCTCGCGTCACGCCCTCCCGAGGCCGAGGCGATGGCGATCCGGGAGATATCGGGCTTTCAGGGAGAGGTCCACGTCCTCCACGTCTCGTCGGCCGACGGCGTAGAGGCGATCGCCTCCGGCCCGGTGAGCGGGGAGACCTGCCCCCACTACCTCACCTTCTCCGCCGACGATGTCACCGAGGGCCGGACCGAGTTCAAGTGCGCCCCGCCGATCAGGGACGCCGCCCATCGTGAAGCCCTCTGGGAGGGGTTGGTCTCCGGTGCCCTCACCATGGTCGTCTCCGATCACTCTCCCTCGCCACCGGAGATGAAGCGTGGCGACTTCGCCAGGGCCTGGGGTGGCATCTCCTCGCTGCAGCTTCGTCTCCCGGTGGTGTGGACCGGTGCCGCCCAACGGGGGATCGGGTTCGAGGTGTTGGCCGATTGGCTCGCCCTCGCCCCGGCGAGGCTGGCCGGTCTCCACGACCGTAAGGGCTCCATAGCCGTCGGCAAGCACGCCGACCTGGTCGTCTTCGACCCCGAAGGTGAGACCCTCGTCCACGGTGAGACCCTCCACCATCGTCATGGGCTCACCCCGTATGAAGGGATGAGATTGCGAGGGGCGGTGCGCCAGACGTTCCTCCGGGGAAGGCTCGTATCCGATGGCGTCACCGTCGACGGGCCGCATGGCAGGATGCTGACCCGGAAATGATCGATCTCATCTCGGAGCGGGTCGGTGGCGGTGTCGTGGCCTTCAACGACGAGTTCTTCGCGCCTGCCGAGAACCTGATCAACGCTCGCCCCCCGATTGCCAACGACACCTACACCGACCGGGGCAAGTGGATGGACGGCTGGGAGACCCGGCGCCGGCGCGAGCCCGGGCATGACTGGTGCGTGATCGCCATGGGTATCCCGGGACGGATCCGCAGGGTGACCGTCGACACCTCCCACTTCACCGGGAACTATCCAGAGCAGTTCTCCCTCGAGGTCTCCGGTGTCGACGACCCCGACTCGGCCGAGTGGGTCGAATTGATCCCACCGACCCGTCTCGAGGGCGATTCCGTGGCGGAGTTCGAACTCGATGATCCCCACCGGGTCGAGTTGGTCAGGCTCAACATCTATCCCGACGGTGGAGTCGCCCGTCTCCGGGTCGAAGGGGAACCGGTGCCGGCACCGCGACTGGTATGCCCTGACGGGGAGGTCGATCTGGCGCTGGCGGCCGTCGGTGGAGAGGTGATCGACGCCTCCGACATGCATTATTCCCACCCGGCCAATCTGCTTCGCCCGACCGACTGCGGCGGGATGTGGGACGGCTGGGAGACCAGACGGCGACGGGACAGCGGCCACGACTGGGTGGCTCTGCGACTCGGTTTGAGCGGACGGATCGAGCGTCTCATCGTCGACACCTCCCATTTCAAGGGGAATGCCCCCGGGTCGGTGTCGTGCGATCTGTCCGATGACGGTGAGACGTGGGTCAACGTGGTCGATCGGTGGCCGGTGGAGCCACACCAGGCCAACACGGTCGAGACGGGTGGCGCCCACGGAAGGTACTTGCGTCTCTCCATCCATCCAGACGGGGGGATGGCCCGCCTCCGGGCCCTCGGCAGACCCGACCCGGAATCCGCCGGCGAGCGGTGTATCGACTACCTCAATTCCATCTACGACCAAGCGGCGTCCCGGTTCCTCCAGTCGGCTTGCGCCTCGGGGGCATGGGTGGCCGCGATGGTGGCGGCTCGTCCCTTCGACACGGTGGAGGCGGTCTTCGAGACTGCCGAACAAGTTTTCGACCAACTGTCGGAGAGCGACTGGTTGGAGGCGTTTGCCGGCCACCCCCGAATCGGGGAGAAGGGCGACGAGACGGCCAATCGCGAGCAGTCGGGCGTCGCCGCGGTCGACGAGTCGACCCGTGACGGGCTGGTGGATGCCAACCGGTCGTACCAGGACAGGTTTGGATTCACCTACATCGTCTACGCCACCGGCAAGTCTGGTGACGAGATGCTGGACATCGCCCGGAGAAGGCTCGGCAACAGTCGGGAGCAGGAAATCGCCATCGCTTCCGGAGAGCAGCGGAAGATCACGGCCACCAGGTTGGGTCCTATGTTGTGTCAGGAGGTTTCATGACCACACTCAGCACCCACGTGCTCGACACCGCCACCGGCGAGCCGGGGGCGGGGATGCGTGTCCATCTATCCAGGGCAGATTCGGAGGGCGGTTGGGAGAGGCTCGCCGAGCTCGAGACCGATGACGACGGGCGGGGGGCCGGATTCGGCGACTTGGAGGCGGGCCGTCATCGTCTTGGGTTCGAGACGGGTGAGTACGGCAACGAGTTCTTTCCGTTCGTCCACGTCGTCTTCGAGGTCGAGGAGGAGCGGAGCCACTATCACGTTCCGCTGCTGCTCAGCCCTTACGGCTACATCACATATCGGGGGAGTTGAGGTGCCCCTCGGCGCCAACCACTGGGGGAAGAGCGAGGTCCGGGTCTCCAAGGTATTTCCCGGCGAGAACGGCGACGACTTCATCGACCTGACGGTCCGGGTGCTACTGGAAGGCGACGTCGGGGCCGCCCACACCGAAGGTGACAACTCGTCGGTGGTGCCCACCGACACCATGCGAAACACCGTGTACGGGCTGGCGCAGGATCATCTGAGCAGGGACCTGGAGCGGTTCGGCAAGCTGGTGAGCGATCACTTCGTGGCCAAGCCCGGGATCGACCAGGCAACGGTGACCCTCTACGAGAGGACCTGGGCACGACAAGGGGCCAGGGGGTTCATCGGGGGTAGCTCGGAACGCCGCAAGGCGCGGGTGGTGCGAGGTGAGGAGCAGGCCACATCGGCGGGCATCGAGGGCCTGGTGGTGCTGAAGACCGGCGGTTCGGCCTTCGAGGGTTTCCCCCGGGACGAGTTCACCCTCCTCCCCGAGGCCTCCGATCGCCTGTTGGCGACCTCGATCACCGCGGATTGGGGTTATTCGACGGTTCCCGACGACACCTCGGCCGCCTGGGCCCTGGTCCGCCGGGTCCTGGTGGAGCGGTTCTTCGACGACTGGTCCGCCTCGGTCCAGCATCAGGGGTACCTGATGGGAGAGGCGGTGCTCGCCGCCGTCGCCGAGATCACCGAGATCAGCTTCCGTCTCCCCAACCAGCACCACCTCCCCTTCGACCTCACCCGGTTCGGCCTGGACTGGGAGGGAACCGTCTTCCACCCCGTGTCGGAGCCCTACGGCGACATCTACCTCACGGTGACCCGCTAGACGGTTCTGTGTCGGAAATTGGAGAAATAGGGGGGAATTAGCGACACAGAACAGATTTGTCGGGGGTAGCCGCCACCCTTGGCGCGATGAGGGGAGACATCGACTTTCTGTTTCGGGTCGCCGCCGGGCAGCGGTTCCTGGTGACCCGGACTCAGGTCAATGGCGCCGGCTACGACGACAAGTACATCAACTACCAGGTGGGTTGCCAACGCTGGGTTCGCGTGCATGACGGCGTGTACCAGGTCGATCGGAGGCCACTCGATTGGGAGGCCAAGCTGATGGCTGCAGTCCTTGCCTGCGGCCCGAATGCCCTCGCATCTCACCGGGCGGCAATGGTCCTTTGGGGTCTCGACGGTATCCGCAGCGGGCCGGTGGAGGTGACCGTGCCTTACAGTTCGCTGCCGATTCCAGAAGGCGTGATAGTCCACCGCACCAGGAGGCCTCGGACCCCGGAGGTCGCCGGGGGCATCCCGGTCACCACGGTGGAGCGGACGTTGCTCGACTGCTCGGCACTGCTGTCGCGCCTCGTCATCGGCAAGGCCCTCGACGCGGCGATCCGCAAGAACCTGACGACTGTTGACCGTGTGTACGACCTCCTCGTCGCGAAGGGAGGACGCGGAGTCAGAGGCACAAAAACGCTTCGCTGGGTCGTCCGTGAGCGCATTCACGAAACTGCCACGGGGAGTGGCGCCGAGTTCGAGCTGCTCTACCACATGCAGATGGCGTTCCTGCCGCGGCCTGAACTGCAGTATCAGCTCTGGCCGGCCAACGGCCGACGGGTCCCCGACTTTTACTGGCCAGCTCGTGGCAAGGCGGTCGAGGTCGATGGTGTGGAAGCCCACGCTTCGGCCGACCGACTCGACGACGACCTGAAGCGGCAGAACGAGCTGATGGATCTGGGGATCGAGATCCGCCGCTTCAGCGCCCGGGAGGTTCGTCGCAATCCGGCCGGCGTGGTCCAGCAGATCAGCCAATTCCTGGCAGGTTGAAGGCTTCTGTGTCGCTAATAGGAGAAATAGGGGGGAATTAGCGACACACAACGTCTCTAGCCGGCCCGGCGCCCGTCCAGGATGTGGAGAAAGGAGCGGGTTCTCAACTCGTCGACCGTGAGCCCGCTCCGCCCGATCGCCTCGTTTTCGGTGATGGCGCCGCAGTTGATGGCGCGCAGGAAGTAGTTCAACAGCCCCTGACCGGTGGCGGCGTCGTCGAAGACATCGCCGGCCAAGGTGGCCTTGGCCGCCGACTCCACGAAATTGGTGAGCCGGGCCCCGGCGGCGTCGAGACCCTCGAGGAAGAACGAGAAGACGGCGGCGTACCGGGTCACCAACTGTGCTGGGTGAAGGTCCCAACCCTGGTAGTAGGCGTGGGATAGAGAGTGGCGGATGTGGTCGAAGTGGAGTCGCATCGCGGCGTGAACCACCTCGGGGTCCTCACCAACCGGCATCACGTTGGTCGCGCCGTCCGAGATCCACACCCCGGTACCGGCAAGGCTCACCTGCTGGACGTGACGCGCGAAGTCACACGCCGGGTGCTCCATCGACTGATAGGCGGCGGTGATGTTGAGCGATGCGGTGTAGTCATAGGTGCCGAAGTGAGCGCCCCGCACCCGGCCGTCGCCGGCCTCCACCCACTTGCGCACCCCCCCGCCGCCGTCGACGTCGAAGATCATCTGCGGGGTCTCCACCATCAGCTCGATGGGGATGCGATCGATACCGAGCCCCGACTCCAGCTCGCCCAGTGCCTCCGCCACCACTTCCACCTGGGCCTTGTCCTGGAGCTTGGGCACGGTCACCACGAGGCCCTCCGGGAGGCTCCCGGCCTCCTCGACCAGGGTCGTGACGAACAGATCGACTGTTCGCAAAGCCCGTCGATGCAGCTCTGCGGACAGAGACTTGATCCGGATGCCGATGAACGGTGAGAGGGTCCCGGCCTCCATCCCGGCCGCCACCTCGCCCGCCGTCGACACGGCATGGGCGTCCTCCTCCTCATCGGGACGATTCCCGTAGCCGTCCTCGAAGTCGATGCGGAAGTCCTCGACCGGCTCCCTCCCCAGCTTCTCGTTCACTGCCGGGTGCACTCGCTCGGCCAGCGCCGTGTCCAGCCCGAGAATCTCGACGAAATCGGAGGGGGCCTGGGCCCATTGCTCCGCAAAGTCGAGGGCGAGCTCGCCCAGCCGGGCGGGCGTGCCCGAAGAGAAGAGTTGCGCTCCTCCATACATGGTGTGCACCGGCTGTCGCTCGGGGCCCTCGCCGGGGAACTCTCGGGCGATGCGTTGGGATGCTCGCCCAAGTCGTTCGGCCCAGCCGGCGAGTGAGTCAGGCTTGAGGGTCATCCTCGAGACTCTATGGGCCTGGTTAGCTTGATGCCCATGTCGACGCTGCTGGCACGTAACGCCCGTGTCCTGGTCACGATGGACGGTCGGGAGATCGAGCACGGCGGTCTTTATGCCCGGGACGGGTGGATCGAGAGCGTCGGTCTCACCGATGACATCCCCGCCACCGCCGACGAGGTGGTCGACCTCACCGGCCATGTGGTGCTCCCCGGTCTGGTCAACACACATCACCACCTGTTCCAGACACTGACCCGCGCCTTCCCCGGGGCGCAAGATGCTCCTCTGTTCGACTGGCTGCGCACGCTGTACCCGGTGTGGGGGCAGATGACCCCCGACCACGTCCGCACGTCGACTCGGCTCGGACTCGTCGAACTGGCCAAGTCGGGTGCGACCACGGTGTTCGATCACCAGTACCTCTGGCCCAACGGGGCGCGTGTCGACGACCAGTTCGAGGGAGCGGAGGGGATCAACCTCAGGTTCCATGCCTCCCGGGGGTCGATGAGCCTCGGCGAGTCCGAGGGGGGCCTGCCTCCCGACTCGGTTGTCGAGGAAGAGCCGGAGATACTGGAGGACACCGCGCGGGCCATCAGAAGCTTCCACGACCCCGACCGGGGGTCGATGCGGCAGGTGGTGGTGGCGCCCTGCTCCCCGTTCACCGTGACCCAGCGGCTGATGGAGGACTCGGCGGCACTGGCCCGCGATCTCGGCGTGCGGCTTCACACCCATCTCGCCGAGACCGAGGACGAGGAGGAGTTCTGTGTCGACAGGTTCGGGCACCGGCCTGTCTCCCACATGGAGAGCCTCGGTTGGGTGGGCCCGGATGTCTGGTATGCCCATGCAGTCCACTTGGTAGACGATGAGGTTCGGCGGATGGGCGAGGCAGGCACCGGTGTCGCTCATTGCCCCACCTCCAACATGCGTCTCGCCTCCGGGCTCGCCCCGATCGCCCGCTATCTGGACGCCGGGGTGCCGGTGGGTCTCGGTGTCGACGGATCGGCCTCGAACGACTCGTCTCACATGTTGGCCGAAGTCCGACAGGCCCTCCTCCTCAACCGTCTCGCGGTGTCGCCGGGGGTGGGCGAAGGCGCTCAACTGACCGCGCGGCAAGCTCTCGCTCTGGCCACCGTCGGGGGAGCACGGGTATTGGGCCGCGACGACATCGGTGTCCTGGCACCAGGGTATGCGGCGGATTTCGTGGCCATCGACCTCGATCGGGTCGAGTTCGCCGGAGCGCTGCACGACCCGGTGGCGGCGGTCGTCCTGTGCGGTCCCGCCAGGGCGGACGCGTCCTGGGTGGGTGGGAGGCCACTTGTCGAGGGTGGTCATGTAGTCGGGGTCGACACGGGAGGCCTCGTGGAACGGCACAATCTCCTCGCCAGGGACCTGCTGGAGTAGGTTTCCCCTCGTGGAGGTCCATCATCCGACGACCGTCGACGACGCCCTGGTCGCGGTGGCCGATGGGGCCGTGCCCCTCGCCGGCGGCACCGACCTGATGGTGGAAGTCAACTTCGGGCATGCCCGGCCAGATCAAGTGGTTGCGTTGCGCCGGATCGAGGAGCTGGGGGTATGGGAGGGGAATCGGATCGGGGCGGGGGTCACCTGGCGCCGCATCGAGCGCGACGGGCCCCGAGCCTTGGCCCAGGCGGCGAGGACGGTCGGCTCACCACAGATAAGGAACGCCGGCACGATCGGAGGGAACCTGGCCACCGCCAGCCCTGCCGGTGACGGGCATCCCTTCCTCGCCGCGGTCGACGCCTCGGTCGAAGTCGCCTCGAGCCGGGGTAGCCGCACCGTCCCCTGTCTGGGCTTTTTCACCGGCGTCAAGCAGACCTCGTTGGCCGACGACGAGCTGATCACTGCGGTGCAGCTCCCTGACGACCTCCCCGAGCATCAAGAATTCGGGAAGATCGGCGTCCGCAACGCAATGGTGATCGCCACCGTCTGCGCAGTGGTCACCCGGCGCGAAGACGGGACCATCACCGTCGCCTTGGGCTCGGTGGCCCCCACTCCCATGCGGGCGAGCCAGGCCGAGCAGATGATGTCCTCGATCTCGAGGCCGGGCGAGACCGACCTGTCGGAGTTCCAACGCCTCGTCAGCGAGGAGGTGAAACCGATCACCGATCACCGATCGACCGCGGAGTACCGCCGGCACGCCGCCGGGGTCCTCGCCCGGAGACTGTTGGAGAGGTGTCTGCGGTGATCGTCACCTTCACGCTCAACGGCCAGCCGGCCAATGCCCGGGTCGAGCTCCCCCTCAGCCTGCTCGACCTCTTGCGCGACGATCTCCGCCTGCCCGGTTCCAAGAGCGCTTGTGAGCAGGGGGAGTGCGGCTCGTGCTCGGTGATTCTCGACGGGGAGCTGGTCTGTTCGTGTCTGGTCTTGGCGGCCGATGTCGAGGGCTCGACAGTCACCACCGTCGAAGGGGTCGGCACCGACGGCATCCTCAACGGTGTCCAGAAGGCGATGCACCAAGCCGGGGCCGTGCAATGCGGGTTCTGCACACCGGGAATCGTGGTTGCCGCCACCGAGCTGTTCGCCACCAACCCCAGTCCCCAGACCGCACAGATCAAGGAAGCCCTGGCCGGGAACATCTGCCGGTGCACCGGTTACGGGGCGATCATCCGGGCGCTGGAGAATCTGGCGAGGGAGGGCGGATGACCACCGGCACCGCCAAACACGTCTCGAGGGTGGACTCCGGCGTCGGCGAGTCCCCGCTGCGCCCCGACGGAGTGCCCAAACTGCTGGGACATTTCGAATACGCCCAGGACCTGCGTTCCGAGCCGATGCTGTGGGGGGCGACCACTCGCAGTCCCCACGCCCACGCCCGCATCGTCTCGATCGACATCACACCGGCTCTGGAGATCGGTGGCGTCCACGCGGTGCTCACCGCAGACGACGTGCCGGGACGTGCCTTGTTCGGTCTGGAGCACCCCGACCAACCGGTGCTCGCAGGTGAGATCATCCGATACTGGGGAGAGCCGGTGGCGATCGTCGCCGCCGAGGACGAAGACACCGCCCGTCGCGCCGCAATGGCGGTCGTTGTCGTCTATGAGGAGCTCGAGCCCTTCGTCGACCCTGAGGAGGCGGACGCCGCCGACGCGGTGTTCCGCCGGATGCGGGTGCGTCGTGGTGACCAGTTGGCATCCGGGGCGGTGGTCGTCGAGGGTTTCTACGAGGTGGGGATGCAGGACCAGGCTCCACTGGGGACCGAGGCCGGTCTCGCCGTCCCGGATGGGCACGGAGGCGTCGACCTCTACGCGACCAGCCAGTTCGTGCACGTCGACCAGGAGCAGGTCGTCGCCAGCCTGGGGTTGCGCCCCGATCAGGTGCGCTCCCACCCCACCGGAATCGGCGGGGCGTTCGGAGCGAGAGAGGACGTCAACCTCCACATCCATCTCTGTCTCCTCGCCTTGCACACGGGCCAGCCGGTCAAGATGGTCTATCACCGCGCAGAGTCCTTCGCCGGTCATGTCCATCGCCACCCCGCCCGCATGTGGTACCGGCACGAGGCCGACGTCGAAGGACGTTTGGTCCGTGTCGCGGCCCGCATCCTCATCGACGGCGGGGCATACGCCTCGACCACCGCAGCCGTCCTCGCCAACGCCTGCTACTTCGCGGTTGGGCCGTATCGGTGCGACTCCGTTGCGA
This sequence comes from Acidimicrobiia bacterium, assembly GCA_035512955.1. Classification (GTDB taxonomy): domain Bacteria; phylum Actinomycetota; class Acidimicrobiia; order Spongiisociales; family ZC4RG35; genus JANQRA01. The sequence continues at coordinate 20,273 of DATKCZ010000032.1, forward strand.
TCGACGGCGCCGGTGCACGGACCAACAACCCGCCGTGTGGTGCGATGCGTGGCTTCGGCGCCGTCCAGGTCTGTGTCGCCTACGAGGCCCAGATGGACCGGCTCGCCGCCGAGCTCGGTCTCGATCCGCTCGAGATCAGACGGCGCAACGCCCTGGCCACCGGTGATGCCCTGGCCACCACCGGTCAGGTGATCAGCACCCCGCTCCCTGTGGTCGACGTGATCGACTCGCTCGCCGCAATGCCGATGCCGTCCCTCGCAGACCAGACAACGCTTCCCGGCGGAAGTGGTCTCACCACCGAGGCGCACCATGTTCGACGTGGGGTGGGATATGCGCTTGGGATCAAGAACCTCGGGTTCTCCGAGGGATACGACGACTACGCACAGGCCCGGGTCCGGCTGAGCGACGAGGGCGCGGTGGTGGAGACGGCGGCCATCGAGGTCGGCCAGGGTCTGGTGACGGTCCTCGCCCAGCTGGCCCGGTCCGCTCTCGGGGTGAGCAAGGCGGTGGTCAGGCACGTGGACACCTCACAGATCGACTCCGCCGGTTCGACCTCGGCATCCCGGCAAACCCAGCTCTCCGGCGGGGCGACCCTCGAGGCGGCGGCCAAGCTGCGGGACCGCGTCATCGAGCATCACGGTGGCGACGGCCTCACCGACGACGGGGTGATGCGGGACGGTCAGGTGATAGTGCCAATGGCGGTGCTCGCGGACGAGGGTTGGGAGGAGACCGCCACCTTCCGACACCCCCCAACATCCCCGCCCGACGAGGACGGTCAGGGAATCGTCCACGCCGACTTCGCCGTTGCCGGGCACCGGGCAGTGGTCGACGTCGACCCCGAGCTCGGTCTGGTCAGCGTGGTCAGGGTCGACACAGCACAGGATGTCGGCAAGGCCCTCCACCCCGAATCGGTGCGTGGCCAGATCGAGGGGGGGATACTCCAGGGAGTGGGCCTGGCGATCATGGAAGAGTTGGTGCTGGACGGCGGTGTGATTCGCAACCCGAACTTCACCGACTACCTTCTTCCCACGATCCTCGACGCCCCCGACGTGGAAGCGTTGCTCATCGAGGCAGAGGGCTCTTGGGGCCCGTTCGGGGCAAAAGGCGTCGGCGAGCCCCCAACCATCTCCTCGACGCCGGCGGTGATGGCGGCGATCAGGGACGCCACCGGCAAACCCATTGCTCGAGCGCCGGTCCGACCCCAGGACATCGCCCTCTGAGCCGTTTGTCGGACCGCCATGCCGGGTAACTGCGGTCATGGAGAGACCGAGTTTCGCCCGGATCGTCGGCTCGTCCCTCGCAGGAGCGGCCGGTTTTGGGTTGGGTCTGTGTGCAGGGCTCTTCCTCATCCTCAACATCTGGGGGATCGAGGTCGACGTCATGGCCTTCGCGGTGGTCACCGGGGGGCTCGCCAGCATTTTGGCGGGCACGGCGATCGCACTGACCGTGTCCTCATCGAGACGTCTCATGTCGGTGCTGATCGCGCTGGCTCTCGGATTGGTGCTGGTCGGGTTGGTGGTTGCGCTCGAGGCGGACGTCGGGTTCCTGGCGCTCGGCGGGCTGGTCCTGGTTGTGGTCACCGCGATCCTGATCCGCTCCGGGGCCGTCGACGCCGTGGTGGCTGAGTAGTACCCCGTTGGCCCTCGCCGGGCGCGCGTTGTAGCGTCACGCAATGGACGCCTACCTCAGACAACTGCCCAAGGCAGAGCTGCACCTCCACATCGAAGGGACGCTCGAGCCTGAGATGATGTTCGACCTGGCCAGGCGTAATCGGTACGAACTGCCATTTCGTGACGTCGAGTCGGTCAAGGCGGCATACCACTTCACCAACCTCCAGTCGTTTCTCGACATCTACTACCAGGGGGCGGCGGTGCTCCAGACCGCCCAGGACTTCTACGACCTCCTCACCTCATACTTCGATCGGGCCGCGGCCGACGGAGTTCGCCACGCCGAGATCTTCTTCGACCCACAAACCCATACCGGGAGGGGAGTGGGGTTCGAGGTCTTCATGGAGGGGTTTCATTCGGGAATGGCCGATGCCCGCCGCAGACACGGGATCAGCTCAGACCTGATCCTCTGCTTCTTGCGTCATTTGAGCGGGGAGGACGCCTTGGCAACGATCCGGTCCGCCGAGCCGCATCTCGATGGCGTCATCGCCGTTGGGTTGGACTCGTCGGAAGTGGGTCACCCCCCCGAGTCGTTCGCCGCCGCCTACTCGACCGCCCGCCAGCTCGGGCTCAGGGCGGTGGCACATGCCGGGGAGGAGGGGCCTCCGGAGTACGTCTCCGGGGCCCTAGACGTGCTCGGTGTCGAGCGAATCGACCACGGGGTGCGCAGCCTGGAGGACGACAGCCTGACGGCGCGACTGCGCGCCGAGCAGATCCCCCTCACCGTTTGTCCCCTCTCCAACGTCGCCCTCAAGGTGGTCGACAGCATGGCGGATCATCCCCTGCCGAAGATGATGGAGGCCGGGTTGCTGGTGAGTGTCAACTCGGACGACCCTGCCTACTTCGGCGGGTATGTCGGAGACAATTACACGGCATTGGTCGATGAGCTCGGGTTCAATCGCGCCGAGCTCACCTTGCTCGCGCGGAACTCGATCGAATCTTCGTTCCTCGACGACACCAGGAAACACGAGCTGCTCTCCGAAATCGACGCCTTATCGGGGGACCAGGGCCAACTGACGAGATAGGGCGACCGGTCTGCCGTCCTCGCTCCAGAGCTCGCCGTCTTCTTCGAGCAAGCCGTCGGTGACGAACCGGGTGCGGAACCGACAAGCCAGCCAACCGCTTGGCGCCGGATTCCTGACCTGAACCGTCAAGTCGATGGTCGGAGTCCATCCCACCGGGAGACTGGAGTTGAAGATCGCCGGAGGGAAGGCGTCGGTCGCCAGGACCACGGCATGGGCGTCGAGCGCCTCGCCGTCGCGGAGGCGGAACCAGCCTCTCATGACCGGGCTGCCGCTGCGTTGCCCGACAAGAGCGCTGGCATCCTCGGGATGGATTCGTACGTCGACTTTGCCGGTGAAGGGTGGCGGCAGTGGTGCGGTGGTGGATGGCTCGGCCATCACACACGCCTCGGGCGGCGGAAGCTCCGGGGGCCCACCGAGGATCAACTCGTCCTCGGGGAGGGGGCGTCCGGGGTCGGCGAGCACCCCTGTGACCACCACCAGCGGTCTGTCATCTCTCGACAACGAGGCGCGGAGCATGCTCAGGCTCCTCCCGGTCTTGAGGACGTCGACACTCACCGCCACAGGCCCGGCGCCTGCGGGGTTGAGGTAATGCCCGGTCACCGAGATCAGTGCCCGCCCCCCCGATTCCGCCTCCATGGCCCGGGTGGCCACCGACATCAGGTACCCGCCGTTGGAGATACCGAAGATGTCCCAACCCTCCTCGATCTCGGCGGTCCAGGAACCGGCTCCACCGGACACCGCGCTCGCCTCGGCGAAGCTCATGCCAATCGGACACCACCACCGCGGGTGACGGTCCCAATCGGTCTCGAGTGCTGTGCCGTGGTCGCCCCCAGCACGGCGTCCACCGCATGGGGGGCGGTCACCAGGCAGAACCCGATGCCGAGATTGAACGTCTGGCGCATCTCCTCCTCGGGCACACCACGCTCGGCGATGAGACCGAAGACCGCTGGTCGTTCCCACGAGGTCATCTCGATGGTCGCCCCCAGACCCGGGGGGAGCGCCCGGCCCAGGTTGGCGGCCAGCCCGCCCCCGGTGACGTGAGCTGCGGCATGCACCCCCTCGGTGGCGCATGCCTCTATCACGGCCGGTGAGTAGATGACAGAAGGCTCGAGCAAAGTCGCGGCGTGGTCTGCGATGTCATCGGCAAAGATCGAGCGCACCAGGGAAAACCCGTTGGAGCGCAGATTCGGGGAGATCAGCCCGATGACGACATCTCCTTCTTCGACGCGGTCCGGTCCGAGGACGTGGTCCGACTCGACCACCCCCATCACCGCCCCGGCCAGGTCGACCGCGTCGACGTCCATGACCCCGGGGTGCTCCGCGGTCTCCCCTCCCAACAGCGGGCATCTGGCCTGGCTGCAGGCCGTGGCAATCGACTCGACGATTGCCTGGTCCCTCTCGGTGTGCAGCGAGCCCACCGCGAGATAGTCGACGAAACCGAGGGGTCTCGCCCCCGCCGCCGCCAGGTCGTCGACGCACATGGCGACGAGATCGAAACCCACCCCCTCCCAGCGGTCGGCTTGCCGGGCGATCTCCAGCTTCGTCCCCACCCCGTCGGTCGACATCATCAGGACCGGGTCCTCGAGCCCGTCAGGGAGCCGTACCCCTGCCGCGAATCCGCCGAAGACGCCGACGACGTCGGCGGTCCAGGTCGATGTGACTGGTCCGGCTATCGAGGCGGTGTGCCGCTCGGCAGCCTCGAGGTCGACCCCCGCTTCCCGGTACGAGGTCACTTCAAGAACGTTCCAGCTGGAACTTGTCGGCGGTCTCCGGCACCGCCGTCGGGTACTCGCCGCAGAGACACGCGGTACAGAACCCGGCGTCGGCCACCCCGGTCGCTCGGAGGAGCCCGTCGAGGGACAGATACCCCAGTGAGTCGGCGCCGAGATGTTCCCTGATCTGGTCGACCTCCATGTGAGCCGCGATCAAGGTCGACCGGTCCGAAGTGTCCATCCCGTAGTAACACGGCCACCGATATGGAGGTGAGGAGATCCGGAGATGGACCTCGACGGCACCCGCCTCTCTCACCATGCTCACCAGCTTCCTGGTGGTCGACCCACGCACGATCGAATCGTCCACCAGGACCACACGCCGGCCGTCGAGGGTCTCCGGGATCGGGTTGAGCTTGAGACGAATCCCCTGGTCACGCAGCATCTGGGTGGGTTCGATGAAGGTGCGGCCGACGTAGCGGTTCTTCACCAGACCGTCGGCGTAGGGGATGCCGCTGGCGGCGGCGAAGCCTTGGGCGGCGGGGATGCCCGACTCGGGCACGGGGACCACCACATCGGCCGCGGCGGGGTGTTCGTCGGAGAGGATCCGACCCATCTCCTGGCGTGCCCCCTGGATGGAGCGTCCGTACATGTGGGTGTCGGGCCGGGCGAAGTAGACGAACTCGAAGACGCACAGCCCCGGGTCCTTCTCCTGGAAAGGCGTATACGACTTGGGCCCACCGGCGTCGATGACCACCATCTCGCCTGGGGAGACCTCGCGCACGAAGGTGGCGCCCACCAGGTCGAGGGCGGACGACTCCGACGCGAGAACCCAGCCACCGCCGGGCAGAGATCCCAGGCAAAGCGGCCGGAACCCGTTGGGGTCCCGCATGCCCACGATTCGTCCCTGATCCATGATCACCAGGGAGAACGCCCCTTCCCAGGTCGGCGCCACTTTCATCAGGGCCATCTCGAGCCCGCGGGCGTCCGAGCGGTTGTCGTCGAGGACCCTGGCCAGACTCTCTGCCATCAAGTCGGAGTCGGTGGTCGCTCTCTGGATACCCAACGACCGGGCAAGCGACTCGGTGTTGGTCAGATTCCCGTTGTGCCCGAGGGCCACGCTGGTATTGCCCACCTGGCGATGGGCAGGCTGGGCATTGGCCCAATTGTTCGACCCTGTGGTGGAGTAGCGGGTGTGCCCGATCCCGAGGTGACCGTCGAGACCGGCGAGGGTCGGCTCGTCGAAGACCTGAGTGACGAGGCCGAGGTCTTTGAACACAGTGACGGTCTCACCGTCGGAGGTGGCAATCCCGGCCGACTCCTGGCCGCGGTGTTGGAGTGCGAAGAGGCCGAAGTAGAGCAGGTGGGACACTCGTTGGGTCGTCGAGTAGGCGGCTATCACCCCACATGCCTCGCGGGGCCCATCTGGAAGCGAAACTGTTGCCTCTTGGGCCACGAGCCGATAGTAGGACCGTCGGGTCCCGGTTCACAGTTCCGCCGCCCGGATTCAGCCGAACATTTCGCGATAGGCGATGGCCAGCTCGAGATAGTGGTCCACACCCTCGCCGGCGTGTGCGATCTCATCAGCGGTCAGGTCTCTGGTCGGTTTGGCCGGGATGCCCATCGCCAGGGTCCAGGGGGGAATCGATTTGCCCTCGGCCAACACCGATCCTGCAGCCAGCCAGGCACCTTCCCCGATGGTGGACCGGTTCAACGCCCTGGCACCGATGCCGATCAGGGCGTGATCCCCCACCGTCGCGCCATGGACCACCGCAGCGTGCCCTACGGTGACACGCCGGCCGACGCGACAGGGAACATCCTCGTCGCAGTGGAACACGGAGTTGTCCTGGATGTTGGTCTCGGAGCCGATCTCGATGCGGTCGAGCTCGGCGCGGATGACACAGCCGAACAGCACGAACACGTCGGAGCCGATGGTGACGTCGCCGTAGATCCGTGCCCCCGGCGCGATGAGGGCACTGTGATGGATCACGGGCACCGTCATGTGGGGGCGCGTCAACCGGCCGCCGCCTCGGCGATGGAGTCGATTCGCTCTCTGATCGTGGCCGCTGGGGACCACCCCCTTGCCAGGAGGGCGAGACGGCCGTCGCTCAATTCCCCGACGAGAGTGGGAAACCCGCTGATCCCCCAGTTCCGCGCCCGGGAGAAGTCGTCCCAGGCCCGTTGCTTGGCATCCTCGGCCTCCAGGGCCGCGGCGAAGACGTCCTTGTCGATGTCATATCCATCGGTCAACTGTGTGAGCACTGCGAAGTCGGTGACGTCTCGTCCCAGGCCGTAGAAGGCCATCTGCACCTCGGTGAAGTAATCCAGGGTTCGTGGCTCGTTCATCTTGCGCACCTGGGTCACTGCGATGGCAGCAGGCTCGGTGTCGTAGAGCCACCCGTCCCGCCGATCGAGAAAACCGATGTCGAATGGTTGACCCGTCCGCTCGGCGATCTCCACCCAATGATGTCTGAGGAAGTCGGCCATGCGCTCATCTAGTGGCTGTGCCATCGGCCCGGGTCGGAGACCCCCGACGACCACTTCGACCGGGAGGTCCTCGGAGAGCGATTCGACCTCGGGGGCGAACCCCCAGCACCACGAGCACATCGGGTCGCCGACGTAGATGAGACTGACGATGGTGGCGGTCATGTGTGCCAACATTATTGGCGTCGTCGCCGATGTCTGAGATCAACACCGCCATCGAGGCGGCCTTCCGTGACAGCTACGCCCTGGTCGTCGCCAACCTCGCCCGCCGGGTGAGGGACATCGACCTCGCCGAGGAGGCCATTCAGGACGCCTTCACCGAGGCGATGAGGTCGTGGCCGGAGACCGGGGTTCCCTCCAACCCCGGTGGTTGGATCGCAACCGTTTCCCATCGCCGCGCCATCGACCGGATCCGGCGCGACAGGGTCTATGCCGACAAGAGAGAGCGGCTGGCGAGTCTGGAGAAGGTCGAGTCGGAGCGGCCAACGTCACCGATGACCGGGGCCACGATCACCGACGACCGTCTCCAGATGATCTTCGCGTGTTGTCATCCCGCTCTGGCAACCGACAAGCAGGTGGCGTTGACCCTGCGCACCCTCGGTGGTCTCACCACCAAGGAGATCGCCGACGCCTTTCTCGTCTCGGAGCCGACCATGGCGCAACGGCTGGTCAGGGCCAAGGCCAAGATCCGTGATGCAGGTATTCCCTTCGAGGTGCCCGGGGCCGACGAGATCGCGGGGCGACTCGACGCGGTCCTTTCCGTGATCTACCTGATCTTCAACGAAGGGTATTTCGCCTCCTCGGGCCAGACCCTGCTGCGCGACGAGCTGGCATCCTCGGCGATCGACATGGGTCGGATGCTCACCGGTCTCCTGCCCGAGTCGTCTGAGTGTCGGGGCCTGTTGGCCCTCATGCTCCTCCAGCACTCGCGATGGGAGACCCGAACCGATCCCCACGGCAACCTGGTGCTGCTCGAGCACCAGCGGAGGTCGCAGTGGAACCGTGCGGAGATCGAGGAGGGTCTCGCCCTGGTCGGCGGTCTGGGTGATGGTGGGGGGCCCTACGCAGTCCAGGCGGCGATAGCTGCCTGCCATAGCGCACCGGTTTCGTGGGACGAGACCGACTGGCCCCGGATCGTGTCGCTGTACGACCGGCTCTGGCCGATGACGGCATCGCCGGTGGTCGGGCTCAACAGGGCGGTTGCGGTGGGTTACGCCCGGGGCCCTGCTGCGGGGCTCGAGGCGATGCGGGGGCTCGACCTCGACGGGTATCACGTATTTCACCTTTCCCGTGGTGAGCTGCTGCGGCGCTCAGGAGACGAGGCGGGGGCACGAGAGGAGTTCGAGAGGGCGCTGGCGCTCAGCTCGAACCAGGCCGAGAGACGCTTGATCGAGTCGCGGCTGCAGTCGTTGAGGCTTTAGGGTTGGGGGTCGGGGTATGCCGCCTCACCCAGGGCCAGCGCCGGCTCCGAGTCCGCACTGAACCACGAGCGTCCGTCCTCACCCCACTCTCTCCACTCCCCGGGGGCGACGGGGCGAAATGACACCCGGTCGAGCAGAGTCTGGATGGAGCCTCCTGACCTGGCCTCGTCTTCAGCCGCTGCGGCGATCGACTTGGGATAGATGGCGCAGGTGACCTGACGTATGCCGGTCTCGTCCACGGGGACCACGGGCAACTCCGATTCGATCCCGATGATCATTTGCAGGAAACCAGGGCGGACGAAGGGGTGGTCGACTGCGACGAGAGCGACCCGGTCGGAGTCGGTGCGGGCCAGGGCGGTGGCGATGCCGGCCAGCGGGCCCTGGGTATGCACCGAGTCGGGCCAGCATTCCCAACCCTCTCGATCGGGCCCAAGCAACACGAGGTGATCGGATATGGCCGAGAGCGCCGACGAGACCCGGTCGAGCATGGGGCGACCGGCCACCAAGACGTCTGCCTTGTCCCGACCCATGCGGGTGCTGCGGCCACCGGTGAGGATGGCCCCTAGAGGCTTGGCGGTCACACCACCGAGGCTAGGAGATGTTGCCCTTTCGGGGGCGCCGACTAACGAGCCGTCCGCACCACGAGCTTTCGTCCGTCGAAGTCGGTGGTGTTCAAGGCATCGATGGCGCGATGCGCCGAGTCGTCGATCATCTCGACGAACCCATATCCCTTCGAACGGCCCTTTCTCATTGCGATGGTGGAGCTGATCACCTGACCGTGAACTCTGAACACCCGGTCGAGGTCGTCAGCGGTGGTCCGCCAGGGGAGATTGCCCACGTAGAGGCTCTTGGTGCCGGCGGGTGCCCGGGGCGACGGCCTGGTCGGTATCGGTGCAGCCGGGCCCGGGCCGCGAAGGCGCTTCGGTGGGCCTTGCTTCGGGCTGCTCGGGGTGATACGGAGCTCTTCGATGTTGGGCTCGATGATCGGTTGGCTCAAACGCAACGATTTCTGGATGTGGCCGATGGCGCGGCGGTGCTCCCTGGTCACCAGGCTGACCACGGTCCCGGCGGCTCCTGCTCTACCGGTCCGCCCGGAGCGGTGCAGGAAGTCCTTCTGGTCCCCCGGCGGGTCGTAATGGACCACCGCTTCGACGGCGTCGATGTGGATGCCACGGGCGGCGACGTCGGTGGCCACCAGTGCCTGGGCGTGTCCGCTGGAGAACGCCTTGAGGGCGCGGTTGCGCTGGCCCTGGGAGCGACCCCCGTGCATGGCGACCGCGTCGATGCCCGTCCTGGCGAGCTGACGGGCGAGACGGTCTGCTCCATGGCGGGTCCGGGTGAAGACGATCGACCTTCCCATCGTCTCGATCACGTCGGCGGTGTGCCGGATTCGGTCCTGGTGATCGACGAGCCAGAAGTGATGCCTCACCTCGGCCGCCTCTTCGGTGTTCTCCGACTCGAAGCGGGCAGGGCTGCGCTGGTAATCCCTGACCAGGACGGCCACGTCCCCGTCGAGGGTGGCAGAGAACAGCATCGTCTGACGTTGTTTCGCCGTCTTGTCGAGGATCCGGCGCACTGCGGGGAGAAATCCCATGTCGGCCATGCGATCCGCCTCGTCGACCACGACGATGTCGACCTCTCCGAGGTCGACCGCGCCCTGATCCATGAGGTCCTCGAGACGGCCGGGAGTGGCAACCAGGACGTCAACACCTCTGTTCAGGGCGTTGCGCTGCGGGCCATAGCTCGTCCCCCCGTAGATGGCGACGATGCTACGTCCGGCCACCCTGGCCAGCGGGGCGAGCTCTTTGTAGATCTGCTCGGCCAGCTCCCGGGTGGGGGCGAGCACCAGCGCCCTGGGCCGTCTGCGATCGGCGCGTCCAACGTTGGACAGCATCGGCAGCCCGAAGGCGAGGGTTTTGCCCGAGCCGGTGGGCGCCATGCCGCAGACATCGCCTCCGGCTAGAGCGGTGGGGATGGTGGCTTCCTGAATTGGGAACGGCTCGTCGATACCACCTTTGGCGAGGGCACGGACGAGGGGGTCGGACAAGCCGAGCCCGGCGAATTTGGATGTCATGATCTACTCCTGGCCCAACAGACTTTGGGCTGTGGTTGGTTCCTGGTCTCGCTTGATCGCGTTGCAACCATTTGCTGAACGAGGATCGAGTGTCGGCCGAAGAGGCAATCCAACCGGAGTGAGAGTTTCGCCTTGTCACCAGGGAAGCGAAGTTTCGCTGGCCTCCACCTGGTGCGGCTATGGCGATAATAGGGGCAATCCCCGCCCAACCACGACTTATGGGCGTTACCCCGAGAGTGCTCGGTCGATGGCGTGACGCCACCGGTCATCGGCGGTGCGCATCGAGACCCGGGCACCGTTGATCTCCACGGTGTCTCCACCCACTGTTCCGATGCGACGCGACATCCCGGCCGGGAGGTGCAACGAACCCTCCGGGGCCACGACGAGCAACCGGTGGGGGTCCTCGGAGAACGGGTGGTCGGTCTCGACCGAGGCCCCGACCCCGGAGGCGATGCAGATCTCGGTGAGGGCGACGGCGAGGCCCCCGTCGGAGATGTCGTGGAGAACCGGGGCCTCGTGGGCCAGACGGTTGGCCAGCTCGACCATCTCGACGCCAATTTCGTGGTTGGGCGGGGTGGGAAGCCCACCCAACTCGCCGTCGAGCCTTTGCACCGCCGATCCAGCGAGATTTCCGGTCGCCGCCGGGCCGATCTCCCAGATCTCCATCCCGTCCACCGCTCCGCCCAGCCGGGGAGGATCGGCCGGCATCGGGTCGGCCAGGCCGAGCATCCCGACCACCGGGGTGGGGTGGATGTCGGTCCCGGCGGTCTCGTTGTAGAAGGAGACGTTGCCGCCGACCACGGGAACGCCGAGAGCCTCGCAAGCCTCCGCCATCCCTTCGATCGACTCCCGGAACTGCCACATCACCTCGGGGTTCTCCGGGTTGCCGAAGTTGAGATTGTCCACCACTGCGATCGGCCGTGCCCCGGTCACCGCCACGTTGAGGGCCGACTCGTGGACCAGACGAGCCGCACCGCGGCGTGGGTCGAGATAGCAGAGGCGACCGTTGCCGTCGGTGGAGACCGCCAACGCCTTCTCGGTCCCCTTGATGCGCAACAGGGCCCCGTCCCCACCCGGTCCGAGCACCGTGTTGAGGAACAGCATGTGGTCGTACTGCTGGTGGACCCATGCCGACGATCCGATCGCCGGATCGGAGAGGAGTCGCTTCAGGGTGTCCCCGATGTCGAGCCCGGTGTCGTCACGGCTTGCCGCCTGGACCGCGTCGAGCCACCCGGGACGGGCCATCGGCCGGTCGAACAACGGGGCGTCATCGACGAGCGATGCCGCAGGGACCTCCGCCACCAGCTCGCCGTCGTGATGAATCCGCAACATGATGCCCGAGTTGACCTCGCCGACCACCGCCGAGTCGATCTCCCACTTGTCGGCCACGGCGAGCACCGCGTCGATCCGGTCGGGGTCGACGAAAACCATCATCCGCTCCTGGGACTCCGACATCAGCAGCTCGGGGGCCGTCATCCCCTGTTCCCGGGTGTGCACCGCGTCGAGGTCGACCTCGATCCCGACTCCGGCACGGCCCGCCGGCTCGGAGGTGGCGCAGGACATACCGGCTGCACCCAGGTCCTGGACTCCCACTACCAGGTCGCTCTCATAGAGCTCGAGGCATGCCTCGATCAGCTTCTTCTCCTCGAAGGGGTCGCCGACCTGAACGGCCGGGCGCTTCTCGGAGGAGCCCTCGTCGAACGACGCCGAGGCGAGGACGCTGGCGCCACCGATGCCATCCCTCCCGGTCGCCTTGCCCAACAGCACCGCGATCGTCCCGGGCTCACCCGCGGTGCCGAGGACGAGTTGGTCCTCGTGGAGTAGCCCGAGACACATCACGTTGACCAGCGGGTTCCCCGCATAGCAATCGTCGAACTCCAGCTCACCGCCCACCGTGGGCACACCCACCGCGTTCCCATAGCCGGCTATGCCCGAGACGACTCCTTTGAACAGGTAGCGGTTCTTCGGCTCGGTCAGAGGCCCGAACCGGATCTGGTCCCACAAGGCGATGGGGCGCGCCCCCATCGTCAACACATCGCGCAGGATCCCGCCCACACCGGTCGCCGCTCCCTGGTAGGGCTCTACGAAGGACGGGTGGTTGTGACTCTCGATGCGAAGGGCCGCCAGCCAGCCGTCGCCGAGGTCGACGACACCGGCGTTCTCCCCCGGTCCGACCACGACCCACGGGGCCTCGGTGGGAAACCTCCCCAAATGGGTGCGCGACGACTTGTAGGAGCAGTGCTCCGACCACATGACCGAGTACATGGCCAGCTCGGCGGGCCACGGTTCCCGGCCGAGGATGTTTAGCACTGATTGGTACTCGTTGTCGCTCATGCCGAGCTGCCGGTGGACCGGCTCCTGGGTGGTGGTCATGCCGGGACCAGGGAGTGGAGAAACCCCTCGAGGAGAATCTGTCCGTCGGTCGAGCCGAGAAGCTCCTCGGTGGCGCGTTCGGGGTGGGGCATGACCCCTACCACGTTGCCCGCCTCGTTAGCCACCGCCGCGGCCCGGTCCTGGGACCCGTTGGGGTCCTCGACGTAGCGGAGCACCACCCGCCCGGTGCGCGAGGGGTCGACCCAATTGCCCTCATACGAGTTGAGCGGGATCCTCAGCCGCTGCCCCGGCTCGGCGGCGCGGGTGAGGATGGAGCCGGTGTCCACCACCTCCACCTCCACGAACCGGCAGATGAACGAGAGGTCGCGATTGGCGATGTGGGCCCCGGGGAGGAGCCCCGCCTCGCACAGCATCTGCCAGCCGTTGCAGATCCCCAGAACCGGCGCCCCCTCTGCGGCGAGACGGGCCACTTCGACCATCGCCGGGGAGAGACGGGCGATGGCGCCGGTGCGGAGGGCGTCGCCATGGGCGAACCCGCCGGGAAGGATCACCCCGTCGAAACCAGAGAGGTCGGTGTCGCGATGCCAGACCAACTCGACATCCCCGCCCAGCGCCCTGATGGCATGGACCACGTCATGCTCGCAGTTGACCCCGGGGAAGACGATCACCGCTGCCTTCATCGCTCGACCTCGACGGTGAAGTCCTCGATCACCGGGTTGGCGAGGAGTTGCCGACACATCTCCTCGACCCTCGTCTTGACCTTCTGGGGATCGTCTCCATCGACTTCCATGTGGATGACCCGGTCCATCCGCACCGCGGTGGTCTCGGTGAAGCCGAGCTCGTGGAGAGCCCTCTTCACCGTGGTTCCCTCGGGATCGGCGATCTCGGGACGCCGATCGATTGTCACGGTCACCTTCACTTGCCGGCCAGGTAGTCGTCGAAACTCTTCTCGGTGATGCGCTGGTATGCCTCGACGTACCGGGCCCGGGTCCCGGCGACGATCTCATCGGGGAGGTCGGGCGGGGGCGGGGTCTTATCCCAAGGTTGGCGTTCCAACCATTCACGCACGTATTGCTTGTCGAACGAGGGGATCTCCCCACCGGGTTGGTACTCGTCTGCAGGCCAATACCGTGAGGAGTCCGGGGTCAGGACCTCGTCGATGAGCAGCAGCTCGCCCTCGGCGTGACCGAACTCGAACTTGGTGTCGGCGAGGATCACCCCCCGGTCGGCGGCGTACTCGTTGGCCCGGGTGTAGATGTCGAGCGACCTGGCCCGTAGTTCCTCGTAGAGGGCATCCCCGAGAATCTCTCGTGTCCGGGCCTCGGTGATGTTCTCGTCGTGACCCGAGGCCGCCTTGGTCGCCGGGGTGAAGATCGGCTCGTCCAGATGGTCGGCCAGCCTGAGACCGTCCGGCAGGTGCTCGGTGGTCGGCCCGCCACCGTCGCGGTACTCCCTCCACGACGATCCGTACAGGTAGCCGCGGACCACACACTCGATGGGGACCACCTCGGCCCTGCGCACCACCATCGCCCGGCCGGCCATGTCTTCCCGCTGCTCCGCGGTGAGACCGTCGACGGCTGAGAGGTCGGTCGTCACCAGGTGATTGGGAGTGTCGAGGAAGTCGAAGAAGTGGAGACTCAGCCCGGTAAGGACCCGGCCCTTGTCCGGGATGGTCTGGTTGAGCACCACGTCGTAGGCGGAGATCCGGTCGGTGGCCACGAAGAGAAAGTGATCCGAGTCGATCTCATAGATCTCTCTGACCTTCCCCGATGCGATGTGTGGGAGTGCCAACACGCCGCGGGAGCGTAGCGTCGTCGCCGGCCTGCTCTAGCCTGCCTCCGTGAGCGGATTCGATCGTCTGCGTGTGCGGGAGCTGCTGGCTGATGACTCCTATGCGGCCGGGCTGGGTATCGAGCTGGTCGAGGTCGCTGACGATGTGATCGTGGTGGCGATGGAGGTCACCGATTCTCACGCCAACTTTCTCGGTGTCGGTCATGGCGGAATGGTCTTCTCGCTCGCCGACTGTGCCTTCTCGCTCGCCTCCAACTCGGCAGGCGACCCCGCGGTGGCCATCGACACCCATCTCGTGCTCATCGCGGCGAGTCGGCCCGGTGACAGGTTGTCGGCCCGGGTCAGAGAGCTGTCCCGGGGGAGGGCCCTCGGGACCTATCGGGCCGAGGTGACCCGGTCGGACGGGCGTATCGTGGCGTTGTTCACCGGGACCGTCCACATCAACCAGGGCCAGACCGCCGGATGACGTAGAGTTTCGCGAGCTTTGGCTCTCGTCAAGTACGTCGTCTTCCACCCGTGGCGAGCCCTGACAGTCCTGTTGGTGGGAACTCTCCTCGGTCTCGGGGCTTTCTACGCCTATCAGGTGAGCGTTGCGCTGGGCACGGTGGCCGTCGAGGAGTTCGACCCCGACGAGGCGCGATCGGCGATAGAGGACACCCCCAACGCGGTGCTGGGGAGCACTCCCTCGACCATCTTCGACTTCTATGACGAGCCCGTCTACGACATCGCCGCCGAGTTGGAGCGCATCGCCGCGCGCCTGGCCGAAGTCCCCGACGCCCCGCCGTTCAACACCGCCGCCCTCGGTGAGCCCATCGATGACGGTGTCTTCGAGTCCTACCTGCTGGTGGGGACCGACGCCTCGGGGTATCTGGCCGACACCATCATCCTCGCTCTCCAACCCACCGCCGGAGGCGCCGCGATCATGGTCAGCCTTCCCCGGGACCTCTATGTCTGGAACCTGTGCAAGAAGTCGTTCACCCGGCTCAACACCGGGCTGGGTGGCTGCTCCGGGGTGGCCTCAGGGTCGGAGCTGCTGGCGATCATGGTCGATGACTACACCGGCATCGCGGTCGACCATCTCGCCAGGATCAACTTCGGCGGGTTCGCCCGGGTCGTCGACGTGATGGGTGGGATCACGGTCTGTGTCGACAACCCCACCCGGGACGCCAAGTCGCATCTGCTCATCGAGACGCCGGGCTGTCAGACGGTCGACGGCGAGACCGCCCTCGCCTGGGTTCGGTCCCGCCACGCCGAGGAGCTGGTCGGGGAGGAGTGGAGGGCGGTGGGCGGGTCCGACTTCGGCAGACAGCGGCGTCAGCAAGATGTCTTGTTCCAGCTCGCGGGAAATGCCGCCGGATTCTCCTCGCCCGCCTCGCTGGCGGACAAGCTCTCCGCAGTGGCCGCCTCGGTGCGTGTCGACTCGTCGTGGTCGTTCGGCCAGGCGGTCGGCGCGGCCTGGAAGTACCGGGGCATCTCGAAGGACCAGGTCCGACGGTTCTCGATATCGGTCTCCAACTACCGCACCTCATACGGCGCCCAGGTCCTCCTTCCCGCCACCACGTTCAGACGCGAGCTGTCGGCGGTGTACGACCTCGGGTAGACGCGTCGATCGTCCGGGTTGCACGTCGGTGCGAGATCTGATCAGTCGACCAGGGCCTCGAGACGGGTGAACACCGGGGAGGCGGTCTCGTCGATGCGCTCGAGCGAGAAGCAGGAGGCGATCTCGGCGTCGGTCAGGGTGATTTCGGGGTCGGCGGAGAGGAGGTCCCGCAGATGTTTCCTCCGATCCCAGGCCTCCATGGCGTTGCGCTGCACGATGCGATAGGCCTGGTCCCGGGTCATCCCCGCCTCGATGAGGGCGAGCAACACCGCCTGGCTGAAGACCAGGCCCCTGGTCGACTCCAGATTGGCCGCCATCCTCTCCTTGTCGACTACCAGGCCGTCGACGAGGCGCTCGAACCTCACCAGCATGTAGTGGGCGACGATGGAGGCATCGGGTAGCACCACCCGCTCCGCCGAGGAGTGCGAGATGTCCCGTTCGTGCCACAAGGCGACGTTCTCCAACCCCACCTGGGCATACCCCCGCAGCAGACGGGCCAACCCGGTCATCCGCTCACTCAGGATCGGGTTGCGCTTGTGGGGCATGGCTGACGAGCCCTTCTGACCCGGTTCGAAGCCCTCGCGGGCCTCACCCACCTCGGAACGCTGGAGATGGCGCACCTCGGTGGCCATCCGCTCGATGGATGCGCCGATCAGGGCGAGTGTGGAGAGATACTGGGCATGTCGGTCCCGGGCGATCACCTGGGTGGATGCCGGCTCGATCCCGAGACCGAGGCGGGCGCAAACCGCCTCCTCGACCTCGGCGGGAACGTGGGCATAGGTGCCGACCGCACCGGAGATCTTGCCGACGGAGACGGCGGCGCGTGTCGCGGCCAACCTCTCCTGGCCCCGGGCCAGCTCGAACGCCCAGCCGGCCAGCTTCAGCCCGAATGTGGTCGGCTCGGCCCAGATGCCGTGGGTGCGACCCACCATGTAGGTGCTGCGGTGCTCGATCGCCCGTCGCACCACCGTGGCCCGCAACTCGGAGAGGGCGGCTGCGAGCACCGCGGAAGCCTCCTTGAGCAGCAGTCCTCCCGCGGTGTCCAACACGTCGGACGAGGTCAGCCCATAGTGGACCCAGCCGGCCGCCTCCTCACCCGCCGCCGCACCGAGCAGGTCGACGAAGGCGGCCAGATCGTGGTTGGTGATCGCCTCCCTCTCGGCTACCTGCTCTGCGGTGGGGCACTCGGCCGCCTTGACGGCGGACGCCACCCCCGGGGGGATCGTCCCTCGGTCCTCGAAGGCTTCGAGGGCGGCGACCTCGACCAGTTTCCAGGTCTCCAACCGTCGCCGATCTGTCCATATATCGCCCATCTCGGGGAGGGTGTAGCGCTCGATCACGGGGGAGATGATGCCACGGCGGTTAGTTTGAGACCTCGATGCGCAGGATGAGGAACGACCAGGCCAGGCGGTACGCGCTCGCTGCTCAGGGTTTCACCGACGGTAGGGCATCGGGTCGGGTCGATGTGAGGCACTTCCGCAAAATGGTCGATCAGATCGGCGTGGTCCAGCTCGACTCGGTCAACGTGTTCAGTCGGGCCCATTACATGCCTTTCTTCTCGAGGATCGGTCCTTACGACCGCCCGGCTCTCGACGACTGGCTGTGGAAGTCGGGTGAGATGTTCGAGTACTGGGGGCATATGGCCTCGGTGATGCCATCCCCGCAGCATCGCCTGTTCCGCTGGCGGATGAACCACGGCTGGACGTGGAGTCGAATGGAGAGACTGCTCGCCGAGCAGCCCGGCTATCTCGAGAACGTCCTCGATCAGGTTCGGCGGAAGGGGCCGCTACAAACCAGGGATCTCGACGACCCCGGTGAACGGGGCTCCGGCACGATGTGGAACTGGTCCAACGGCAAGCTGGCATTGGAGATGCTCTTCGTCCAGGGAAGGGTTACGACGTCACACCGCCCCAACTTCGTCAGGCTCTACGACCTGCCGGAGCGGGTCATCCCGAGGAAACATCTCGAAGCCCCCGAGCCGGGCCACGATGAAGCACTGGCGGAGCTGTTGATGGCATCGGCTGCCTCGATGGGAGTGGCCACCGCCGACGACCTCGCCGATTACTACCGCATCCGCATGCCCGCCGCCCGACCGGTGCTGAGACGTCTCGTCGAGGCCGGTGAGCTCGTGGAGGTGGAGGTCGACGGTTGGGACAAGGGGGCCTATCTGCACCCGGAAGCCATCCTTCCCCGATCGGCGCGGGGGACGGCGCTGCTGTCACCATTCGACAACCTGATCTGGCACCGTGCCCGGGTGGAACGGCTCTGGGGTTTCCACTATCGCATCGAGATCTACGTGCCGGAGCCCCAGCGGGTCTATGGGTACTACGTTCTCCCCTTCCTGCACGACGGCGACCTGGTGGCCCGGGTCGATCTCAAGACCAGCCGCAGGGACCGGCGGCTTCAAGTGCCGGGGGCGTTCGCCGAGCCCGACGTCGACAAGAAGGCGGTGGGCCGTGCCCTCCGCAAGGAGCTCGAGCTGATCGCCGACTGGCTCGACCTCGATGACGTGGTGATCGGTCGAAACGGGGACCTCCACGAGTTTCTGTGAGTGGAACTGGCGTCCACCGCTCGTTCCACCCACAGAAAGGTGGCCGAGGTTCAGGAGAAGGCGTCGAGACCGGTGATGGTCTGACCCATGACCAGGGTGTGGATCTCGTTGGTGCCCTCGTAGGTGAACACCGTTTCCAGGTTGGCCATGTGGCGGAAGACCGGGTATTCCAGGGTGATCCCGTTGGCACCGAGGATCGACCTGGCGGTACGGGCCACCTCGAGGGCATTGCGGACGTTGTCGAACTTGCCGAAAGAGACCTGTTCGGGGCTGAGGGTTCCCTCGTCTTTCCGTCTCCCTAGGTGCAGAGCCACCAGCGTGCCCCTCTGCACGGCCACCATCATCTCGACCAGCTTCTTCTGGGTGAGCTGGAACGAACCGATGGGCCGGTCGAACTGCTCCCGCTCCTTGGCGTAGCCGAGGGCGGTCTCGTAGCAGTCGCGGGCCGATCCCATCGCCCCGAAGACGATGCCGAACCGCGCCTCGTTGAGACACGACAACGGTCCGCGCATCGAGGCCACGCCGGGGAGTGCGAAGTCGTCGGGCAGCCTCACGTCGTCCAGGACGAGCTCAGAGGTGACCGAGGCGCGCAGCGAAGCCTTCTTCTTGATGTCGTGGGCGGAGAACCCGGGTGTGTCGGTGGGGACGATGAAGCCCCGCACTGCATGATCGGTTCGGGCCCACACGATGGCGACGTCGGCGATCGAACCGTTGGTGATCCACATCTTGGTGCCGTTGATCACCCAGTCGGAGCCGTCGCGGCGGGCATTGGTCCGCATCGACGCCGGGTCCGATCCCGAGTCGGGCTCGGTCAAGCCGAAGCACCCGATGACCTCGCCTTTGGCCATGCGGGGCAGCCAGGTCTGCTTCTGCTCCTCGGAGCCGAACTTCCAGATCGGGAACATGGACAACGAGCCTTGCACCGACACGAAAGAGCGAATCCCCGAGTCACCCGCCTCGAGCTCGAGACTGGCCAGCCCGTAGGCGGTCGCGGAAGTCCCTGCGCACCCGTATCCCTCGAGGTGCATCCCCAGCATCCCCAACTCGCCGAAGGCCCGGGCCAAATCGTGGTGGGGGATGACCCCCTCGTCCCACCAGTCCGCCACGTGGGGCTTGATCTCCTTCTCGACGTAGCTGCGCACGGTGTCTCTCAGGAGGCGCTCATCTTCGCTCAGGAGTGAGTCGATGCCGAGGAAGTCGTGTGGGTCGGGCTTGTCGAAGGAGATCTCGCTCATGTCCCCTCGATGCTATCGGTCCGTGTCGTCCTTCACCCCGCCAGGGTCTTCTCGGCGAGGTCCTCTCGATAGCGGGCGAGCTTGTCGGTCAACTCGGCGTCGCCGATGGCCAGGATGGCGACCGCGAGGAGGGCGGCATTGGCCGCCCCGTCGATAGCGACGGTGGCGACCGGGATCCCGGTGGGCATCTGCACCGTGGAGAGGAGCGCGTCCATCCCGTCCAATGTGGCGCTGATCGGCACCCCGATCACCGGGAGCAACGACTTGGCCGCCATCACCCCGGCGAGGTGGGCGGCCTTACCCGCCCCGGCGATGATCACTCCGAATCCGTCACCGGCCGCGGTCTCGGCGAACTCCATGGCCTGGTCCGGGGTCTTGTGGGCAGAGAGAACCCTGGTGTCGTGCTCGATCCCGAACCGGACGAGCATCTCCCCGGCCTTGTCCATGATCGGGCGGTCGCTGCCCGACCCCATGACGATGGCGACTTTGTGAATCATCGACTCAGACGGTAACCGGGCCAAACGGCGTCGATCGACTCAGCCCGTCCTCCATACCGATCCATGTATCTGGCCGGGTCCCTGGTGCTTTGTACGGCATGACCGGTGGGGGTGACCAACGGGGACCAAACGGGGGGATTGGGGGTCGATTGGACCCTCCTCTCTGTTCAGCCGGCGATGTCCCTCCGGTATTGCACGCCCGGCCAGGTGATCTTCTCCGCCGCCTGGTAGGCGCGGTCCCGCGCCTGGTCGATGGTCTCTCCCTTCCCGACGACGTTGAGCACCCGCCCCCCATCGACGAACAGCTTCTTGCCCTCGGCCACCGTGCCGGCCTGGAAGATGAGGACGTCGCCGGGCAGACCGCCGTTGAATCCCTTGATCTCAGCACCCCTCTCCGGGGCAGTCGGATAACCACGGGCGGCCAGCACCACGTTGACCGTGGCCAACTGCGACCATTCCGGCCTGGCCCCCTCGAGGACATCGACCAGGTCGCTGGTCATCCTGGGAAGCACCGCCTGGGTCTCCGGATCCCCCAGCCGGACGTTGAACTCGAGGACCTTTGGGCCCTGTTCGGTGAGGACCAGGCCTGCGTAGAGAAAGCCGGTGAACGGAGTGTTCTCCGATCTCATCTGCTCCAGGGTCGGGTTGATCACCTCCCTCATGGTGCGGTCCACCAGATCGGGGGGGAGATCGGCCACCGGAGAGTACGAGCCCATGCCCCCGGTGTTGGGCCCCTCATCACCCTCGAGGAGCCGCTTGTAATCCCGGGCCGGCTCGAGTGGCACCGCAGTCGATTCGGTGCACACCGCGAAGACACTCACCTCCGGCCCGTCGAGAAACTCCTCGATGACGATCGGGCCCGTCTCGATCCAGTGGTCGACCCAGGAGGTGGCGTCGGTGCGCGATTCGGTGACGAGAACCCCCTTCCCCCCGGCGAGACCGTCGGCCTTGACCACATAGGGCCCTTCGGAGCGCTCCAGGTGCCGCTTGGCCATCGTGGGGTCGGTGAAGCTCTCCCCACCGCCGGTGGGCACCCCCGCCCTGACCATCACCTCCTTGGCAAAGGCCTTAGACGACTCGAGGCGGGCCGCGGCGCGGGTTGGGCCGAACACCGGAATGCCGAGACGGCCGATGGCGTCGGCGATGCCGGCGGCCAGGGGCGCCTCGGGGCCGACCACGGTTAGGTCGATGTCGTGGAGCCGGGCCATGGCGGCTATCGCCCCGACATCCTCGACGGCGATCCCCTCGACGATGGGCCCGAGCTCGGCGAGGCCCGGGTTACCTGGAAGCGAGATCAGCTCATCCACCCGGGACGAATTGGCGAGTTTCCAGCCGATGGCATGTTCCCGCCCGCCCGACCCGATCAGGAGGACTCTCATCGGCTCTCGATCAGTTGCGACCGTTCCGGGCCAACCGACACCCAACCTATGGGCACTCCCATCGCATCCTCGATGTACTCAATGTAGGCGCGGGCCGCTTTGGGCAGATCGTCGAGGGAACGCACCTCCGTGATGTCGTCACCCCACCCGCTGAGCTCGTCGTAGATCGGCTCGCAGTTGTAGAGGACGGACTGTTGGGAAGGGAACTCGGTGAAGTGGTCGTCGCCGGAGCGATAGGCCGTGGCCACCTTGATCGTCTCGAAGGCCGAGAGGATGTCGAGCTTGGTCAGGAACACCCTGGTGAGACTGTTGACCCTGACCGCGTAGCGGAGGGCGAGGAGGTCGAGCCACCCGCACCTGCGGCGGCGCCCGGTGACCGTCCCGTATTCACCTCCCAACTCGATCATGGTCTCACCCACCTCGTCATGGAGCTCTGTGGGGAACGGTCCCGTGCCCACCCGGGAGATGTAGGCCTTGGCCACCCCGATCACCTCGTCGATGTCCTTGGGACCGATCCCCGAGCCGACCACCGCCCCTCCCGCGGTCGGGTTCGAAGAGGTCACGAACGGATAGGTGCCGTGATCGATGTCGAGCAGTGTCCCCTGAGCACCTTCGAAGAGGACCGACCTGCCCTCGCCTATCGCATCGTGGAGAAGCAGTGACGTGTCGGTGACATGGGGCCGGAGCGGTTCGGCGTAGTCGAGGTACTCCTCGATGATCTCGGTTGGGTCCATCGGCAGCGTGTTGTAGACACGGGGGAGGATCTTGTTCTTCTCGACGAGCGCCGCCTCCACTTTCTTGGCGAAGATCTTGGGATCGAAGAGGTCCTGGACCCTTATCCCGAACCTGGAGTACTTGTCCGCGTAGGCAGGGCCTATCCCTTTCTTGGTGGTGCCGATCTGGTTGGTGCCCAGGTACCGCTCGATCACGGCGTCCAGCTTGCGGTGATAAGGCATGATCAGATGGGCGTTGGAGGAGACCCGCACCCGGGAGGGGTCGAGGCCCTTGCCGGCGACCATGTCCATCTCGGCGAGGAGCACGGCGGGGTCGATGACGGTCCCCGAGGCGATCACCGGGGTGCAGTGGGGATAGTGGATCCCGGAGGGGATCAGGGAGAGGGCGAGCCTGTCCCCGTCGACGACGATGGTGTGACCCGCGTTGTTGCCACCCTGGAACCGGACCACGTAGTCGGCGTTTTCGGCGAAGTAGTCGACGACCCGGCCCTTGCCTTCGTCGCCCCATTGGGCACCGAGCACGATCGTCGCTGACATGACGTTTCGCGACGGTAGTCAGTGGGTCGCGTGGGCAAGGGTCGGGGTCACCGCCCGGCCCGCGCCCCCCCTCACTCCTCGCTCTTCCCCAGGTGTCGGATCCCTCCGGCCACCACCCGGATCGGAGCGGTCCCGATGGTGAACAGCCCGAGCCCGACGGCCTTGGGGAGGTCTCTGAGACGGGGTGCTCCGATGAACCCGCGGCGGCTGAAATAGACCCAAACTCCGATCACGAGCACAGACATCGCGGCGATGACCCCCCAGAATCCCCACCGGATGTCGGCTCCGGGCACATCGACGAAGTTCATTCCCCAGAGCCCGGCGATGAGCGTCAGCGGCAAGAGGATGGCGGAGAAGACGGTGAGGACCCTCATGATCTCGTTGGTCTGGTCGGCCACGGCGCCCCGATAGGTTTCGAGGACCGACCCGAGCAGCGCTCTTCCCGACTCGAGCGCTTCGAGGGCACGCCGATGCTGGCCGGCGACCCGGACGAAGAGGTGGCGGGCATCGTCGTCGATGGCGGGGTGCCCCGACTCGGAGAGGTCCTCGTACACATCGAACTGGGGGCCGAGGGCGCGCCGTAGAAAGATCACGTCACGACGCAGCGCATGGACCTCCACCGCGGTCTGCGGGTCTCCCCGAATCGCCATCTCCTCGAGGTTATCGACCTGTCTCTCCAGCTCGAGGATCAGGGGGCCATAGGCCCGCACCGCTCCCAGGGCCATGAACGCGAGCAATCCGGCGGGCGACGACACCGGAACGCCGTCTTCCTCGGACAGTCGCTCCTTGAGGAGCTCGATGGTGTCCCGGGGTCCATCCCGAATGGTGACGAGGAAATTCTTCCCGATGAACAGGTCGATCTCGGAGGCGGACAGACGCTCACCGGATCCCGTTGAGAAGCCGTGGAGGACCAGATAGATCTGATCGACGTGCTCCTCGACCACCGGCAGGCCGGCGGGGGCGAACGACTCCTCGATCGAGGCTTCGTCGAGCCCGAGTTGCTCGGCGATGGAGCGAATCTCCTCGTGGCTCGCCCCGACCACATCGACCCACACCCACTCCCCCTCTGCGACGGAAAGGGATGCTGCACCCCCCTCGAGGGTGCACCTTCCGGACTCGTCCCACCGGTAGAGGTCGATCACCGTCCGATTATCGGCCTGCAACGGCCCCGTGGACGGTAATTGGGCGGGCTGTGGAGACGGTGAAACACAGTGTTCACATTTCAGCAATCGGTCGGCAACCGACGCCCGATACAAAGCAATCGGTTCGCGACCGAAGATAAAAGGAGGCATCGTGACCAAGACGGCTGCCGACGTCTTGACCCTCGTCGAGAGCGAGGGTTATGAGTTCGTCGACCTGCGTTTCTGTGACCTGCCCGGCCAGGTGCAGCACTTCACCGTCCCCACCCATCAGCTCACCGAGGATTCCTTCGAAGACGGGTTCGGGTTCGACGGCTCCTCGATTCGCGGGTTCCAGGACATCCAGGAATCCGACATGATCCTGATCCCCGACCCCGACACCGCGGTCGAGGACGTCTTCAGGTCGAGAAAGACCCTCATCCTCTACTGCTATGTGAACGACCCGGTCACCGGCTCGCCCTATGAGAAGGACCCTCGCTACGTGGCCAAGAAGGCCGAGGAGTATCTGGTCAGCACCGGTATCGCCGACACCTCCTACTGGGGGCCCGAGGCCGAGTTCTACATCTTCGACGACGTCCGATTTGGCCAGGATCAGAACTCGGGCTTCTACTTCGTCGACTCGGTGGAGGGGGCCTGGAACTCGGGTGAGTTCGAAGACGGCGGAAACCTCGGGTACAAGCCCCGCTACAAGGAGGGCTACTTCCCCGTTCCCCCCACCGACCACTTCCAGGACCTGCGCTCGGAGATGACCCACCGGTTGGAGCAGGCCGGGATCGAGATCGAGGTGCAGCACCACGAGGTGGGCACCGCCGGCCAGGCCGAGATCGACATCAAGTACGACACCCTGCTCAGGACCGCGGACAATGTCACGATGTACAAGTACATCGTCAAGAACACGGCGTGGGAAGTGGGCAAGACGGTGACGTTCATGCCGAAGCCGATCTTCGAGGACAACGGCTCGGGGATGCACACCCATCAGTCGCTGTGGAAGGACGGCGAGCCGCTGATGTACGACGAGAGCGGGTATGCGGGCCTGTCCGACCTGGCCCGTTGGTATATCGGTGGCCTGCTCGAGCATGCCGGGGCCGTGCTGGCGTTCGCCGCGCCGACCACCAACTCCTATCACCGGCTGGTGCCGGGCTACGAGGCTCCGGTCAACCTGGTCTACTCCAGCCGGAACCGTTCGGCGGCGGTGCGTATCCCCCAGTACAGCCAGAGCCCGGGGGCGAAACGTCTCGAGTTCCGCTGTCCCGACCCGGCCGCCAACCCCTACCTGGCCTTCGCCGCGATGCTGATGGCCGGTCTCGACGGCGTTCAGAACAAGACCGAGCCCCACGACCCGGTGGACAAGGACATCTATGACCTTCCTCCGGCTGAGCTTGAGGGTCTGCCTTCGGTCCCGGGCAGTCTCGACGAGGCCCTGGCCGCCCTCGAAGCCGACCACGACTTCCTGTTGCAGGGGGGTGTGTTCACCGAGGGTCTGATCGACGCCTGGATCTCCTACAAACGAGAGCATGAGATCGACCCGGTCAGACTGCGTCCCCACCCCTACGAGTTCCACCTCTACTACGACATCTAGGTCGATCGCCCTGGCGATCGGAGAAGGGGTCGGGCGGCAGTCCGGCCCCTTCGCCGTGTGACTTTGCCCTCGTCAACCCGGGCAAGATTTGGGCCGTAACCATTTCGCCTCCCCCGGCGATTACTCAGGCAGAAGCCGAGCTGGGAACGACAGCAAGGAGACGAGTCAGTGCGAAGAGTGAAACGTGGCGGCATAGCTGTCCTCGCAATCATCGGGTTGTTCGCCCTCTCCGGTCTGGCCATGGCGGCCACGGATGAGGAGAA
Organism: Acidimicrobiia bacterium; assembly: GCA_035512955.1. Taxonomy (GTDB): domain Bacteria; phylum Actinomycetota; class Acidimicrobiia; order Spongiisociales; family ZC4RG35; genus JANQRA01. The sequence continues at coordinate 46,292 of DATKCZ010000032.1, forward strand.
CGACACCGTTTTCAACTACGGATACGACGAAGACAGTCAGTTCTTCATGTGGAATGTCACCTCCCTCGACTACGAGCCGGATCAGGAAGCTCTGGCCGAGATCCTCTTCGCCGACTTCGATGAGCTGCTCGAAGCCTGCGGGCTAGCCGCTGGTGAAGGAGAAGACGAGATCGTCTACGGCTACACCTTCGACGGGGAGAGCATCACCCTCCACGAGCTCGACTCCGAGGGCATCTTCGATCCCGAGGCCGAGGGGATCGACCCGGGTGACTGTGGCGAGCTCAACGGCGGTTATGTCACCGGGCCCAACGGCCAGGTCAACCACGGCATGTTCATGAAGCTGTTCAACTCTCTCTACGACGGTCCCAACCGCGGGTGCGTGGTGCGTCACATCGCCCAGTCCGACTTGGGCAAGGATGATCAGCAGGTGCTCGCTGATCCCGAGTTCGAGCCTGAAGAGGATCCCGAGCCGATCGAAGACGGCAACGTCTCGTTCACCACCGTCGGGGCCGACTGTGTCCACAGTGACACCGGTGACGATGTCGAAGGCGCCGGCAACGGCGGTCGTCGGGGCCCTCCCCAGCACGTGCTGGACAAATGGGGCGAGGACGGCAAGCCCGGAAAGTCGGGGTCTGCCCCCGGCCGCCCCTAGAAGTCAACTGACAGATTCCCCTGGAGCGGGGTGGCCGTGTCAACGGCCACCCCGCTGCCTTTCCATGGGGGGTGGCCAAGGGCTAGCCCGTGGCGGCGTTGTGAGTGTTGGTGACCTCGGTGTCGTAGTCGGTCGCCGCGGTCACGTACCCCTCGACGGCATTGTTCCTCCGCTCACCGGTGTCGGTGGAGCGCAGACCGTCCAACGCCTCTCCGGCGGTGACCACCGCCAGGTCGAGGGCGGTTTGCAGCGTCCCATGGTTGGCCTCCAGGCCAACCGGTGGTGTCAGGGCGCGCAAGCGATCGGCGAGCGCCTGGGTGGCCGCCTGCACTGCCTCGAACCGGTCTTCCGCGTCGGAGAACTCGACCTCGCGGGGGTCCTGGTTGAAACCGGTGTTGACAGTGACTATCTCGGTGCGTTGCACCTGCAGTTCCTCGTCGATGGCATCGATCTCATCCAGATATGCCTGCGTGGCCGGATCGAGGTTTGACTGACCGGTGGTCGTGGTGGTCGACAACTCCCCGCCGTCGAGTGTGGTGGTGGTGGTGCCGTCTCCTGCGATGAGCGTGGTCTCCGTGGACGCCTCGGGCAACTCGCGCACGAAGAAATAGGTGAATGCGATCATCCCCAAGACGACCAGGGGAAGGATCCAGCGGCCCGGTTTGGGGTCGGGGTTGAATGCCATTTGATAAGAGACGATAGCCAGGGACCCGTTGGTTCCCAGGATCCGGGCAATTGGGTGACGACCCTCTTGAACCGGTGGTGGCGGCGCCATACGTTGCATTCATGGAGCCGGAGCGGACCGAGGTATACGAGCGAATCCCCTGGGAGACCCTCGAGAAGAGGGGAAACGACCGCCAATGGATGGTCTACGCCGTCGCCGGGGCGGTGACCTTGGGGGCGCTCGCCTACTCCTTCACCCGCAATCAGCCGCTGCCGTCTGCGTCGGCTGATGCTCCGGTGGCGACGACGGTCCCGGCGGCCACGGTCACATCGAACATGGGCTCGACAGCTTCGACGGTGACGAGCCCGATCGTGGTCGCCGAGGCCGACCTCTATGCGGTCGATCCCGAGCGGCTGATCGATCAGGCGGGAAGCCACGCCGAGTGGTTCGCCGTCGAGTACGTGTCGATCGACGGATCCGAGGAGTCCCGGATGACTCTGTCTTCCCTGCTCCCCTCGGGAGTCCCGCTCCCGGTCTCGACCGAGGGAGTCCAGGTGTTCGTCGACTGGGCGGGCACCCAGGCAGTCACCCAGACCGGCCCGCTCTCCTTCGACGTCGAAGTTCTGGTCCGCTCGTTGTCTTCCGCAGAGGAGACGGGTTTCGTGAGGCAGGCTCCCCTTCTGGTGGGGGTCGAGGTCGAGATCGGTGAGGATGGGTTGGCGAGAGTCGTCGCCGCGCCGACCGTCCGCCCGGCCCCTACGGGAGAGCCCGCCGCCGTCTCGCTCGTGGAGTTGCCCCCCGAGGTGGCCGCCCTGATCGAGGGGCAGGGCGAGATCGTGGGCGGCCTTCAACTCGCCGACGGCAGCTGGGAGGTCGTGGTGATGGCCGAGGGTGGCGACGGGGTGAGGCGTCCGGTGACGCTAAGGCCCTGACTCAGTCGCCGAAGTGAATCTCTAGGATCCCCGACGCCTCCGGGGCGATAACCTCCCATGACCCGTCGGGAGTCTTGGAAATGGTCACGAAGTCAGCCGTGAAGAACACACTGGCGACTCCCTCGAGAGCGAGGAGGTCGGCGACGAAGCTCTCCTCGGGCTCTGCACCTTTGACATATGTGCCCGGCCCTCCGACCTGTTCACCCACCGAGAACTTCAAGGCGTTGGGGTTGGGGGTCTGCTCGACTCTGACAGCCATGTGCGCCCGAGCGTAACCAGTGGGCGCGATCATCGGAGTGGATGTCGGCGGGACGTTCACCGACGTGGTGATGATCGGCGACGGCACCCTCTGGGGGCGAAAGGTACCCACGACCCCTGATCAGTCGGACGGCGTGGCGGCTGCAGTGTCAGGTCTCGACTCCGACATGTTCCTCCATGGGACGACCGCGGCCACCAACACCCTTCTCGAAGAGCGGGGAGCCCGGGTTGGTCTCGTCACCGATCCCGGATACGAGGACATGATCGAGATCGGCCGACAGGACCGGCCCTCCCTCTACGACTCCTCGGTGGACCGCCCCAAGCCACTCGTCCCCCGCCATCTGCGCCATTCCGACCCGGGCACAGTCGCCGACGCGGACATCGTGGCCGTCGTCTTGCTCGACTCCTATCGGGACGGGTCGAAAGAGGCGGCTCTGGCCGAAGGTCTGTCGTTGCCGCATGTGCTCTCGTCGGTGGTGTCACCCGAGTTCAGGGAGTACGAGCGTCTTGCCACGACCGTGCTCTCGGCGTATCTGACCCCTTCGGTGGCCGACTACCTGACCAGGCTCGACGATCGTCTCCCGATGAGATCGCGGCTGGTGATGACCTCGGCGGGTGGTCTGATCCCCTTCGCCGATGCGGCCGCCGTGGCCGGGCGGATGGTCCTCTCAGGCCCCGCCGGGGGAGCGGTAGCCGCTGCCGCGGTCGGCTCTCATCACGGCCACGACTCGGTGATCTCCTTCGACATGGGAGGCACCTCGACCGACGTGTGCCGTATCTCGGACGGGGTGCCTGCGGTGGGGACCGGGCACCGTGTCGCCGGTCGGGTCAACCGGGTCCCCTCGGTTCCGATCCGCACCATCGGCGCCGGCGGGGGAAGCATGGCCTGGGTCGACCAGGGTGGCGCCTTGCGTGTCGGGCCCAGATCGGCGGGGGCCAGTCCTGGCCCCGCGGTGTACGGGATGGGGGGCACCAGTCTCACGGTCACCGATGCCAACGTCCTCGCCGGGAACATCCCCACCGATCTCGCCTTGGGGGGAACGGTCCGTCTCGACATCGGGGCCGGTGAGACCGCGGCGAGACGACTCGCCAGCCGAGCGAGACTCGATGTGGATCGAGTGGTCAATGGTGTCCTCGAGGTGGTCGACGCCCACATGGAGCGGGCTCTGCGCGCCGTCTCAGTCGAAGAAGGCTCGGACCCACGTCAGTCGGTCCTGGTCGCTTTTGGCGGGGCCGGTGGCCTCCATGCCACCCGCCTAGCGGGACGGCTCGGGATCGGCGAGGTGTTGATTCCACCGCATTCCGGTGTCTTCTCGGCTTTGGGGCTGCTTCTGGCGACTCCTCGCGCCGACTCGGTGAAGACGGTCATGCTCGCCGAGGGTGATGAGCGGCTTGCGGATTCTCTGGCCTCGGTGGCCGCGGAAGCAGAGCGAAGGTTCGAGTCGATGTTCGCGGCGCCGCCCCGATCGAAAGAGCTCAGCGTCGACATGCGCTATCAGGGGCAATCACATGAGCTGGAGGTGGCGATGGCCGGAGGGTGGGACCAACTGAGCGAGGCATTCCACACCGTCCACCGGGAGCGATTCGGGTTCGACCGCCCCGGTGAGGCGATCGAGTTGGTGAATGTCCGGGCCATCTTCTCGGGGCGTCCCCCCATCACCTGGGAGGACCTACCCACGCTTGGTTCGGACGGCGAGCCGGTGAGTGAGGACGGTGTGTGGCAACGCTCCACCTTGCCGCCCGGGTTCGTCATCGTCGGGCCTGGGGTGGTCATCGAGGAGAACTCGGCGACGTTGCTCGAATCCGGTGACCGCCTCGTCGTCCTCGACGACGGGACCCTGCAGATCACCGTGTCGGGAGGCTGATCGTGGTGGTCCATGTCAGAACCCGGGTTGGCCGTCGCCGACTTCGTGCGCCGCTGTCACAGAAGGCAGCACCGGTGGTGATGTGATCGACCCGATCACCCTCGAGGTGGCCCGAAACCGCTTCGCCGCCATCGCCGACGAGATGGGGGTGGTGCTCCGCAGGACGTCGCTGTCACCCAACATCAAGGAGCGGGCCGACTGCTCGGCGGCGGTGTTCACCGCCGACGGCGAGATGCTGGCGCAGGCCGAGCACATACCCGTCCACCTCGGGTCGATGCCCGCTTCGGTGCAGGCATGTCTCGACCGTTTCGACCCGGTCCCCGGGGTGCAGTACGCGGTGAACGATCCCTATCACGGGGGGACCCATCTCAACGACCTGACGATCGTGGCCCCGGTGTTCGTCTCGGGACGACACCTCGGCTGGGTGGGGAATCGGGCACATCATGCCGATGTGGGTGGGGAGGCACCCGGGTCGATGCCGGCTCACGCGGTCCGTCTCTCCCAGGAGGGTCATGTGGTCTCACCGATGGTGGCGGTTCGGGACGGGACCTGGGCCGCTGAGTTCCTCGACCCCTTCGTCTCCGCCTCGCGGACTCCTTGGGAACGGAAGGGGGATCTCGATGCGCAGATGGGGGCCAACGCGGTGGCGGTGCGGAGACTGACCGAGGTGATCGGCGCGGAAGGTCTCGATAGGTTCTCCGAGGTGTCCAACGCCCTTCTCGACTACGGGGAGCGGAGGATGACTGCGGCCCTCAGTGATCTCCCCGACGGGGTCTTCGTGTTCGAGGATTACATGGAGCTGGGGGACGCCGACATCGCGATCAGGGTCGCGGTCACCGTCGACGGGGAGGGTCTTCGCGCCGACTTCTCCGGTTCGGACTCCCAGGTCGAGGCGAACTTCAACGCGGTGGAGGCGGTGACCAGGTCTTGTCTCTACTACGCGGTGCGGGTGGCCACCGACCCCACGATCCCGGCCAACGGCGGCTGCTACCGGCCGCTGTCGCTGACCGCGCCCGAGGGCACCATCGTCAACGCCCGCCCGCCCGCCGCGGTGGCTGCAGGGAACGTGGAGACCAGTCAGCGCGTCGCCGACGTCCTGCTCGGCGCATTGGCTCAGGCCGCCCCCGATCGGGTCCCGGCCGCATCGCAGGGGACCATGAACAACGTGCTCATCGGTAACGACGAGTTCGCCTACTACGAGACCGTGGCCGGGGGTCAGGGGGCACGTCCCTACCGAGACGGGCAGTCAGGGATTCAGACCGGCATGACCAACACCCAGAACACCCCGATCGAGGCGCTGCACAACCACTACCCCTTCCGGGTGACCACATACACCCTGCGGAGGGACAGCGGTGGCGCCGGCAGGTTCCGCGGCGGCGACGGCATCCACCGGGAGATCGAGTTCGCCGCCGAAGCGACCTTGTCGCTGATGGGCGAGAGACGACGCAACTCGCCGTGGGGCCTGGCCGGCGGGGAGCCGGGGGCGGTGGGCGAGGACTGGCTGATCCGTGGCTCCGGCAATCGTGAGCGTCTCCCCGGAAAGACCACCGTGGAGGTCTCCTCCGGCGACCGCTTGGTGGTCCTCACCCCCGGCGGCGGTGGTTGGGGACCACCCTGAGTGCTTGCGAAGACGTTTCTGTGAGGGGGAACGCGCGTCAATCGCGCGATTCCGCTCAAGAACGGACCGGGGAGGTGGGGGGTAGCCTGAGGTCATGACCCTGGTGGCCGACTTGCGTGCGGTCTTGGGGGACGAGGACGTCCTCGAGGAGCCGGTCGAACTGCATCTCTTCTCAAAGGATGCCTCGCTACTCCGCGGCCGGGCGGCGTGCGTCGTCTTCCCCGAGGATTCCGCCGAGGTGGCCGAAGTGGTGAAGATCGCCGAGACGCATCGTGTACCGGTCGTCGCCCGGGGGGCCGGCACCGGGCTCACTGCGGGGGCCAGCCCGACCGAAGGGGGGATCGTGGTGGTCACCACCGCCATCAACGACATCGACATCGACCCCGCCAACCGCACGGCCTGGGTCGGCGCCGGGGTCATCAACCTCGATCTCTCCCGGGTGGCGGCACCACACGGCCTCTATTTCGCCCCTGATCCCTCCTCGCAGTCGGCTTGCACCATCGGGGGCAACGTGGCCAACAACTCCGGGGGGCCCCACTGTCTCTCCGAGGGAAGCACCACGAGTCACGTCCTGGGCATGGAGGTTGTCCTCGCCGGCGGCGAGATCGTGGTCCTCGGGGGCCCGGCGCCCGACCCCCTCGGTCTCGACCTCAAGGGCATCATCGTCGGCTCGGAGGGCACCCTGGGGATCGTCACCCGCGCCCTGGTGCGTCTCTTGCCCATCGATCCCGACGTTCGCACCCTCCTAATGGACTTCCCATCGATCGAGGACGCCGCCCGAACCGTCTCAGAGGTCATCGCCGCCGGGCTGGTCCCCGCTGCCCTCGAGCTGATGGACCAGCGGATGTGCCAAGCCGTCGAGAACTGGCTCCAGGCCGGGCTCCCCGTCGACGCAGCCGCGGTCCTCCTCGCCGAGGTGGTGGGAGAGACCGAGGGTGTGGAGTCACAGGCCCAGATCATCGCCGAGACCGCCAAGAGGAACCATGCGATCGATGTCGAGGTCGCCAAGTCGGAAGAGCATCGGGCCTTGCTTTGGAAGGGGCGAAAGTCGGCGTTCGGGGCCATCGCCCAACTGGCTCCCGATTACTACCTCCACGACGCGGTGGTCCCCCGCACCCGGCTCGTCGAGACGATGAAGGGCGTCTACGAGATCGCCGACCGCTACGGGCTCACCATGCTCAACGTCTTCCATGCCGGTGACGGCAACCTCCACCCCCTGATCGCCTTCGATGCCTCAGATCCGGTGACATACGCGACAGTGCACCGCGCCGGTGAGGAGATCGTGGCGCTTTGTCTGCAAGCGGGCGGGGCATTGTCCGGCGAGCACGGTGTCGGCGTGGAGAAGCGGGACATGATGAGGTCCAGCTTCACCGAGCTCGACCTCGACGCCCAGGCGCGGCTGAAAGAGGTGTTCGATCCGGCGAACGTCTTCAACCCGAGCAAGATCCTCCCCGAGGGCTCGCGTTGTTTCGACTTCGGGGGAATCAAACGCGAGCTGCCCGATGGTGCATGGGTGTGACATATCACCCCCGGCACATCAGCTGGCTCGAGACGGAGATACCCGACGCTCCCGAGCATGGGCTCGCCATCGCGCCGAGGACGCTGAACGACGTCTCTGCTGCCCTCCGTTACGCCGTTGAGCGTCGTCTGGTGGTCCAGGTTCGTGGAGGGGGCACCCATTCGGGATACGGCGATCCACCCCCACCCGACCTGGTGATGTCGATGGAACGGCTCGCCGGTGTCGAGCGGTGGGAACCCGACGACCTCACGATCGTTGCCGGGCCCGGGGCCAGGGTCGAGACCGTGGAAGCGATGCTTGCCGAGCGAAATCAGAGTCTGGTCATGCCGGAGAGACCAGGTGATTCAACCGTCGGCGGAGTCGTGGCCTCAGGGGTCTCCAGTCTCCGGCGGGGCCGGCTCTACGCCACCCGGGAGCGGGTCCTCGAGGTGACCATGATCACCGGCGATGGGCGCACGGTACGAAGCGGCGGCCGTGTGGTGAAGAACGTCACCGGCTACGACTTGCACCGACTCGCGGTGGGCGCCTTCGGCGCGCTCGGCGTCATCGTCTCGGTGTGTCTCAAGCTGTGGCCCACGCCGCCGGGGGCGGCCACGGTGCTTCTCGACGACGTCGAACAGGCCTCGCTCATCACCCGCCCCCTCGCCGTACTCGAGACCGACGGCAAGGTCATGGTCTTCCTCCAGGGCACCGAGTCCGAAGTGGAGGCCCAAACCGATCGTCTCGGGGGCCGCGCCAGCGACGGCTTGGACTGGCCGGAGGACCCGTGGGGCGAATGGCAGTGGTCGCTGCGTGTCCCCACCGCCCTCACCCGCGAAGCCGTGAGGCGTATTCCCGAGCACTGGGCCTATCTGGCGGTCCACGGGGTGGGAGAGGTGAGGTCGGCCTCAGGCTCGCTGGACGGCGCCCCCGAGGTTCGGGCATGGGCGGAGTCGGTCGGCGGGCATCTGGTCAAGACGAAGGGGCCAGCCACCGATTTCGACCCCTGGGGAGCGCTGCCCCCCCTTCTCGACCTGCAGCGACGTCTCATCGCCGAGTTCGATCCCATGCGGATTCTCAACCCGGGGCGTCTGCCCGGAGGCTTGTGATGGGTTGGGTCACCGAGCACCATCCGACCACCGCTGAGCTCAACGCCTGTGTCCAGTGTGGGCTTTGTCTGCCGGTCTGTCCCACGTTCCGGCTGACCGGCCGGGAGACCGCTTCACCCCGGGGACGTCTCCACGCCATGTCGGCGGTCGCGCAGGGCATCGTCGAGGTCGACGAGTCTTTCGCGTCGATCATCGACTTCTGTCTCGGCTGCCGCGCCTGTGAGCCGGTCTGTCCCGGCCTGGTGCCCTATGGACGGGCCCTCGAGGGCACCCGTGCCGAGATCGACGCCCAGATCCCGGGCCGCTCCTCGCGCCACCGCTGGGCGGTGGGCACCGCCCTGGGATCTCGTGCCTTGATGCGACTGGGCGGGATTGCCCTGTCTGTCGCACAGGCACTCGGTCTGACCGGGCTCGCCCCCCGGAAATACCGTCGGGTGAGCAACGGTCTGCGCCGATTGAAGGGGCGGCCCAGGTCCTCGATCGGCCATGCCGGGGGCACGGGCGACTCTGGAACCGTGGGTTTGCTCGCCGGCTGCATCCAGGACGAGTGGTTCCGACCGGTGAACCAAGCCGCCATAGTGCTGTTGGAGATGGCGGGGTTCACGGTGGTCGTACCGGAGCGACAGACTTGTTGTGGGGCCCTCGCTGCCCACGACGGAAAGGCCGATGCCGCCAAGCGCTTCCAGACCCGGAATACCGACGCCTTTGGCGGCTATGACTACGTTGTGGCCACCGCGGCGGGGTGCTCGGCCCACCTGGCCGACTACCGCTGGATGGGCCATGAGCCCGAGACACTCGATGTAACCGTGGCGGTGGCGCAGGCCATCGAGGACGGACGGTTGCCAAGGGTGTCGGCGTCGAACGGGCCCATTGCCATCCAGGACCCGTGCCATCTCCGGCATGCGCAGCGGGTGGTGGCCGAGCCGCGGGCGATCCTCGCCGCCGCCGGCTACGACGTGGTGGAGATCGACGAGGCGGGTCTCTGCTGCGGCGCCGCGGGGCTGTACACGATGCTGCAGCCCGAGGCGTCTGATCGGCTCGGCAGTCAAAAAGCCGATCAGGTGCGGTCAACGGGTGTGAGCAGGGTTGCCTCGGCCAACCCAGGTTGTGAGATGCAACTACGCAGCCATCTCGAAGCCACATATGACATCAAACACCCCATAGAGTGGTACTTCGAGGCACTTACCATCCCGGGGATTGGCTGAAGGTTATGGTCGAATCGGTGACCGAGGGCATTGGCAACGCGGATCGTGTCAAGGCTCTGAAACGCTATGCGATCCTGGCCTTTGGGGCTTTCGGGACCATGGCGGACATCGGCCTCATGGTCCTCGGCAGTCTTCTCGTCGGTCTCGCCCTCGCCGTCATGCTCGGTGGGTTTGGCCTGGTCGAGGTGACCACTCAGGAGCTCTCCACCGGCGAGATGCTGATCTCGGCGATCGTGCTCGCCGTTATCGGCTTGTTCTGTTTAGGGGTGGCTTCGGAGGGACCTCTCGGCCGGGGGCGGCGGCTCGTGGGCTTCAAATGGTGGGAGGTGGGGATCGGGCGCATCCTCGCCGTGTTCGTGACCGGTCTGGCGGCCCTGCTCATCTACAACTTCGTCGGCGGTCTCCTCGAAGGGGTTCCTTCCCCTCTCCACAAGGGGATCGAAGGTTTTCGGGCGGTGGGCGTAGCCGGGCTGACGGCGATGCCGCTGCTCGGGGTGCCGCTGTCACTCCTCGCCAGGGCATCGCCTGACCAGTATGCCTGGGCGCGTCACGCCGATGTCCCTGTCATGTTCGTCGTGTGGGCGGTCACGGCGATGATGGTCCTCACCTGAGTCTTTGGTCAGTAGATCGGCTTGGCGTAGACCACGACGGTGTTGGGCTCGCCCCCGAAGCGTCTGATCGCCTCGGCTGTCCAGGGCAGATCGGGCAGCCTCACCTCCAACTCCACCACCTCCCGCTGCGCCGCTTCGTCGAGGAGCCCATCGAGAAGTGGGAGCATGTCATCGGGAGTGGTGGCCAACCACTGAGTGCGCAGCCAGTCGGGGGCGGGCTGCTCCACACTCGCCCATCCGGCGGCTGATTGGAGCAACAGGCCGTGGCCGACCGCCCGGGTTATGTCCTCGGGGCGGGCGGTGCGCCATTGCCAGCCCAAGGCGATGAGTTCCCGGGATTCACGGGCGAGATCGCTGACTGCCCAGAAGAGCCATGCGGCCTCGGCGTCAGAGCGGGGTGCCGCCCGCATTCGGAACTGGACAGGGGCCCGATGGGTGGCATCCACGGCTAGCTCTGCGAAGATCCACTTGGACACTTCCCGGTAACCCAGCCCCTTCACCTGGGTGCGCGCCGGTGTGTTGTCGGCCTCGATGGCGAGACGCATCACCCGGGCGCCTCGTTCTCGGGCCCAGGCCACCCCGGCGTCGTTGAGGGCGCTGCCCAGCCCGGAGCGTCGGTGCTCGGGATGAACCCGGGCTCCTTCCAGCCATCCTTCGGTCGGAGACAGCAAGATGACATGTGCCATGGCAACCGGGGTGTCAGAACTGTCGACGCACACCAGGACCTCGGAGTCGGGCGCGGAGATCCAATCGGACAGTCTCGTGGGCACATAGTCGCCCCAGGAGAAGGTGTCGGTCGTCCAAGGCGTTATCGAGGCGACGTCCCCCTGACCCGCCGACCGGATAGTGACCTCCATGGCTACATGCGGTCGGGAACTTCGATTCCCAGCAGGCCGAGCAGGGTCTCGAGGGTCCTCTCGGTCCATCTCGCCACGGAGAGCCACGAGCCCTGCCGTCCCGGGTCTTCCTCGGTCAGGATGTGGCAAACGTCGTAGAAACGGTTCCATTGACCGGCCAGCGCGTGGGCGTACTCGGCGACGTGGTTGGGTGCCCTGAGCTCGATGGCCCGTTGCACAACCTCGGGGAATCGGACGAGCTCTAGAAGCAGCGACCGCTCGGCCTCGGCAGCGGGTGCCAGGACCTCCCGCGAACCGAGCCCCTGGTCGGCCGCCTTTCTCAGTATCGACTTGATGCGCACCGAGGCGTACTGCAGGTAAGGGCCGGTCTTCCCCTCGAACGAGCTGAAGCGATCGAGATCGAACACGTAGTCCGACGTCCTGTTGTTGATGAGGTCACCGAATTTGAGGGCGGCGAGGCCCACCTGGGCGGCGATCCGATCCCTTTCCTCCTCGGGGTAGTCCTCGGCGATGTTGGCGCTGTCGAGACGGGCCCGTGCCGCCGTCTTGACCAGGTCGATGACGTCGCCGAGACGGACCACTCCGCCCGCGCGGGTCTTGAACGGCTTGCCGTCCGGGCCGTTCATGGTGCCGAAGCCAATGTGCTCCATGACGACGTCGTCACCGGCGATCCCGGCCTTGCGAACCACCCGGAACACCTGGTTGAGGTGGTCGCCCTGGCGGTAATCGACCACGTAGAGCATGAGGTCGACGTCGAGCTCGTCGACTCTCATCTCGACGGTGGCGACGTCGGTGGCCGAATAGAGGAAGCCCCCAGCCGACGTCCGCACGATCAGCGGCGCCCACTCCCGGTTGTCGTCGGGCAGCCCGACCCGGACGATCAGGGCGCCATCGGATTCCTCGAGCACCCCGGCAGACTCGAGACGATCCACCAGCGGGTTCAGCCGCTCGGCGACGTCGGACTCGCCGTACCAGAGATCGAAGCTCACCCCGAGGTCCGCGAAGTCCTCGCGTTGGGATCTCTCGGACACGGTCTTCATGTGCTGCCAGATCGAGCGCGCTTCAGGGTCACCTTGCTGGAGACGGACGGTGGCCTCCCGGGCGCGGTCGGCGAACTCTTCGTCCGACCGCGCTCTCTCCGATGCCCGGGGGTAGATGCGCTGCAGATCCTCGAGGGTGATGCCGGCGGGGTCGGTCCCCTCGTCGTGCACCGAGGTGATGAGCAGACCCATCTGGAATCCCCAGTCACCGAAGTGAGGATCGCGGATCACCTCGTGGCCGGCGAATGAGAACAGACGCCCCAGCGAATCGCCGATGATCGTGGCCCGGAGATGCCCGACATGCATCGCCTTGGCCACATTCGGCCCGGCGTAGTCGATGAGCACCCTGAGTGGGTTGGTCGTTGTCTCGAACCCAAGGTGCTCGTCGGGCGCGGTGCGGTTGGCCCAGACGGCCAGGGTGTCGTCGGTAACGTCGATGTTGACGAACCCGGGCCCGGCCACCTCGGCCGATGCGATCTCATGATGAGCGACCAGCGCCTCAGCCACCGCGGCGGCGATCTCCCGGGGTGGCTTCCCCGCCTGTTTGGCGGCGGACATGGCACCGTTGCACTGAAACTGGGCGAGCTCCGGTCGTTGGGAGGGGAGCACCTCTCCGAATTCCGGGGAGAGCCCGAGGTCGGCGAATGCCTTCCCCGCCAACTCGGACAGATGTGACTGCAACGACATCGGGGAAGAGGTTAGGACGGTGACGATCCTCAGCGCCCGTGGGGTATTTGGGCGGGCACTAGCATCCCGCTCCGTGTCGGAGGGATTGATGAGCAGTGCGCCACTCAGCTTGACGGACCTCGAGAAGGTCATCGCCCCCTTCGGGGAGAACCGCACAATGCCCGCCGCGGCATACATCTCGCCGGAGGTCTTCGACTGGGAGTTGGAGAACATCTTCGGCTCGACCTGGGTCTGTGTCGGCCGGGGTGAGGAACTGGTCGCACCGGGCCAGATTCGAGCCATCGAGGTGGCCGGGGAAGGGGTGCTGCTCGCCCGCCACCCTGAAGGCACCCTCACCGCCTTCTCCAACGTCTGCCGGCATCGCGGCCATGAGCTGGCCCCGGTCGGTGAGGCGTTCGATGCCCGGCTCATCCGCTGCCCCTACCACGCCTGGTCCTATCGATTCGATGGCGAGCTGCGCGGCGCGCCCACTTTCACCCAGGCTCCGGGGTTCGACCCTGCGCAGTTTCCCCTCGTCTCGATACGCGTCGCCGAGTACCTGGGATGGGCCTGGGTCGACCTGTCGGGCAACGCACCCCCGATCGACGACCATTTCGGGAACCTCGCCGCGCTGGCAGCTCCCTACGAGACGAGGCGTCTCCGCACCGCCGCCAGCCACACCTATGAGCTCGAGGCCAACTGGAAGGTCATCGTCGAGAACTACAACGAGTGCTACCACTGCAGCTCCATCCATCCCGAGCTATGCGAGGTCACCCCGACCAACAGCGGCCGTGACATACCCCCAACCGGGATGTGGTGCGGGGGGACCATGGTGCTCAAGCCCCATGCGGTGACCATGTCCCTCCACGGATCCTCCAATGGCGTCGGCTTCCGCGCCGTCGACGGCGAGATGGCCCGTCACGTCTGGTACCTCACCCTGTTCCCCAATCTGCTGCTGTCGATGCACCCCGACTATGTGATGACCCACCGGGTGGTTCCCCTGTCCCCCGATCGGACCTCTATCGAGTGCGCCTGGCTGTTTGCCCCCGAGAGTCTCCAACATGAGGGGTTCGACCCCTCCTATGCGGTGGACTTCTGGGACATCACCAACCGGGAGGACTGGACCGCATGCGAGAGCGTGATGCGGGGCGTCCGCCGTCGCGGCTACCGCCCCGGGCCCCTGTCGCGGTGGGAGACGACGGTTTATCAGTTCCTGGCGATGATCGGCCACCTCTACTTGGGCAACGGTTTCGTGGTGCCTGAGATCCCGGTCGAAGCCGGCCGGCGGGCGGCCCGATGATCCGTCAGACGCCATTCCATCCCCGAGCCAGCGTCGCCAACCAGACCGGGTTGTGGAGTCACTGGGCGGGTTATCTCGCCGCCGACCGTTATCAGATGTCGGACAAGTTCGAGTATTTCGCCATCCGCAACTCGGCCGCGGTCATCGATACCTCCCCCCTCCACAAGTACCGCATCTACGGAACCGACGCCGAGAAGTATCTGAGCGGAATGCTGATCAGGGACATACGCAAATGTCGTCCCGGTCAGGCCCACTACACGGCGTGGTGCGACGACGAGGGCTGGCTGGTCGAAGACGGGGTGATCCTCCGGATCTCGGACGACGAGTTCCTCCTGACCAGCGCCCGGCCCAATCTCGCGTATTTCCAGAGGCTGACCGGTGGGATGTCGGTGGCGATCGAGGACGTCTCCGAGGAGTACTGCGCCTTGGCCCTGCAGGGTCCGTATGCTCGCCAGGTCCTGGGCCAGCTCGCGCCCGAGGTCGAGGGTCTCGGGTACTTCCGTCTCACCCACGCCAAGATCGGGGAGGCCGCAGTGATCATCTCGCGCACCGGGTACACCGGCGACCTCGGCTACGAGATCTGGGTGAAGCCAGACGATGCGCTCGAGGTGTGGGACCGGCTCTTCGACGTCGCCGCTCCCTACGGGGTCATCCCGGCGGGTCAGACCGCGCTGCTGATCACCAGGATCGAGGCGGGGCTGCTCCTCATCGACGTCGACTTCCACTCATCCCGCTATGCCTGGAACGACGACCAGCGGGCCACCGCCCTCGAGCTCAGTATGGGGTGGATGCTCGGCGATCTCCCCAACGACGACCGGCCCTTCGTCGGGCGCCGGGCAATCGAGCGTGAGATCGAGGAAAAGACCTCGCGCTGGAAGACGATGGGAGTCCTGGTGGACTGGGAGGGGTGGGCCCGTGCCCACAACCAGCGCGGCCTGGTCACTCCGAAGGATCACACTCCACAACACGGGGGGATGATGCTGTATGACGACACCCTGGAACAGATCGGGTACACCCCCAGCTTCGTCTACTCCCCGGTGCTGCAGCGGCACATCGGCATTGCCCGGCTCCGACCCGAGCACGCCGCGGTGGGCAGCCGGGTCGGCCTCGAGGTGACCATCGACCATCGTTACGAGGTGGTGGGCGCCGTGGTGACCACCCTGCCCTTCTACGACCCTCCCCGAAAGACGGCCTGAGGTGATCCATGAGTGACAAGAACCGCTACCACGCGATCGTCATCGGTGGGGGCCACAACGGCTTGGTCAACGGGGCGTACCTGGCCAAGGCCGGTCTGCGGACCCTTATCCTGGAGCGTCGTCACCTGGTGGGCGGC
The DNA here is from genome assembly GCA_035512955.1 of Acidimicrobiia bacterium. Lineage (GTDB taxonomy): Bacteria > Actinomycetota > Acidimicrobiia > Spongiisociales > ZC4RG35 > JANQRA01. Next base: position 61,900 of record DATKCZ010000032.1, read on the forward strand.
GCCGCGATCACCGAAGAGCTCTACCCGGGCTTCAGCTTCACCACCTTCTCGTATGCCCTGAGCCTGCTCAGACCGGAGATAATCCACGAGCTGGAGCTGACCAAGCACGGGTTCATGCCCCTCCTCATGCCGTCGAGCTTCGCACCCACCGAGGACGGCGACTATCTGCTCACCGGTCAGGACAAGGACGAGAACCGCCACCAGATCGCCCGACACTCCAAACACGACGCCGATGCCTACGACGCCTACGGGCACATGATGGAACAGGTGGTCCACGCCATCAGACCGCTGATGGACGCGATCCCGCCCGACATCACCTCAAAAGACCCCGAGGAGCGGGCCCGGATGGCGGCCATCGGGTCCTATCTCGCCGATCTTCCGCCCCGGGTCCTCCACAACCTGGTCCGCCTCCTGACCGGTAGCGCCGCCGATATCCTGGAGAACTACTTCGAGTCCGACATCATGCAGGGGTGGCTGGCCTCCTCGGGGATCATCGGCTCCAAGGTAGGGCCGAGGTCGCAGGGGTCGGGGCTGGTCCTGCTCTACCACTCCTTCGGCGAGCACGACTCCGAATACGGGAGCTGGGCCTTCCACAAGGGGGGCAACGGTGGGTTCACCCAGGTGCTGGCGCGTGCCGCCGAGGCGTTCGGGGCAGAGATCAGGCTCGAGTCACCGGTCGACCACGTGATCACCAGGGAGGGTCGGGCGACCGGCGTCGTCCTCGAGGACGGGACCGAGTTCACCGCCAGCACCGTGGTCAGCGCGCTCGACCCCCGTCGCACCTTCATGCAGCTGGTCGACCCCCGCGAGCTGCCCGCCGACCTGGTCGAGGACATCACCCGGTTCAAGTTCGCGGGGACTTCGGCCAAGGTCAACTTCGCCCTCGACGCCAACCCCACCTTCCCCGGTCTCGAGGGCGTCGACCACTTCCGCGGGTTCATCAACATCGGCCCAAGCCTCGACTACCTCGAGCGGGCTTTCGATGACGCCAAGTACGGCTGGTACAGCCGGCGTCCCTATATCGACGGCTGCATCCAGTCCAACATCGACCCCGACATGGCCCCGCCCGGCAAGGCGGTCATGTCCAGCTTCGTCCAGTACGCCCCCTACCACCTCAAGGAGAGCGACTGGGACACCGAGCGGGACAACTTTGGGGACGTCGTCCAGGCCAGGCTCGAGGAGACCTTCCCCGGCTTCGGCGATCTGGTGCTGCACCGGGAGGTGGTGACCCCACTCGACATCGAGCGAACCGTCGGCCTCACCGAGGGCAACATCTTCGCCGGTGAGTTCCTCGCGCCCCAGATGTTCTTCTTCCGCCCCGCGCCCGGTTGGAACCAATACCGCACCCCGATCGAGGGCTACTACCAGTGCGGGTCGGGGACCCATCCCGGGGGCTGTGTCATGGGTGCGCCCGGCCGGTTCGCCTCACAACAGATCTTGGGAGACCTCGACAAGCGGAAATAGCGGGTTCCCTTCCATTCTGTGAGGGTTTATGGCGCGTCACGCGGGGTTAACCCTCACAGAACGGTGCAGGACCCCCGACAGACGTCGGGTCTCAGTACTTGGCCAACTCCTGAGCTCTCGCCACGATGCTCTCCGCGGTGGGGTACAGCGCATTCTCCAAGGCGCCGGCGTAGGGCATCAGCGGTACGTCGGGGAGCCCGTAACGCTTCACCGGGGCATCGAGCCATTCGAAGGTCTTGTCGGCGATCTGGGCCGCGATCTCGGCCCCGTAGCCGACGAACTCGTTGTCCTCGTGGAGGACGAGGGCACGTGAGGTCTTCTTGACGGACTCCTCGATGGTGGGCCAGTCGAGGGGTTTGAGCGATCTCAGGTCGATCACCTCTGGGCTGATTCCCAAGTCCTCGAGGATCGGGACGGCCTCGAGGGCGAAGTGGGCCATCGCCCCATATGCGATGATGGTGAGGTCGTTGCCGAGATGGCGAAGGGCCGCCCTGCCGAGCGGCACCCGATACTCGCCTTCGGGAAACGGCCCTTTGGCCAGCCGGTACAGCTTCTTCGGTTCGAGCACCATCACCGGGTCGGGGTCCTCGACGGCGGTGTGCAACAAGCCTTTGACATCGGCGGGAGTCGAGGGCACCACCACCTTCAACCCGGGGACGTGGGCATAGAACGACTCGATCGACTGGGAGTGGTATTGGGCCCCGTGAATACCCGCTCCATAAGGGGTGCGGATCACGATGGGGACATTCCACCTGCCGTTGGAGCGATAACTCGCCCGGGCCGCCTCGGAGACGATCTGATTGAAGGCCGGGTGTATGTAGTCGGCGAACTGGATCTCGGGTAGCACCTTAAAGCCGGTCGCCGACATGCCGATTGCACAACCGATGATCGACGACTCCGCGATGGGCGAGTTGAAGCACCTTTCCGGGCCGAAGCGCTCGGTGAGCCCCTCGGTCGCCTTGAAGACCCCGCCCTTTCGTCTCGCAACGTCCTCGCCGAAGAGAATGGTGTCGTCGTGCTCTTCGAAGATCTCGTGCAGCGTCCGGTTGATCGCCGTGATCAGGTTGATCCGCTCACCCTCGGGAACCGGGTCGGGCTCGGTGACCGCCGGTCCCGGTTCGATGACCCTCGCATAGACTCGGCTGGTGGGCTCGTCCGGATTGGGCGCGGCCTCGGCCTCGGCGACCGAGCGGGCGAGTAGATCGACCACCTCGGCGTCTATCTCACCCTCCCTCGCCTCGGTGAGCAGCCGGTTCTCGATGAGATAGGTCTTCAGCTTCTCGACCGGATCCTTCTTCCGCCACCGCTCCACCTCCTCCCGGGTTCGGTAGAGAGTGTCGTTGTCGTCGGAGGTGTGGGCGTAGTAGCGATAGGTCTCGGCCTCGACGAGGGTGGGCCCCTCGCCGGCACGTGCCCGAGCCACCGCCGCCTTCATCGTGGTGAGAACCTCGAAGGGGTCGTTCCCGTCGATGAGCTGGCCGGGGAAGCCGTAGCCGAGGGCGCGGTCTGAGATGTTGCCCGCGACCTGCTCCTCGGTGGGCACCGAGATGGCGTATTGGTTGTTCTCGATGACACAGATCAAGGGCAGCTTGTGGATGCCCGCCCAATTCATCCCCTCGTGCCAGTCGCCCTCCGAGGTGGCGCCCTCCCCGCCGTAGACCACTGCCACCCCTCCTTCACCGCGTTGTTTGAGCCCGTGGGCTATGCCGGCGGCATGGGGGAACTGGGTTCCGATCACCGACGACTGGGTGAAGACGTTCCTGTCGGGGTCGGACCAATGACCGGGGAGCTGACGGCCGCCCGAGGAAGGGTCGTCCTTCTTGGCGAAGACGGCGAGGAAGACCTCGAGTGGAGTGAACCCCCATGCGAGACCGACACCCATGTCCCGGTAGTAGGGAAGGATCCAATCCCTCTTCTTGTCGAGCGCGAAAACCGAGGCGACCTGCACGGCCTCGTGACCCGATGAGCCCAACACGAAGGCGGCCCGTCCTTGCCGCTGCAAGGCAAACATCCGGTCGTCCACCCGACGGGTGAGCAGCATGAGCCGATACATCTCGACGACTTGCTCGTCGCTGAGCCCGAGGCTGCGGTGATCGGGGGTCTGGTCCTTGCTCACGTCGGTCAGTTCCTGTCCGCCCCGCTGCGTCGAAACCTTCGTAGGTCGCCGATGTCCCTGATTCGCTCGTCGGCCACCTTTATCGCGGCCTGGTTGGGGTTGATCCCGTGAGTCTCGGCGGTGTCGAGGATGCGCATCGTGGCGTCGAAGATCGAGTCGACCCGGTGCATCGCCCTGGTCTTCGAGTAGCCGTGCAACTCGTCGTAGACATTGATGAGACCACCGGCGTTGACCACGAAGTCGGGTGCGTAGAGGATGCCCCGATCGGCGAGCCGCGCCGCATCCTCGTCGGTGGCGAGCTGATTGTTGGCGCTGCCCACGATCGCCTGGCAGTTGAGCTCGGGGATCGTCTTCTGATTGAGACTGGCACCCAAGGCACATGGAGAGAAGAAGTCGCAGTCGACCATGTGGATCTCGCTCTGCTCGACGGGTTTGACCCCGTACATCTCGACGGCGGACTCGATGGCCGGCTCATAGGCGTCGCTGACTATCACCTCGGCCCGTGCCTCCACCAGCAGCTGGACGAAGGCAGAGCCCACTTTTCCGACTCCCTGGACTGCGAAGCGGCGGCCGGCGAGGTCGGAGTCCTCCCACAGCTTCTGGGCGACCGCACGGGATGCGGCATAGAGCCCGCGGGCGGTGACCGGGGAGGGGTCGCCGGAGCCGCCGAGGGCGACCGAGCTGCCCAACGCCCATCTGGTCTCGCGTCGGACCACATCCATGTCGGAGGTGGTGGTCCCCACGTCTTCGGCGGTTATGTAGCGACCCTGCAACGAGTCGACGATGCGCCCGTACGCCCTGAACAACCTCTCCGACTTGATCTGGCGGGGATCGCCGATGATCACCGCCTTTCCCCCGCCCAGGTCGAGCCCGGCCGCGGCGGCCTTGTAGGTCATCCCCTTAGAGAGCCGGAGCACATCGGTGACGGCGTCTTCCTCCGATTCGTAGGGATAAAAACGAGTCCCGCCTAAAGCGGGACCCAATGCCGTGCTGTGTATGGCGATAATCGCCTCGAGGCCAGATATCTTATCGTAGCCATAGAGGATCTGCTCGTGGCCCTCGATGGCTACCGCGTCGAATACACCCAAGGTTCTGACCTCCTCAAATCTCGAACGGGGTGGGGGCCGATATTACCGGGGCCGCCCGGATTTCGCCTTGGCCACATGAGTAGGGAGGTGTGCCAGGATGTTTCCATGACCAAGTCGGCCTATTTGCGGGTGTACTCACCGGAGGTCTCCGGCTCCAGCGACCCTGTTCCGGGGTTCGTCCGGATTTACGGCATTCTCTCCGAGGCCGAGGGCGACTCCCACTGGACCGTCGAGTGGAATGGTCGTCGTCTGGTCTGCCCCCGCAACCTCCGGCTCCGGGTGCTCGAGTCGACCGTGGCCTTCGCCAACGCTTTCCGCGGGCTCGGGGCGGGGCTGATCCCCGAAGACGCCGCCCAGGCGGCCGACCGCGAGCTGAAGGCCTACCACCGAAGCCACCCCGAGCATCGATCCCACATCCTCACCTCGGCCTGGCATGTGCCGGTGAGGTGGTTCGCTGCATTCCACCCGTCGGAGAAGGAGGTCTACGAAGGTCCGGAAGGGCCGCGGCTCCGGTTCAGGACCGACATCGAGAAGGCACGTCAGCGGGTGCGTCGTGCCTATGAGATCCTCACCAAGCTGACGGTCTTCGTCGGCCCGGCCGAGGAGCTGAACCACGTGCTCGGTTGGCTGGAGCCGTTTGCGGATGGCTCGATGGTGGAGCTCGATTACGGAGAGGTCTCCACGCTGTTCGACCCCCAGGAGCTGATCTTCGACGACTCCTGCGACCAGGTCCACGAGTCTCTCGAGGCGCTGGCCGCCGGTGACATGATGCGTGCCGGCGAGTGCTACGGGCGCGTGGTCACCCGTTGGGCGCCCGCCTTCAGCGTCACCTTCAGCAGCTAGCCCTGTACGCGTGCGCGACCCGGGCTGCCGACCCGGTTTGTGGCACGCAACCTCTCGTTCTGACAGGTCGCGCCGTGTCTGGCAGCATCAGCCGCGATGAGCGTGCTCCCCTGGCAGTTGCTGCCCGACAACGCATCGACGGATTCCGATGGACGCCTCTCGGTGGGTGGGGTCGACGTCATCGACCTCACCGGGGAGTACGGCACCCCACTCTTCGTCTACGACGAGGATCACATCCGGTGGCGTTGCCGGGAGGCGGTCGCCGCTTTCCCCGGCGGCGTGGCCTACGCCACCAAGGCCTTTCTGTGCACCGCCATGGCGCGTCTCGCCGTGGAGGAGGACATGCATCTCGACGTCTCCACCGGAGGCGAGATCCATGTGGCCCTGGCGGCCGGCGTCCCCGCCGATCGACTCATCTTCCACGGGAACAACAAGTCGATGGGTGAGCTGGCGCTGGCGGTGGAAATCGGGGTGGGCAAGATCGTCATCGACTCTTGACCGAGATCGACAAGCTCGACCTGGTCTTGGGGCGCTCCGGCACCAGGGCGCGGGTCATGCTGCGGGTCAACCCGGGCATCGAGGCCCACACCCACGAATTCCTACAGACAGGGGCCACCGATTCCAAGTTCGGGGTGAGCATCGTCGACGGTGCCGCGGCGCGGGCGATCGAGCGCATCCTCTCCATGTCGTCCTTCGAGCTGGTCGGCATCCACGCCCACGTGGGCAGTCAGGTGTTCGACGTGACCTCCTTCTCCAAGACCGTCGAAGTGCTGGCCGACTTCGTCGGTCACCTCGGCGTCGAGGAGCTGTCGATCGGCGGGGGTCTGGGCGTCCCCTATGTGGAGGGCGAATCTGCACCGACCATCACCGAGTGGGGCGCCGCCATCAGGTCGGCCGCCGATGTGGCCGGGATCGATCAGCGGATCACTGCCGAGCCGGGAAGGGCGATCGTGGCCCGTTCGGCCGTCACGCTGTACACCGTGGGAACGATCAAAGAAATCCCGGGTGTCCGCACCTACGCATCGGTCGACGGCGGGATGAGCGACAACCCCCGACCGGTCCTCTACGGCAGCGGATACGAGGTTTTCCTGGCCAGGTCGACCAGGGCGGAGCGTGATCGGGAGATTCGCCTGGTAGGCAAGCACTGCGAGTCGGGTGACGTCATCGTGTGGGAGGGGAGAGTGCCCTCGGACCTCGAGCTCGGAGACATCCTGGCCACCCCGGTGACCGGGGCCTACGGGCACTCGATGGGGTCCAACTACAACATGGTGCTACGTCCCCCCGTGGTCTTCGTGAGAGACGGTGGGGCGCGCCTGGTGGTGCGTCGGGAGACCTACGACGATCTGCTGGCCAGAGACCTGGGCACCCCTGGTTGAGCTGCCGGGGATGCCCACCGATTGCGATGGTTGGTACGAGTTGTACTCTCGGTGTCGCATCGAGGGGGGACCTGGCCGCGGTGCCGGCGGGCGACCTTCGACCACCGACTGAAGGAGACCGCCATGACCGCCGAGGTAAGACAGGAAAGACCCATCCCACGAGCCGCGCTCGATGACCTCGCCCGGGAGTTGGGCGGGAAGATCCTCGTAGAAGAGGACGATGGGTTCGCCGAAGCAACCCTGATCTGGAACGCCATGATCACCAAGACTCCTGGTGCCGTGGTCCAACCGACTTCGGTCGAGGACGTCGTGGCCATCGTCAACTTCGCCAGGGAAAACCACCTCGAGTTGTCGATAAAGGGCGGAGGCCACAACATCGCCGGTCTCGCCTTGTCCGACGGGGGTGTGACGCTGGACTTCTCTCTGATGCGACAGGTCGAGGTCGACGCACAGGCGGGCACTGCGTCCGTCCAACCGGGTTGCAAGTTGGGTGATGTCGACCGTGCGACCCAGGCGCATGGGCTGGCGGTGACTCTGGGGTTCGTCTCCGAGACCGGGGTTGGCGGGCTCACCCTCGGTGGTGGATTCGGCTATCTCACCCGGCAGTTCGGTTGGACCGTCGACGACCTCATCGAGGTCGAGCTGGTGACGGCGGCCGGAGCGGTCGTCAAGGCTTCGCGGGACCAGAACGACGAGTTGTTCTGGGCCCTGCGCGGGGGCGGTGGGAATTTCGGTGTCGTCACCGAGTTCGTCTTCAAGACCCATCAGATCGGCCCCGAGGTGACCGCCGGGCTGATTGCCTGGTCAGCGGACGAGGCGGAGGCGGTCACCGAGCTCTATCGACGCACCACCGATGCAGCTCCGAGAGAGCTGACCGTGGCGATGCTGATGCGAAACGCCCCACCTGCACCCTGGCTCGGGGAGGAGCATCACGGCCGGCCGATGATCGCCTTCGTGGTCTGTCACACCGGGAGCCCCGCCCAGGCAGAGCTCGACCTGGCCGAGGTCCGCGCTCACGGTGAGCCTTGGGCCGACCTGATCCAGGTCAAGGAGTACACGGCACAACAGTCGATGCTCGACCCGACCCAGCCCAAGGGGATGCACTACTACTGGAAGTCGGAGTTCCTCCCCGATCTGAGCGACGAGTTGCTCGCCGATTACCGGGCGCAGCTGGATGGAATGGAGGCACCGGCGAACCAGATCATCCTCTTCCACATCGGAGGCGCTCTCGCCGAGTTCGATGAGGACGACGGCGCGATGGGCAACCGCGATGCCGCCTTTGTCTGTGCCATCGCCTCGATGAGCGCCGCCGATGGCCCGATCCAGGCCAACAAGGAGTGGGTTCGCTCATCGTGGACCACGCTGCAGAAGTACTCGACCGGCGGCAACTACATCAACTTCCAGACCGCAGACGAGCACGCCGACCGTCTCGCCGGCTCGTACCGGGAGAGCTTGGCGAGGCTGTCTGGGGTGAAGGCCAAATGGGACCCCGACAACCTGTTCCGGGTCAACCGCAACATCGAGCCGGCCTGAAGCAGCCCGAATACGTTTCTGTGTCGATTTATGGCCGTATAGCAGGCAATTATCGACACAGAACGATGGGAATTGGTCGGGCTGTTCCCAACTCCATGGTGGGGGCGATGGCGGCGCTTGATGTCGTCGGCCACTTGCCCAGGCGAGACGGGGGAGTGCTCAATTACGGTTCGGTCGGGATGAGCCAACCATTCCACCAAAGTGAATCGTGGCGTAATCTGTAGCGATGAAGTCGTCCAGAATGGGCAGGCTTGCGAACGTTACGATCATCATCGGGCTGACTGCCGCTGCCTGTTCGGGTGGCGACTCCGGCACCCGCAGCGTCACCGACGACCAGAGTCTCAGCCGATTCGAGTTGCCTGTCGACTGGCACACCTACGAGCTCTCCGAGCTGTCCACCCTCGACCAGCTCCCCTTCAACGTCCCCTACCAGGGCTTCAACTTCCCCGCGATGTCGGCGAGGAGAGCGGCTAGACGCCCCAGCCCGGGTCGCCGGCGCGCCCGATGGTGCAGTTGCTCGCCAAGGGTGCGCTGAAGTTGGGGTCTGTCAGGTCTTGGAGCAGTAGGTCGCGCTCCCCGACCGCGAGGATGTGCCTGCCGTCTCCTACCGAGGCGGCCACCGCCCCGAAGAGGGTCTGAGGCAGGGTGTAGGTCGCGGTCGATTGGTCGCTGAAGCCGTATACCGAGATCTGCTCTTCGGTCGACCGGAAAGCAAGCGACTGGGCGTCGAACCAGCCGATGATCTCACCGAACCCGGTGAGGTCGTCGCTGGGCAATGGTGTGCCGTTGGCCGCGTAGAGGGCGACACCCATCCGGTCGCCCGATTCGGGATCGGCTCCGATGGCTACGAAGACGCTGTCGTCTGGAGAGCCGAACGCTGACACCGGGATCCCGAACGTGTTGGAGACCGGGTTCACCCAGATGGTCTCGGTGGATATCGGGTCGAACCCCGCGATGGCCAAATTGACGAAACCGGGCTGGTCGGGGATCTCTGCGGTGAGCACCACGAGCAGGTGGTCGTTCACCGAGCCGATGAGACGTTGCGCTCGCCAGTCCTGAAAGCCGTCGTCGTCGACCTGGTTGCCGGTGATCAGGTCGAGGATGCCGGTAGGGTCGGTGTCGGTCATCGAGTAGAAACCGGTGGAGGTCGACACCCATCTCAGTTCCGCCGGGGGATGATGCCCGTCTGCTGCCAGGCGTTGGCCAACGGGTCGAGCAGGAGGAGGGTGTTCCCCACCTGGATGGGGCGGGCGGTGGGGCTCGGCGCCAGGGTGTCGTTGGCTTCTTCCGGACTGATCTGTTCGAATGCGGTTTCGACCGTCACCCCGATCATCGCCTTCGACTCGTCGGTGGGGTTGGCGCCGAGGGTGATCGTTCGAGTCTGAGGGCTCCCGTCCCGGGTGAAGGTGAACTCGACCATGTCGCCCGGTCGATAGGTCAGCATCAATTCGGTGAGGCCGGGGCGAAGCGGTGGGTTGGCCGTCGACACCGGTGATCACATCGCCTTGTTGGAAGCTGCCCACCGCTGCGGTCCCTTCGATGACCGACAGCACGCTCACCCCCATTGGCGTCCCCACACTGAGCCGGCACCCGAGAGGCTCGGGGATCAGCTCACCGACATCGGGTAGTGGAGCGCGTTCGGGGGGCTGGGCTGCGCAAGCGCTCGCTAGAGAATCGGGATCACTCGCCGCATCGGCGAAGAGTACCGACGGACCGGATCAAACAACCGCACCGTGTCTTGGGGATCACGCCGGCCCGGCTAGGTCAGGCTTCGAGCTCCCAGATGCGGGCGGTCCACTGGAACCGGCTGCCCCGCTGCTTGAGGGCGATCACCTTCTCTTTGAGCATGCGGAGGACGGCGGGGTCCTCGGCGAGTGCCGACGGCAGGGGGATGTTCCGCTCCGTGAGCTGTCTCATCGAACCGAACACCGATCGGGCCCGGTCGAGGATGGAGTGCTCGTCCTGCAGCGACCCGGTGGGGAGGAACAGCCTGCCTCCCTTCTTGAGCAACCGCTTCGACTCCTCGATCATCCGCATCGGGAGCTCCGCCCCGGTTGGTCCACCACTCAGCCCGGAGGGAAACCATCCGGTCACGGTGGCTATCTCATCGGGTATCCCCGACACGTCGCCGATTACAACATCGGCCTCGAGATCGGGGTTGAGCGGCTCGAACATGTCACCTTGGGCGAACTGTACCTTGTCGGCCACACCGTGGGCGGCGGCGTTGGCCGAGGCGATCTCGACCGTCTCGTCCGCGGCGTCCACCCCGTAGACCCGGTGTGCCCCGAGCTTCGCCGCGATTATGGAGAGGATCCCGGAGCCGCAACCTACGTCGACCACGACACTGCCAGGCTTGAAATCGAGGACATCGGCGAGAAGAGAGGAGATGGTGCTCGGCCGGAAGGTGGCCTTCCCTACGCGCAAGTCCATGGGGCCAAAACGGCCCTTCCAGATGATGGTTTCTGGGGTCATGCCCCCAACTCTAGTGATACACCGTGGGTTCATGACCTCGGTGGCACCGCGAACCGGTCTCCCCGGTGTGTGCGTATAGAGGGGAAACGAGGAGCTCATTCGATGAAACTTCGCACCCTTGCGCTGTTTGCCTTCATTCTGCTGATAGCAGCGGCGTGTGGCACCGAAGGCGGGGAGGACACCACAACGGTAGTCACCGACCCCGAAGTGACCACCACCACCTCCGATTCGGGCCAAGAGGAGACCACCACCACGGTCGCCAGCGACGATGCGACCACGTCGACCGGGGCGGAGACGATGGACGATGTCCATGCCGCCGACACCGATTTGGGGACGATCCTCGTCGACCCCGACGGCTTCACCCTCTACATCTTCACCGCCGACGGACAGGGCGAAAGCACTTGCTACGACGGTTGCGCCGAGCTTTGGCCACCGTTGTCGGCCGACGTCGCGATCAGCTCTGATCTCGACGCCTCGATCTTCGGCGCCACCACCCGCACCGATGGCACCGAACAGCTCACCGTCGACGGCAGGCCGCTCTACCTGTACACCCCGGACACCAGCCCCGGTGACACCACCGGTCAAGGCTTCAGCGGTGTCTGGTTCGTGGTCGACGCGGATGGCAACGTGATCGAGGCCGCCACCGACGACGGGACAGTGCTCGATTACGGCTATTGAGCCACCCGCTCAGCTGACCGGCGCCTCGGGTTCTTGGGCGAGGCGACGCACCGCCAACAACGCGATGTCGTCGAGCAACGATTCGTTCCCCATGAGCGCCTGCAGGATTTCGGCGCATGCTTCCTCGGCGGGGCGGGTGGACACCACCCGGCTCAGCTGCTCGAACCCTTGATCCATCGGTACCCCGCGTCGTTCGATGAGGCCGTCGGTGTAGAGAAAGAGGGTGGCCCCCTCCGGTATCTCCAGTGACACGTCGCGACGTTCCAACTCCGGTCCCAATCCCGTCGGGGGCCCCGGCTCGATGTCGACGTACTCGGTCGAACCGTCCGGCAGGGCGAGGAGAGGGGGAAGGTGCCCCGCGGAGCACATGACGATGGTCTTCTCGACTGGGTTCAGCACCCCATAGATCACCGTGACCATCTGTTCGTCTTCGAACTGCCGCAGCATGCGGTGGACACGACCGAGGACAAGGGCCGGGCTGTCTGTCTCCAATGCATAGGCACGAAGGGCGGTGCGAGTTCGTCCCATGACCGTGGCCGGGCCCAGGCCCTTGCCGGCCACGTCGCCTACCGCCAAGCCGACTGCCCGCCCCGACAACGGGAACACGTCGTACCAATCGCCTCCGACGTCACCGTCTCCAGGGGAGTAGCGAGCGGCTAGGTCGAAACCAGGGATGGAAGGCAGGACCGGGGGGAGCAAGCTGCGCTGCAGGGTCGAGGCCGCGGAGCGCA
>DATKCZ010000033.1:0-30193 GCA_035512955.1 Acidimicrobiia bacterium
CTGGGGAAGGGGAATACCCCGGTCAGCTCGAAGAAGGGCTCGCCTTCCGCCGGCCAGAAGACCGCACTGTCGACGATCCGCAGCTGTTTCGACGGCAGCACGTAGTCGGCTCTCAGATTCCCCGGGGCGGTGTCGGAGAAGTCGGCGGTGTCCTCCGCCGGGTCGGAGAGATGGGTGTCGTTGGCGCCACCCTGGGTCTCCGCCGCCCAGACACCACCGGTGGAGGTGGGGGTCACCTTGTCGTTGACCCGGGGGTGGTCGATGAGCTGTTGGATCGAGCCCGGGATGGAGTCACCGTCGAGCGGGTCCGAGTTCTGGTCGCCGGCGATGACGAACGGCTCACCCGGCTCGATGCCGCCCCGGACCCCTTCGTCGTCGTAGATGTAGCCGGAGCGCGAGGGGATGACGTAATCCGCCCAGAACCTGATCTCGTCGTGGTTGCGGGTGCCGTTGCGGTCTTCGGGGCCGTCGAACACCGGCGGGGTCGGATGGCTGACCAGGAAATGGACCTGCCGTCGCCCGATCTGGAGCTGGACGTCCCAATGACTCTTCGAGCTGAGCCGGAACACCTCCAGCTCCTCGGGTGAGTACCAGGGCTCGCCGGTGGCGGGATCGACCGGGAGCAGAGCACCCGGCATGTCCTCCCACAGGAACGTCTGGAAGGTGCGGGTGTCGACGATCGGGTGCTTCGAGTAGACCACCATCCCGAATTGACCGGGGAAAAAGCCGAAACCGAAGGCGTCGTCGGGCCCGCCAACCGCCCCATCGTTGTTGAGGTCGAACCCGGAGGGGATCCCAGTGTTGGAAGGAGCGATGAAGTCGTGCCCGTAGGAGATGGGGGCGGCGCCCCCCTGTGACACTTCGAGATAGTTCTCCCGGAACAGGTCGACCGCGACCGGGTCGAAGTCGAACTCGTTGATCAGCACGACGTCGGGGCGGGTCCGTTGGATGATCTCGGCGATCACCTGGGCCTGGGCATTGTCCGGTGTGGAGAGGTCACTGGCGAGATCTCCGGCATTGAAACGATTCAAGCTGGCGTTGAAGGTGGCCAACCGGACCGGCTCGGGTCGGGCCCCGGTCGCACTCATCGGGATGAGACCGACCACCAACGCCACCCCGACCAGCGTCACGAGCTTGCGCATGATGCTCCTCCGTGTGGTGAGGATCCGGAACCTACACCTTCGGGACGGCGGGCCGGGAGGCGCTCGGTCACGACGCCGATGGAGCCAGGCTCTTGAACCCGTCGAAGACGTGGCTGTTGGTGGCGTCCCGCGCTTCGGAGCAATCCCCCGCCGCCAGGGCCTCGATGATCACCCGGTGTTGGTCGACCCATTCCTCGATCGGCATCACCAGATGGGGGCTCTCCCCGATCATGCGCCACAACAGGTTCAATTGGGTCACCAGGTAGGCGTAGCCGGTGATCTCACAGATGCGGAGATGGAACCGACGGTCCAGAGAGATCCTCTCGGAGTCCGTCGTCGCCGACGCCAGACGTTCGTTGAGATCGCCAAGAGCCGCCAGGTCCTCCGACGTCACCTTCTTGGCGGCGAGCTCGGCCCCGAGGCCCTCGAGGACCCCGAGCATCATCGCGTTGGCGTAGACCTCGTCGCGGTCCGGTCGCAGCACCACGGCGGGGCGGTGGGGCTCGATGGCGACGAACCCCTCGGCCTCGAGCCGGCGAAAGGCCTCCCGGACCGGGGTGGGACTCACCCCGAGCAGGTCGGCGACGACTCGCTGGTGGAGCTCGTCTCCCGACTCCAGCTCACCGCGCTGGATCATCGACTTGAGGGCGTCGGCGACCAGGTCGGTCTTACTGCGATAGTTGACTGCCATCACCGACACTCGACTCCCTTGGCCTGGAAAAGGTCCCCTCAGCCAGGCTCGTTGCCCGGCTTCCAGGAGATGGCGCAGCCCATGCTGGGACGCTGCTCGGCATCGGGCTGCTCACCGTTGAGCACCGCGTCGATGGCACGGCGCAGATCCTCGCCGGTCACCGGCTCGTCGTTCTTGGGACGACTCGAGTCCATCTGACCGCGATACGCCAGCTTCTGGTCTGCGTCGAAGAGGAAGAAGTCCGGAGTGCATGCTGCACGATAAGCGTGCCCCACCTCCTGGGTCTCGTCAATCAGGTAAGGAAAGCTGAAACCGGCCCGCTCCACCTGCTCCCTGAGACCCTCGGGGGTGTCCTCGGGCTCCTGGTCGACGTCGTTGCTGCAGATCCCCACCGCGGCCAGTCCTCGGGCCTGATACTCGGCGACGAGGCTGGCGAGTTCCTTCTCGACGTGCTTGACGTAGGGACAGTGGTTGCAGATGAACATCACGAGCAGGCCGGGAGCCCCCTCGAAATCCTCCAACTTCACCGTCTCGCCGGTCAACGCCGGAAGCTCGAAGCTCGGTGCGCCGGTGCCCAGCGCCAGCATTGTGGATTCGACAGCCACTTGTTCCTCCTCGGTCTCGGAAAGTGTGTTCCATCCCCCCTCAGACCAGTTGCAGGGGGGTATGAAATGTAGTATATCTCAGTGGAACCGCTGTTCCAACCAGTGGAATTGGCAGGAGGAGACCAAATTGAGGCGACATAGATTCAGGGCTCGAAGTTTGGCTGCACTGATAGCAGTGCTTCTGGTTGCCGCAGCCTGCGGTGACGGAGAGGGCGGCGACACCACAGAGCCCGGTGGGTCCGGCACCACGACCGCCGAGCCGGTAGTCATCAACGCAATCCACGGAAGCTCACTCGACTTCATCCATCTCGTCGGTCTGGCGGCCTTCGAGATCCTCGAAGAGGAGGGCTACACCGTCGAGAACACCTTTGCCCAGGAGGCGGAGACCGCGGTACAGGCCCTGGTCCAGGGTGATGCGGAGGTCGCAGTCAACCTCGGGGTCAACGTCGGTGTGCCCGCGGTCGACGCCGGGGCCAACATCGTCGACGTGGTGGCCACCCAACGCCCCACCTGGGCGCTGGCGGCCCGGCCCGAGTTCGAGACGATGGAAGACCTCGACGGCGCTCGGATCGGCGTCCACGGCGAGGCCTCGTTCACCCGAGCGGTGTCGGTCTTCTTCGCCGAGGAATACGGCTACGAATACGAGGAGCTGATCATCCCCGGTAGCGACGTCCGGGCCGAAGCGATCGCAGCCGGCGAGCTCGATGCCTCGGTGATCGACCTGCCCGATGTCGTCCTCCTCGAAGCCACCTTCCCCGACTCGTTCCACATCCTGCAGACCATCGGCGAGCAGTTCCCCGAGCTGATCGAGGCCGACGTCTGGCTCGACGCCGAGTGGGCCGAGGCCAACCCGGAAGTGGCCACCGACGTGGTCAAGGCGTTCGTCGGGGCCGCCCGGAGGATGACCGAGGACACCGATTACGCCTTGTCGCTGGCAACCGAGCACCTGCCCGACATGGGTGAGGACGTGCTCACCAGACTGGTCGAGGAATACTCCGAGCGGGGCATCTGGCCCCAAGACGGGTTGGTCAACCTGGAGCGTGCCCTGACCACACTTCAGTTCTTCCAGGATGTGGGTGAGATCGAAATCGAGACCCCGATCACGGAAGACACCGTTGCCAGATACTTCGACTTCTCCTACCTGGAGGCGGCACTTCAAGAACTAGATGGTTGATGTCGGCAACCTAGGAGTCGACGGCCGGGGTGTGGTCGAGGCCACACCCCGGCGAGGCCTCAGGTCGCTTCTCGAGCCGGCTCGTCTCGTCGGGGCGGCCTCGATACTGGCCGGTCTCGTCGTCTGGGAGCTTTACGCCCGGTCCCTCGACAACAACATCTTCTTCCCGACCTTCCTCTCGATGATTGGGGGGCTGGTCGGGCTGGTGCAGGACCCCGGGTTCTGGGACGCCTACCGCCAGACTCTGATCCCCTTCTTCTGGGGCTGGGTGACCTCGATGCTGGCCGGGGTCCTCATCGGGCTGGTGGCGGGTCTGAGCAAGACCATCTGGAAGCTGGTGTCGCCCTACGTAGCCTTCTTTCACGCCCTGCCGGTGTCGGTGCTGGTGCCGGTAGTGGTGGTGGCCTTCGGCATCGACCTGCTGGCAAGGTCTTCTGTAGTGTTCCTGTTCGGTTTCTTCGAGGTCATGCTGAGCACGGTGGTCGGTGTCGCCTACATCAGCGACGACATCCGCGACATGGCACGGTCCTTCGGGATGGGGCCGCTGCGCGCCTTTCGCCGCGTGGTCCTTCCCGGCGCGATGCCGGCGATCATGGCCGGGTTGCGGATCGGGACCGGCCGGGCGGTGGTCGGGATGGTGGTCATGGAATTGTTGTTGGTCTCGGTCGGTGTCGGCCGTCTCGTGATTCGCCACCGGGCGCTGTTCCAGAGCCCCGAGCTGTACGCGGTGGTGTTCACCCTGGCCATCTTCGGGCTGGCCGCACTGGCCTTGATGCGACGGCTCGAGGTCTACGTGCTCCGCTGGCGGGTCGAGAGCTAGAGGGACGGGGATGATCCAGGTAACCAGTGTCTCCAAGGTCTTCACCCGCAGCGGGAAGTCGTTCGAAGCCCTGCGCGACGTCAGCTTCGACGTGGGCACCGGACGCTTCGTCTCCTTGATCGGCCCCAGCGGCTGCGGGAAGACGACCCTGCTCAAGATGATGGCCGGCCTGATCAAACCCACCCGGGGCAGCATCTCGATCGGCGGCGAGGAGGTGACCGGCTCCGGCCCCGACCGGGCCCTCGTCTTCCAGAACTTCGTCCTCCTCCCCTGGGCCGACGTCCTCACCAACACCGCCTTCGGCCTCGAGGCCCGGGGCGTGCCCAAGAAGACCCGGGAGCAGATGGCCCGGGATCAGCTGGAGCGGGTGGGGCTGGGTGGGTTCGAGCGCAACTACCCCCACGAGCTCTCCGGGGGGATGCAGCAGCGGGTGGGGATCGCCAGGGCGCTGGCGGTCGACCCGGACACCCTGCTGATGGACGAGCCGTTCGGCTCCCTCGACGCGATCACCCGGAACGTGATGCAACACGACCTGCTCCGCCTCTGGCAGGAGACCGCCACCAAGACCACGGTGTTCGTCACCCACAGCATGGAGGAGGCGGCCCTCCTCTCCGACCGGGTGGTGATCATGGACACCCGCCCGGGCCGGGTCGCCCAACTGGTGGACGTCCCCTTCCCCCGCCCCCGGGACGAGGGCCTCTCCGACTCCCGTGACTATCTCGAGTTCACCGGCGAGCTGTCCCACCAGCTGGAGCAGATGCAACGGATCGACATGGCCCGCAGCGCCGACGAAGACCGGGAGCGAGGCGACGATGCCTGACACCGAGCAGAGGACCGACCCTCCGGTGACCTTCGACAGCGCAAAGCCAGGCGTCGTCTCGCGGATCTGGGAGTGGTTGGCCCGTTATCGGGTCCAGGTCCTCGGCATCGTCATCGGCGGGGTCCTCTGGGAGATCGCCGGGCGGGCGGGTGTCTCACCGGCGCTGCCCCCGATCAGCGCGGTGCTCGCCGCCGGTGGCGAGCTCTGGTCGTCGGAGCGCTTCCTCGACGCCGCCTACACCACCGCCACCTCGATCCTCATCGCGCTGCCCCCCTCGCTGCTCGTCGGGGTGGTGCTCGGGCTGTTGATGGGTCTGTTCCGCCCGGTGGAGTGGATCGTCAGACCCTACGTGAACGCCTCGCTGTCACTTCCCCTGGTGGCGATCATCCCCATCATCCTTCTCATCTTCGGGCTCTCCCAGACGACGATCGTGGTGGTGATCATCCTCTATGTCCTCCCGGTGGTGATGGTCAACACCTTTGCCGGGGTGAGGAGCACCGACCGCGACCTTGTCGAGATGGCCACCTCGTTCAACGCCGGGAGATGGCTGACTATCCGCCGCATCGTCATCCCCTCGGCTCGGGGGCTGACCCTGGCCGGAATCCGGATCGGGGTGGGTCGGTCGATCTCGGGCGGGATCGTCGCCGAGCAGGTGGTCGGGGTGCTCGGTGTCGGGGGCCTGGTGCAGCGACTGGGCGGCGCCTTCGCGGTGGAGGCCCTCTATGCGGTGATCCTGTTCATCGGGGCGGTGGGTGTAGCCAGCCTGGCCCTGATCAATCGGGTCGAACAGCGATACCAGATCAAGGAAGTGTGATTGCAATGAACCAAGCCGGCGACCTCAAGATCGATGCCTTCTGCCACATCCTTCCCCGGCCCTTCTTCGACCGGGTCATGGAGCTACCCGAAACCGCCGAGTCGGCCGGGCTGCGGCAGCGGATCAGCAAGATACCGGCGCTGCACGACCTCGAGGTGAGGCTCGGCCAGTTGGAGGAGTTCGGCGACGGCTACCGCCAAATCCTGTCGATGGCGGCGCCCCCGGTCGAAGACCTGGGCCCCCCCGAGGTCTCCGTCGAGCTGGCCAAGGTGGCCAACGAGAGCCAGGCAGAGCTGGTGAGAGATCATCAGGAGCGGTTCGCCGGCTTCGTCGCCTGTGTCCCGGTGAACGACGTCGATGCCTCGTTGACCGAGATCGACCGCGCCGTCAACGACCTGGGGGCCCTGGGCATCCAGATCTACACCCATGTCAACGGGGAGCCGTACGACCGGCCCCGCTTCCTCCCCCTCTTCGAGAAGATGGCCGAGCTCGACAAGATGATCTGGATCCACCCCAGCCGCAACGCCAACTGGCCCGACTACCCCACCGAGGACCGCTCCCTCTACGAGATCTGGTGGGCGTTCGGATGGCCCTACGACACCGCCACGCTCATGGCGCGGCTGGTCTTCTCCGGCGTCCTCGAGCGCCACCCCCATCTCAAGATGCTGGTCCATCATGGGGGGAGCATGGTCCCCCACTTCTCCGGTCGGGTAGGCCCCGGCTGGGACCAGCTCGGGGCGCGCACCCCGCCCGACAGGAAATCGGAAGTAGAACACCAGCTCACCAAGAGGCCCCTCGACTACTTCAAGCTCTACTACGGGGACACCGCGCTGATGGGCGCCCAACACGCCATACGGTGCGCCTTGGAGTTCTTCGGCGCCGACCAGATGCTCTTCGCCAGCGACTCGCCCTACGATCCGGAGAAGGGACCAGGCTTCATCAGAGAAACGATCGCCAACCTCGACGGGCTGGACATCTCCGAGGAGGACCGCCGCAAGATCTACTCGGGCAACGCCATCCGGCTCTTCGGTTTGGAGGTATGAACATGGCCGAGACCCGCGACATCATCGGCTACCGCAGGGACCACCTCGAGGTCGACCCGCCCTATCTGGTGCCCAACTTCAAGAGCTCGCGGCTCAGGGCGCCCCAGCAGCCTCTGGTCTCACTCAAGCACACCCTCTCTGAGGTCACCGGGCCGGTGTTCGGGCACAAGTCGGTGGCCAAGCACGAAGCCGACCTGACCACCCAACACGCCGCTCCCCCGATCGGACAGAGGATCACCCTCTCCGGACGGGTCGTCGACGGCGACGGCCGCCCGGTGCGGGACACCCTCATCGAGGTCTGGCAGGCCAACTCTGCAGGTCGTTACACCCACAAATGGGACCGCTACGAGGCTCCCCTCGACCCCAACTTCGGCGGGGTGGGCAGGTGTCTCACCGACGATGAGGGCCGCTACGAGTTCGTCACCATCAAGCCGGGCCCTTATCCGTTCGGCAACCACCACAACGCCTGGCGCCCGGCGCACATCCATTTCTCGGTGTTCGGGCCGGCGTTCGTCACCCGAATGGTCACCCAGATGTACTTCCCGGGCGACCCCCTGCTGGTGCAGGACCCGGTGTTCAACTCGGTGCCGGGGGAACGGGCCCGGAGCCGGCTCATCTGCAGGTTCGACCTCGATGCCACCATCCCCGACTGGGCCAACGCCTACATCTTCGACATCGTCCTCCGGGGGCGGGACACCACCCCCACCGAGCGATGAGACCGGAGCTGACACCCTCGTCGACGGTGGGCCCCTACTTCGGGATCGCCCTCACCCCCGAGGAGCTGACCCACCTCGTCGCAGAGGGGGCGGCGGGCGCCCTGGCACTCACCGGGACCGTGACCGACGGGGAGGGCAAGCCGGTTCCCGAGGCGATGATCGAGATCTGGCAGGCCGACGCCGCGGGCAGCTACCAGACGGCCCCGCTCGGCGAGGGCGGGTTCACCGGCTTCGGGAGATGTCACACCGACGACGATGGGAGCTATCGCCTGGTGACGGTGAAGCCGGGAGTGGTCCCCGCCTCCGAAGCTGGGACCCAGGCCCCCCACATCAACATGGCCGTCTTCGGGGCCGGGTTGCTCAAGCCTTTGCGCACCCGGGTCTACTTCGACGACGAGCCCGAGGCCAACGCCGCCGACCCGGTGCTGGCCACCGTCGACGAGGAGCGCCGCTCGCTGTTGCTGGCCCGGGTCGACGGGGACACCGTCCGGTTCGACATCCGGCTCCAAGGAGAAGGCGAAACCCCCTTCTTCGACGCATGAGAAGAGGCGCCTCCTCTTCGGCAGTCCGGGCCTGGGGCCCCGCCGGGGCGAGCAGTTAACGTGGCCACCAGGCCATCGAATCCGAGGGAGCAAGTGCGCGGAGCGCAGAGACTGTTCGTCATCGTGGAGCAGCTGAGTGCTAAGCCGATGACCCTCACCGAGGTGGCCAGATCGGCCGAGCTTCCCAAATCGACGGCACTGCGGTTCCTCCGCACCCTGGAGGAGGCGGGATGGGTGTTCCGCGACCGCTCCGGCACCTACTCACTGGGAGCCGCCATCGCCGGGCTCGCCGCCCAGTACCTGTCGGGCAATCCCCTGGTGGCGATGGCCACCCCACCGATGCGGGCCCTGAACGCCACCCTCGACGAGACGGTGTCGTTGAGCCGGCGGGTCGGTCTGGCCCGGGTCTGTGTCCAGGAGTTCCCCTCCACCAAGAACCTTCGCCTGGTCCTCGGGCTGGGCGAGCAGGGGCCGCTCCACGCCGGAGCCAGCGGGATCCTCCTCTACGCGCACATGCCCGAAGCGGAGAGAGTTCGTCTCGCCGAAGAGGGCCTCACCCGGTACACCCCTAACACCATCGTCGACTTCGAGGAGTTGGAGGCGGAGGCCGAGCAGGTGCGGGAGCAGGGATGGGCGATGACCAGAGGTCAGAAGACCGAGGGCGGGCTGGCCATCGCGGTCCCCATATCCGAACCCGGCTCGAGAAGCGACATCGCTGCGCTCGGAGTCTTCGGCCCCGAGATCAGATGCTCCACCAAGGAGGCACAAGACGTCTGGCGGCACGCCCTCCTCGAGACTGCCGCAGAGATCAACGAGGCCACCTCGAGCTTCGTGACGGGCACCTCTCTGGGGGCGTGAGGGCAAGTGCTCACCGAGACCCAGCGAAGAGAGGCAAGCCGGCTCCTCCTCGAAGCCGAGGCCACCAAGGTGCAGGTCCCCGGGCCCTCACGCTCCCACCCCGAGATGACACTCGACGACTCCTATGCGATCGCCGCCATGGGAATCGACACCAAGCTCTCCCGGGGCGTCGGCCTGCGGGGCCGGAAGGTCGGCCTCACCTCCAAGGCGATGCAGCGCTCCTCTCAGATCGACGAGCCGGATTTCGGTGTCCTCCTCGACGACATGTTCTTCGACAACGGGGCGGTGGTGACCCGGGACGACTACTGCGTCCCCCGAGTGGAGCTGGAGCTGGCCTTCGTCATGGGTGACCGTCTCACCGGCCCCGAAGTCACCCTGTCGGATGCGATGGGCGCCACCGAGCACATCGTCCCCTCCATCGAGCTGATCGACGCCCGAGCCCAGGATCCGCGCACCATCTTCGACACGGTGGCAGACAACGGGGCCGCTGCCGGCGTGATCACCGGTGACAGCAAGCTGGACCCCGGCCAGCTCGACCTGCGCTGGGTGGGGGGAATGCTGCTGTGCAACGGCGAGGTGGAGGAGACCGGCCTCGCCGCCGGGGTGCTGGGGCACCCGGGAAACGCGGTGGTGTGGCTGGCCAACAAGCTGGCCGGCTTCGGCCTGGCCGTAGAGGCGGGGGAGGTGATCCTCACCGGCTCGTTCGTCCGCCCGGTGTGGGCCGAGGCCGGTGACCTCATCGTCGCCGACTTCGGAGAGCTGGGCACCGTCAACGTGGAGTTCGACTAATGGTCCGGGCCAACCCGCTCAAGCAGGCGATGGCGAGCGGAGAGCCTCAGATCGGGTTGCTCTGCAACCTGGCCTCCAGCTACGCCATCGAGGTGGCCGCCGGGGCCGGCTTCGACTGGATGCTGATCGACTCCGAGCACTCCCCCGTCGACATCGAGAACGTGCTCCATCAACTGCAGGCCCTCGCCGCCTACCCGACCGCTGCGGTGGTCCGGGTGCCGTGGAACGACATGGTCGCCATCAAGAGATACCTCGACATCGGAGCCCAGTCCCTGCTCATCCCCTACGTGGAGACCGCGGAGCAGGCGGCGAGCGCAGTGGCCTCGACCCGCTACCCGCCCCAGGGGGTGCGGGGGGTGGCCCTGGCCACCCGGGCCTCCGGATTCGGACGGAACCCGGGATACGCCCCGGACGCACACGAGCAGATCGTGGTCATCGCCCAGATCGAGAACCAGACCGGGCTGGCCAACCTGGAGGCGATCGCCGCCGTCGAGGGCGTCGACGCCCTGCTCATCGGCCCCTCCGACCTCCACGCCGCGTTCGGCCATGTCGGGGAGACGGCCAACCCTGAGGTGGTGCCGGTGATCGAGGAGGCGATCGGCAGGATCGTGGCCACCGGGAAGACCGCCGGGGTCTATGCCCCCGTGGAAGACCTGGCCGGGCGTTGGATCGACCTAGGAGCCCGGCTGGTGCTGGTCGGCACCGACATCGGGATCCTGGCCCGGGGCAGCGACGCCCTGGTCCGCACCTACAAGAACGATGGCTGAACGACCGATCACTGCTCCGGTGTGGGACGTCCACGCCCACTACCTCCCCGAAGCCGCCCTCGAGCCGATGGGCCGGGGCCAGGTCGAGGTCCGTCTGGAGACCGTGGGCGGTCTGGCCGATTCGATCACCGTCAACGGGATGGCGGTGGGGGCGACCATCCACCAGCTGTCCGATGTCGAAGGGATCGTCGCCGCCACCGACCACGCGGTGATCGACCGACGGGTGCTCTCACCTCCCCCGTTCACCTACCGCTATTGGGACGACCCCGAGGCCACCCTGGATCTCCACCAGCTGATCAACGAGGCCACCGCCGCGGTAGTCGCCGCCCATCCCGACCGCTTTCTCGGCCTGGCCTCCGTCCCCCTCCAAGACGCCGAGGCCGCCATCGGCGAGGCGACCCGCGCTCGGGAGGAGCTGGGCCTGGTCGGCGTCACCCTGGGCACCAACGTCGCCGGCGGCAACGTCGACGACCCGGTTCGGCGGCCTTTTCTCGCCGCCATGGCCGAAGCCGAGATGCCGGTGCTGATCCACCCCGACTTCGTCCCCCAACCCCGGATCGGCGACTACTACCTGGTCAACCTGGTGGGCATGCCGGTGGAGTCGGGGATCACCATGGCCAACATGGTCTTCTCCGAGATATTCGAGGAGATGCCCGGGCTGAGGGTGTGCTTCTTGCACGGAGGCGGGATCGGCCCCTATCTCTTGGGACGGTGGGACAAGGGGTGGCAGGTGCGGCCCGAGTCCCGGGCCGACCGGTCAACACCCCCCTCGCAGGGGATGGGCAACGTGTTCTGCGACACCCTGACCCACTCCCCGTTGGCTCTCTCCTACCTGGTGGAGCTGTTGGGTGAGAGCAACGTGGTGATCGGCACCGACCTCCCCTTCGATGTCGAGGATGCCGACCCGAGAGCCCATCTCCGCAAGGCCCCCCGGCTCACCGAGACCCAGATCGAGGTCATCGAAACGGTGAGCCCGGTCCGCTGGCTCACCGGGGCGGCACCGTGACCTTCCGCGACTTCGAGGACCTCGAGGAATACCTGCCCCCCGGCCACCAAGGGGTGGTCAACCGTCTTCTCGTCGGCCGGTCGCAGGGTGACGGCGGTCAGCTGAGCGTATGGCACGGCCGTTTCGAGCCGGGAGGGAGCTCGGGTCGCCACGTCCACGAGGAGAGCCTCCAGATCTACGTCGTGCTCAGCGGGGAGATGACCGTGGGTGACGGCGATGACGAGGCGGTGCTGGGGCCGCTGGGTACCTCGGTCATTCAGGCAGGCTCACCCCATTTCATCGAGAACCGGACCACGGAGGACGCCGAGGTCCTGGTGGTCTCGCTCCCCGCGCTCGCCTAGTGGTCTGTCGCCTAAATAGTGTGCGCGTGTCTCCGAGTCATCGGGGTCATCTGGCAAGGAGAAGCGCGCAGTCGCAGCCGGGAGCTGCGGCGAGCACTTCGACGCCGCCAGGGGCGCCGAGGGCCGGAGAGACGCCACAAGTATTTAGGAGACGGGCCACTAATCCCGCAGGGGGAAGGCCAGCGGCCGCAATGGCCCGGCGGTGGCTCCCCGCAGCTTGAGAGCCGCCCCCAGGTAGCAGAACTCGTAGAGCCCCGCCTCGGCGACGCCTTCGAGCTCGACGACCTCGAGGATGGGGACACCGGCCTCGGCGAGCAGGTAGGTGTGGACGGGGAGCCAGTTCTCGTCGTCGGAGGACGGCTGTTGCTCGAGGGCGATGTTGTCGGCGCCGATCATCGCCGCTCCCCGCTGCGCCAGCCACTCCGCCCCGGCCCGGTCGAGCCCGGGCTCGCGGGGGAGGTAGGCGGTGGGGTCGGGCCAGGTCGAGCCGCGTCCGGTGCGCACCATGACCACGTCACCAGGCCTGACCTCGCTGCCCTGGCGCGAGGCGGTCATCTCCAGGTCGTCGGGGCCGATGGCGAACGAGTCGGGCAGCACGTCTAGGTCATGGGCCGACGCCACGTCGAGGAGCACCCCGCGGGCGATGATCGGGGGGTGGGTGTCGGGGCCGGCGACGGTCCAGCCGGTGCTTCCCAGGTGGTTCTCGACGGTGAACCCGTTCCAGATCGCATCGCGATAACCGAAGTGGTTGAGGGTGTCGACGTGGGTGCCGCAGTGGGTGAACATCGAGATCGAGTCCGCCGACCAGGCGACCAGCTCGTTCTGCTCGGCTCCGACGCCCACCGGATCGTCGACCACGCTTCCCTGTGGGGTGTGGTTCATCCAGATCTGATATGGAGGCTCGCCACCCTCGGTCCAGGTGGGCATCCCGGGGAAGAGGTCGACGGAGAGGTCGAAGACCGCGCCGGTGTCGGCCCGGCTCAGCATCGATGCCGAGATCTCCGGGGTGATCAGGTTGAGCATCCCGATCTGGTCGTCGTCCCCGAACGGGCTGTGGCCGACCTGGTGTCGAACCGCACCCCAGGCCGCGATGCGCGACTTGGTCTGCTCGTCGAGGTAGGAGACCCCGCACATCGGCTATCTGCTCCGTGCCGGTGTGGTGGTGCGCACCCAGTCGCGGATGTGCTGGTCGTGCTCGCCGAGCCGCGGTGGCGGGGTGTGGGCGACGCCGAGGCCGTCGTATCTGATCGGGCTCTGCACCAGCCTGAGGGCCCCTCTGACCGGGTCGAGGATGGTGCTGATCATTGCCTCTCCCTCCGGAGTCTCGAAGACCTGGTCGATGCTGCGGATCGGGGCTGCGGGGACACCGGCGTCGGCGAGGGCGTCGGCCCAGTGGTCGACGTCAGCGGTCTGGAAGGTCTCGCTCATCTCGGCGATCAGCTCTTCGCGGTTCTCCACCCGGCCCGAATTGGTGGCGAAGCGGGGGTCGGCGGCGAGATCGGGCCGTCCCAACACAGCACAGGTGGCCCGGAACAGCTTGTCGTTGGCCGCGGCGAGGACCACCCGCCCGTCACTCGCGGGGAAGGCCTGGTAGGGGACGATGTTGGGGTGGGCGTTGCCGAAGGCGGAGGGGACGACGCCACCGACGAGGTAGTTGGCCGCCTGGTTGACCAGGCTGGCGACGCTGGCCTCGAAGAGCCCCACCTCGACTCTCCGCCCGGCGCCGTCGTGCTCTCTCTGGTGTAGCGCGGAGAGGATGGCAACCGCGGCATAGAGACCGGCGACGACGTCGAGGATGGCCACTCCCATCTTCACCGGCTCGCCTCCCTCCTCCCCGGTGATCGACATGAACCCGGTGAGCGCCTGCATCATCAGGTCGTAGCCGGGCAGGTCACGATGCTCGGGATGGGCGAAGGCAGGCATCGAACAGTAGATCAGGCTCGGGTTGGTGCGCTTCAGCTCGCCGTAGCCGAGCCCGAGACCACCCATGACGTCGGACCGAAAATTCTCCACCAGGACATCGGAGCGATCTGCGATGTCACGGGCCACCGCGCGATCGTCGGGGTCGGCGAGATCGAGGGCGATCGACTGCTTGTTCCGGTTCACCGAGAGGAAGTAGGCGGCGTCGCCCTCCACGAAGGGCGGGCCCCAGGTGCGGGTGTCGTCCCCGGCGCCGGGACGCTCGATCTTGATGACCCGCGCCCCCAGGTCGGCGAGCACCATCGTGCACATCGGCCCGGCCAGGATCCTGGTGAAGTCGGCGACGACGACATCGCTCAGGGGCAATGTTGGCCCGTCTCGGGAGGCACCGTCGGTCACTGGCCCACGATACAAGAAGGGATCCCCTCGTTCCATTAGCTAGCACCCATGTGCCGTCAGTCAGAACTGCTCTGGGAGGACTGCGCTCAGCTTCTCTTTCGATACTTGTTGCCGGTGACGTCGAGGATCCCGGTCAGCATTCCCTGCAGGTCCCAGGTGGCCGTCTTGTCGGTCACGACGAAATTGAGGTTCCGCTCCCCCTCTTCGTCGATCATGTCGTAGATGAGGACGGCCTTCATCACCATGCCTCCGTCCTCGGCGAGGGCCTGGGCGAGATTGGCGACGGAATCGGCAGGAGTCACAGTGGCTGCGATGGTAGGGGTGAGGCGGCGCATCTTCGGGGATTCCATCGGAGATGTCAGCCGGCCAGGATCCAGGTGGTGAATTGCCAGATTCGCCACAGGTCGGGGGCCGCGGACCGCCACTCGCTCAGTGATCTCGGGTTGAAGTCGACATGTTGGAAGACCTCCACCATCAGGGTCCCCGCCCCCGGCATCCCGTGCTCGAGCCGGAGCAGCTCGCCGTAGGGGACGATCGGGTCGTCGGTGGAGTGCATCGCCAGCAGCGGGACACCGATGCGATCGGCCACCCGGGACGGGGAGAACGTCTCGATCAGGGATCGCAGTGGCGGCGACAACTGCATGACCAGCTCTGCGGTGCGAGCCGGGTCCTCGTTGACCAGGAGGTCGTAGAGAGCGCGGGCATCCGGTGGGAGACCCCCGGGCTCCGACCGGCCGTCGAGAGCGGACAGCACAGGATCCCGGACCTCGACAGGAAGCAGCTCCACGAGGCGGGCGGCGAGGATCGCCTCGGCGAGCGGATGCCCCTCCCAGGGAATGAACTGGCCGTCGACCAGGGAACCGTCGGTGGTGATCGCCTGGATCACCCCCTCGAGGTCGAAATAGGCGCCGAGGGTGGCCACCCGGGAGAGAAGCCCATCCATGCGGGGGTCGGCCGCGGCCACCAGGGCGAAGGAGCCCCCGTATGAGAAGCCGGCGACGGTGACCTCACCCCCGGTGCCTTCCGCCAGACCTTCCACCGAGGCGACGATCCGTTCCAGATCGGCCTCGGTGAACTGTTCCCGATAGAGATCCAGCTCGGGGATGAAGACCGTCCTCCTCGCTCTCGACAGGGAACGGGCGACCGGGTTGACCCGGGTGTCGTCGAGCCCGGCCGGGGTGGCGCCGGGCACGATCAATATCGCCGGCCCTTCCCCGTCGTAGAGAAGACCCATCACCCCGCCCACCTCGAACCTCTCCGCCTCCACTTCGGGGGCGAAGGGGCGGGGCACCGGTGCACCGACGGCCTCGGCCAGGGTGAGGGCGGCGCCGATCCGGTTCCGTGCCAGAAAGAGCGTTCCAAACCCCACCAGCACGATCGCGGTGAGGATCAGCCGTCGACGGCGGGTCACGGCGGGGAGGCTATCCGCTATCCCGGGTGTTGGCCGCCACCAAGTCAAACCGTTCTGTGCGGGTTAGTGACGCGTGGAGCGTCACTAACCCGCACAGAACGGCTCCGGACCTACCTCACGGCTGGATCATGCGTCGGTGTCCTCGCCGGCGAGGATCTCATAGACCCGTCTCTTCGCCTCGTCGAGGATCTCCCGGGCCTGCGCCGCCTGTGCCTCGCTGCCCGCCCGGGCCACTTGCATCACAGCAGCTCCCAGCTGGAACCCGGCCTCACGCAGACCCATCAGACCCTTGGAGTACGGCGAGGAGAATCGGTCCCACGGCGCACCCTCCTCATCGGCGTCGACCTTGGCCCGACCCTCTTCGGTCAGGGCGTAGACCTTCTTTCCGTCCCTCTCCTCGGCACGGACCAGGTCCTCGTCCTCGAGTTGGTTGAGAGTGGGGTAGATCGAGCCCGGGCTGGGCTGCCACATGCCGTCGGTCCGTTCGCTCAGCTCGGACATGATCTGGTAACCGTGCATGGGGCTCTCCGCCAAGAGGTGAAGGATCGCCGAGCGGACGTCGCCCCGGCTCACCTTGGCTCTCCCCGGGAAGAAGGGCCCCGCCCCCATCCCGTAACCGCCGCCGCGGCCTGGCCCCCAGCCTCTCCCTCTTCTCCCCCCCATCAGCATGATGTGCCGGGTCGGGGCCCAGGGTGGTGTCATCGCACAAGACATGAGTCCTCCTTGCTAGATATGTCACGATATATCGTAACAGGTCGCGTACGACCTTGTTCTCGGTGCTAGGACTTCGCTCCCGGCCGGGTGATCAGGCCGTCCATGTGCCGGGCCTGGGCTGCATCTCCGGGGCGGCGTAGCCCGGATCCCAGGGGAAACGTCCCTCGAAGTCGTCATAGCTGAGCTGCAGCACCGGCACCGAGTCATCCGGAGACCGCTGGTAAAAGCGGTTCGCCTCGAAGACGATCTCACCCGGGTTGGGGACTTCCTCCGGGATCACCTGGTGGGACCACTGCTCGAAGCTGATCAGCACACCTGGCATCAGCGGCTCCCCGGCGCGGACCCGCTCCCCGAGGTGGTTGAGCACCCCCTGAGCGGTGTGGGGCTCCACCCCCACGATCACCAACTCGGGGTGGGCCAGCCCGAACAGACCCGTGGTGTAGGCGAACGGCGGGCCCTCATCCGGAGGACACTCACAGCCCGGGCGGCGGCAGGCCCCGCCTCCCACATAGGTGATCGCCCATCCATGACTACGGATGATGCCGGCGATCCGCGCATCCTCCTGGTCGAGCCAAGCCTGTGTCCTGGCGTCCATCTCCCTCTCCCTTCCCTCGAGGATCCGGTCCTCTCGCCGAAGGTAGGTGGGCACGGTGACAGAAAGCTCGAAGCAGACTCCGCGCATCGAAGTGACACCAGCCGTTGGGGTGGAGGCTGGTGTCGATCGGGGAAAACCCGGATCGACACATCCTCAGGGGCCCGACACTCTGGTCGATGAAGGAGTGAGGCCATGACCACTGAGTTGACGACCATTCGATCCGGGAAAGCAAAGAGATCCTCCGGCGCCCCTGCCGTCCGTAGGCAAATCGACCTGCTCCTGCTCGCTGAGGTGAAGCGGCTGGAGGAGATCGAGGCGGCGATGTCCGCGATGGGTCTGACAGAAGAGGCCAACAGTGTGGCAACGGTCGTCGCCGACCTCGAGTGGCAGCACGACGAGCTGCGCAGGCCACGATGATGGGGACGATCTTGGGCATCGTCCTCGTCAGCTCGCTCTACGGGGCGGGTTACGTGCTCTTCAACGGGCTCGACCGGGCCTATGACCTGTTCGGCTTTGGCCTGGTGGTCAGTGGGGGCGAGGCGCTGGCCGCCTCGTTGGCGAGCGCCGGAGGCGCCATCGCCGTCTGGCTCGGCATCGGCCACGTCGAGGAGGCGGACCCGGAGGGACATACAGGTGAGACAGCGACGAGACGTGTCTATCAGGTCCCCGTAATCGGGATCGGTGTCCTCCTTCTCGGGCTCGCCGCCTATCTCTTGCTACAAGGTGATTCTGGGGCGTTCCTCAGCGACCTCTCCGTCGGGGACTGCTTCCAGACCCCGGCGGAGCTGGAGGTTGCCACCGTCGAGGTCGTCTCCTGCGACGAGGCACACGACGAGGAGATCTACGCCACCAAACAGCTCCCCCACGCAACGGACAAGCCATACCCGGGCTTGCTGGCGATCGAAGAAGCGGCCTTCGAGACGTGCTTCGACGACTTCCAGCCCTATGTCGCAGCGCCCTACGAGACCTCGATGCTGGACATCCTTTGGTTCGCTCCGACCAGCCAATCCTGGGCGGACGGCGACCGGCTGGTGGTGTGCTCGGTGGCTCGAGTCGACCTGCAACGGTTGGTGGGGACGGCGCGGGGCCTGGGTCGATGACCAGTCCAGAGGATCCGGTCCTCTCTCGAAGGTAGGTGGGCACGGTGACAGAAAACGGTGTCAATCAGCTCGATGCAGCGGCATCCATCCAACGCAGCGACTCGAAGGTGACCCTGACCCTGGCAGGCGTCTCGACGACGACCACGATCACCGCCCCGCAGGCAGGACAGCGCAACACATCGCCGGGCGCCTGCCGGTAGGCGAGCAGCGTGGCCAGCATGGATATCGCGCCACATTCGTCACAGCATCCCCTCCGGTCGGTCATGTCGGCTCCGAAGACGTCGTGGAGAAGCGCGCCGACGGCGTTCCCGTCGACATGGGTGGGTTCGGTCATTGTGAGCCTCCTGTCGGGCCGAATCGCTCGGTTCTCACCCGCTCCGGCGGGTGCCCGAGCGAGACGAGTGTGGTGGCGACCATCTCGACGAAGCCGGTGGGACCACAGACGAAGACCAAAGGCGCCCGGTCCGCCGGCCACGTCACCTCCTCCAGCATCGCCCGGTCGACACGACGGTCGAAGCCCTCCCATCCCGATGGGCGGGCACGTGTCAGCGTGTAGGTGACCTCCAAGCCGGTGTCGGCGTCGAGCGCCTCCAACTCCTTCAAAAAGATCAACTCGTCGATGGCTCGCGCCGAGTACAACAGCCTCGTCGGGATCTGGCTCCCGGCACGGGCTCTGATCATCGCCATCAGGGGAACGACCCCGCTGCCGCCTGCGACGAGTTGCAGCGGGCCGCCGTCCTCCGGACTCCACACGAAGTAGCCGCCGATGGGCCCACGCAGCTCGAATCGATCACCGGGCCGCAGCTCATCGACAAGGAAGGGTGAGACCTCGCCGTCGTCCACCCGTTCCACGGTGAGGAGGACACGCTCCCCGTCGGCGGCGTTGGCGATCGAGTAGCTGCGTTGCGCCTGGTAGCCGTCCTCGGCGGTGAGGCGGATGTCGACATGCTGGCCAGAACGATGACCCGGCCATCCGGGGGCGTCGAGATGGACGGTGCGAACCCGGGGGGTCTCGATGGTGACGTCTGCAACCCGGGCCGCCAGCCAACTCAGTCTCCCGAGTAACGCTGCTCCCGCCATGGGTCTCCATAGATGTGATACCCGTACGACTCCCAGAAGCCGGCGCGATCGGCGTCGAGAAGCCGGATCGACTCGACCCACTTGGCACTCTTCCAGAAGTAGAGGTGGGGCACGAGCAGTCGGGCGGGGCCACCGTGCTCGGCCGGCAACGGCTCGCCGTCGTATCCGAAGGCGACCCATGACTTACCCCCGACGAGGTCCTCCAACGGCAGATTGGTGGTGTACCCGCCGTACGAGCCGATGAAGGCGAAGCCCGACGTGGTGTCGAACCCGGCCAGCAGGGTATCGAGAGAAACCCCTTCCCATTTGGCGTCCAGCTTGGACCACTTGGTGACACAGTGGATGTCGACGGTGACCTCCTCACTGGGAAGCTCGGCGAACTCCTCCCAAGACCAGCTGACCCGGCGACCGTACCGATCGTTGATGGTCAACTGCCATCGATCGAGGCGGATGCGGGGTGTCGGCCCGGCGGAGAGCACCGGGAAGTCGGGCGTGACGTACTGACCGGGAGGCACCCGATCGGGAGGGGCCTCGGCCTGTCGTCGCCCTTTGAACCCTCTGGTGACGAAACTCATGGCGGAACGCTACTCACCCGCCATGAACGCGTATCGAGGGCAGAACGAAGTCCCGGGGGCCGATCAGGGCGTGATCCTGTCGAACTGAGCGCCTGGCCGGCAAACGCATGAGGGCCCGGGCGAACCCGGGCCCTCATGACAGCAATCAGGTTCTTCTAGCTCTGCGCCGCAGCCTGGGCGTCGAC
The DNA here is from genome assembly GCA_035512955.1 of Acidimicrobiia bacterium. Lineage (GTDB taxonomy): Bacteria > Actinomycetota > Acidimicrobiia > Spongiisociales > ZC4RG35 > JANQRA01. Next base: position 20,108 of record DATKCZ010000033.1, read on the forward strand.
TACCCCATGGCCGAAGAACGAGGTCCGACCGTTGTTCCCGAAGCAACGCCTCGGGTCATCTTCGAGCTGCACGCTGGGGCACGACAGCTGAGATGCGGTGCGCTGCACCGCGGCCTTCACCGCAGCCGGACCCCACCCGGGGTGCTTCTCGATGATCAACGCGGCCACACCGGCGGCGTGTGGTGACGACATCGAGGTCCCGTTGAGGAACCCGTAGCGGAAACCACCGTCGGACAAGACGGTGAGCCCGTCGAAGTCCGGGCCACCGTTCACCTCGAGGAAGTCGAAGACCTCCCAGATGCTGTTGACCGGGTCGCCTGTGCTGGACAGTGCACCGAGCACTGCGTCCTGACGGGTGTTGGTGGCGCGGAAGTAGTCACCACCGGGCGCGGCCACGTCGACGCGGGACATACCCACCGACGAGTAGTCGGCGATCCACAGGTCGTAGCCGGGGTAACCGAGCGGGCCTATGGCCGATACGGTGAGGACACCGGTGAGCTCGGCGGGAGCCACCCGGCAGTTGTTCTTCACCTCCCGTACCTCGGCCGTGTCGGGTGGCCAGTCGGGACTGACGTCGTCGATGACCGGATGCTGGAGATCGTCGGCCTGGTTTCCGGCCGACGCCACTATCAGGACCCCACGTTGCTGGGCGTAACGCGCGGCTGCTTCCAGATCCTTCAGCATCGCCCGCTGCTCGGCATCGCTCTTGCAGTAATACAGGAACGGGTCGGCGAACAGGCTCAGGTTCACCACGTCGAGACCAACGTCACCGGCGTAGCGGAGGGCCGCAGCCATCGAGTCGCCAAAACAGAACCCCACTTCGGTGCAGACCTTCAATGCGACCAGCGTGGCGTCGGGAGCGACACCGGCGATGCCGATCCCGTTGACCGGCGCACCGATATTCGAAGCCACGTGGGTGCCGTGGCCGCTCAAGTCCTGCACGGCGGCCTTGTTCGAGCAGTCGCCGTTGGCGATCTCCGCGGGATCGGCGGTCGGTGTGTCGTCGAAAATGAACGAACACGATCTGGCGACGTCGAGGTTGGGTGCGATGTCGGGGTGGTTGAAGTCGACTCCGGTGTCGATGATCCCCACGCTGACGCCGTCTCCGGTGGCGTTGGCGTAGCTGTCGGTGCCGGCGCCGATCACTGCCATGTCCCATTGACAGGCGGCGAGAGGCTCACTGTTGGGACTGCCGAAGACCGCACCGAAGAGATCCTCACACTTGTCGACGATCTCAGTCTCTGTCGCCGCGGCGAAGCCGGGACTGGCGGGGAGAGCCACCATCGACAAAACGGCGACGATCCCCAGGAGTTTGCGGACTCTTTGCATAGACCCTCCTCTGTAGAGGCCCTCGGGCTTGGCGAGGGGCGGGAAGGGATACCCGACGTTGCCGCCCTCGAAACCCATGCCCTCGTCACCATCCGTTCGGCCGCGGGGTGCACGTCGACCCGCTCAGTGCCCGAAGGCCTCCTCCAGCCACCAGGAGGCTTGGCTGATGACTTTGGCGTCGATCAGCAACGGCTTCGACCGGTCCCCGCCGACCCAGTCGGCAACCGGGCCCAGGTCCGACCTGTCCCTCACCGTCAACGCCTCGAAACCGAAGCCCCTGGCGATGGCGGCGATGTCGGTGGGGGGAAACTCGACGATGTCGAGGTCGTGACCGTCGGGACCGAAGTGGTGGACCTCGGCGCCATAGGCCTGGTCGTTGTAGACCACCACCACCATGGGCAGCCCGAGACGGACCACCGTCTCCATCTCCGCGATCGACATCAGCCCGCCGCCGTCGCCCAGCGCCGCCACCGGCAGCCGGTCGGGTTGGGCCAGGGCGGAGCCGATGGCGGTGGCCAGGCCGAGCCCGATCGACTGGAACGCCTGGGTGAAACAGAACCCCCACTCGTCAGGCACCGACAGGTACATGCTGGGGTATCCCATGAAGTTGCCCGAGTCGATGCTGACGATCCGCTCGGCGGGCAACAGGTCGTCGAGGGCGATCGACAGTGTCCGGGGGTCGATCCGCTCCCCGGTGCCGGTGTCCTCATACGGGACGTCCCGCCAACGGACCTCCTCGGCGATGCGGCGGCGCAGGTCCTCCGACCGGTATCCGGGTGAGGGCTCGCCGACCCGGTCCGACGCGGCCTCGGCGGTGGCTCGCACGTCACCAACCACGCCCTGGGCTCCCGGGCGGTGGGCGCCGATGGCATCGGGATCGTCGTCCACCTGGATGACCGTCGTCCCCTCGGCGATCAGCCGGCCATGTCGCATCGTCCACATGTTGAGCGCACATCCCCAGCCCACGATCAGGTCGGCGCCCTTGATCAGCTCGGCGGCCAGCGGCGAGGAGAACCCTCCGGACACGTCGAGTGACCAGTCGTTCCCGTTGAACAGCCCCTTGGCCACGGCCGAGGTGGCCAGCAGGGCGCCGGTGGCCCCGGCCAGGCCCTCCAGCGCCTGGCGGCATCCCGTGCCACGCGATCCACGCCCGGCCACGAACACCGGACGTTGCGCCTTCTCCAGAGCCTCGACCAGGAGGGTCAGATCGTGATCCGAGGGGACCATGGGGTCAGGACCCGGCACCGGCGCCGGGACCGACAGGTCGTCGACCTCGTCGCCCTGGACGTCGAGGGGCAGGTTGAGGATCACGGTCCGACGCTCCCGTCGGGCCAGGTCGACCGTCGCCGCGGCGTCGACGACTGCAGTGGCGGCGGAGCCGACCCGCATCGGGACCGCACCAACCGACTCGGCTAGCGTCTCCTGGTTGACGTAGAAGTTCGACCGAGGCTGGGTGGCCTCGGCGGCGACCACCACCATCGGGGTGCGGCTCTTCGCCGCCTCGGTGATGCCGGTCATGGCGTTGGTCAGTCCACACCCCTGGTGGACACTGAGCGCGGCCACCTCCCCGCTCATCCGCCCGTAGCCGTCGGTCATGGTGGCGGCGCCGCCCTCGTGCCGAGCGGCGACGAATCGGGCCCCGGCGTCGACCATGGCGTTGGTGACGTGGAAGTTGCCCGAGCCGACCACCCCGAAGACCTGGCCTACCCCTCGCTCGACGAGGGTGCGACCCACCGCCTCGGCGACGTTCATCCGCGGTCGACGAGCGCCAGCACCCGCACCGGCGACCCCGAGCCGGTGACGATCTTGAGGGGGGCGGCGACCACTACCGAGCCCGTCGCTGGGAGCTTGTCGAGGTTCTGCAATTGGGCGAGCCCGTACTTGCCGGCGCCCAGGAATAAGGCATGACAGGGGAAAGGCGGGTCGAAGGAGTGGGCGGCGCCGGCGTCGGTGCCGATGGTCTCCACGCCGATCCCCTGCAACGACGACTCCTCGGCCACCCAGCGGGCGCACTCCACCGACATCCCCGGGCTGGTGGGGCCGGTCTCGGTGTTGTTGACCATCTCCTCCTGGGTCGTGCGAGAGGACCAGCCGGTTCGACACAACAGCCATCCACCCTCCGGGAAGGGGCCGTGCTCGGCCTGGAAGGCGTCGAGATGCTCCTTCTCGATCAAGAAGTTGGGGTCTTCGGCGACCCGATCCGCCACGTCGATGACAACCGCCGGGGCGACGAAAGCGGAGACGGGCACCGAGGCGATGTCCGGTCGGTCCTGCCCGGTCACCCAGTGGATCGGTGCGTCGAAGTGGGTGCCGGTGTGCTCACCGGTGTGGAAGTTGTTCCAATACCAGGCCGGGCCGCGGTCGTCGTACTTGGAGATCTCCTCCAACTCGAAGCGAGCGGTCTGCCCGAACTCGGGCGGCAACTCGAGCAGCGGGGTCTCACCGGACAAGGGGGCGGTGAGGTCGATCACCTCCACAGACCCAGACGAGAGGGCTTCGGTGAGATTGGCGAGCGCGGTCATGTTTCTTCCTCCATTTCGGCGGTGGGATCCAGCGTCGTAGGCGTCACTCGGGCTTCGATTCCTCGAGTTCCCGCAGCCGGTAGCGCTGCACCTTCCCGGTCTGTGTCTTGGGAAGGGCCGAGACGAACTCGATCTCTCTCGGATACTTGTAGGGGGCGATGTCGTCCTTGACGAAGCTCTGCAGCTCGCCGGCCAGGTCGTCGGTCGGGTCCACGTCCTGACGGACGACGACGAATGCCTTGACCACCTGGGTCCTCATCTCGTCGGAGACACCGACCACCGCGCACTCGGCCACCGACGGATGCCGGAGAAGTGATGCCTCCACCTCCGGCCCGGCGATGTTGTACCCCGAGGAGATGATCATGTCGTCGGCCCGTGCCTGGAACCAGAAGTAGCCGTCGGCGTCCTTGACGTAGGCGTCGCCGGTGAGGTTCCACCCCTTCTTCACGTACTCGGTCTGCCGCTCGTCGTTCAGGTAGCGGCACCCCGTGGGCGCCTGCACCGCGAGCAGACCCACCTCACCGTCGGGCACCGGCTCCACGTCGTCATCGACCACCTGGGCCCTCACCCCCAGTAGAGGTAGCCCGGTGGCCCCGGGGCGGATGTCGTCGCCGGAGGCGGAGATGAATATGTGGAGCATCTCGGTGGCGCCGATCCCGTCGATCAGCTCGACCCCGGTGGCCTCCTTGAACTGCTCCCAGGTGGGCTTGGGCAGGGTCTCCCCCGCCGACACCCCGACGCGGAGCGACGAGATGTCGTATTGGTCCCTCGACGCCAGCATCCCCCGGTAGGCGGTTGGGGCGGTGTAACAGACCGTCGGCTGGTGCTCGGAGATCGCGTTGAGGAACTCCTCGCCGGGTCGCTCGGTCAGCACCGCCGACGCGCCCACCTGCATGGGGAAGATCACCAGACCGCCCAGGCCAAACGTGAAGGCCAGGGGCGGGCTGCCACAGAAGACATCGTCGGCCCGGGGCGCGACGACAGGGTTGAACATGTCGGCGATGGCGAGGACGTCGCGGTGGAAGTGCATGGTGCACTTCGGCTCGCCGGTGGTCCCCGAGGTGAAGGCGAGCAGCGCCACATCGTCGGCGGCGGTGTCCACCGGGGTGAACCGGTCCGACTTCGACCGAGCTCGGACAAGCAGGTCGTCGGCGCCGCCGCTGCCCCAGGGCACCACCACGACATCGCCGGAGACCTTCTCCATCTCCTCCATCAGCCGGGAGTCACACAGGGCCAGGGCGATCTCGGCCTTGTCGATGGTGGTGTCGAGCTCGTTGACGCGGAGCAGGGGCATGGTGGTGACCACGACTCCCCCCGCCCTGAGCACCGCAAACCAGCAGGCCACCGCCCAGGGGTTGTTGAAACAGCGCAGCAACACCCGGTTGCCGGGCCGGAGGCCGAGATCCTCGACCAGGACGTTGGCGATGCGGTTGGACCACTCGTACAGCTCGCCGTAGCCGAGGCTCACCGATCTGTCGGCGGCGATCATGCAGGGCCGGTCGCCCCATGAGCGGTCCAGGGCGTCGTCGAGCAGGACCACACCGGAGTTCATCTGCCCCGGGTAGGCGTACCGGGGGTCGTCCCAATGCATCACCGGCCACTGCTCCACGGGGGGCAGACCCTCTCTGCAGAAGGGGTCGACGTGGGCGCTGCGACCGGCCGGCCCGGGGATCAGCCGCGTCGTCAAATCTTCCTCTCAATGTCCGGGACGGGGACCACTCACGCTAGTGCGCGTTCGCACCACCGCGCCCGGGGAGCGGCTCCTATGGTGTGGCCCCACCGTGGAGGGTGAGCGTTTGGAGTTTCACAACCTGGGACGGACCGGTCTGCGTGTCTCCGGCTTCGGCATGGGGTGCGGCAACTTCGGGGGCATCGGCAGCGCCCCCGAGTTCTTCGGTCAGGGAGAGCCCGAAGAAGACGCATTCGTCCTCCTCGACCGTGCCGTCGACCTGGGGATCAACTACCTGGACACCGCCAACGCCTACGGCGGGGGGCGCAGCGAGTCCACCATCGGCCAGTGGCTGGCCACCAAGGACTCCTCCGTCAGAGACAACCTCTTGATCAGCTCCAAGGTGGCCAATCCGGTGGGCGAAGGCCCCAACCAACGCGGGTTGTCGAGACGCCACATCCTGGAGCAGATCGACGTCAGTCTCGGCCGTCTCGGGGTTGACCACCTCGACATGTACCTGGTCCATGCCCCAGACCCGAACACCCCTCTCGAAGAGACGCTGGATACCCTCGACTCCCTGATCGTGGCTGGAAAGGTCCGCTACATCGGAGCCTCCAACTTCCCCGCCTGGCTGATGGCCAAGGCGCTCTGGATCAGCGACGCCGCCGGCGGCCACCGCTTCGAGTGGATCCAGAACTCGTTCAGCCTGATCGACCAGGGCGACCAGGCCGAGATGCTCGAGCTGTGCCGCGACCAGGGGCTGGGCTTCACCAACTTCAGCCCGCTCGGCGGCGGCCTCCTCACCGGCAAGTACCGCTTCGACGACGACTACCCGGAAGGGTCGCGGATGACCAAGCGGCCCGAGCCCTACATGAGGCATTGGAACGAGGAGACGTTCGCCCGCCTCGACCGGCTGGCCGCCGCGGCCTCCGACGCCGGGGTGAGCATGGCGGGGATGGCCCTGGGCTGGCTGTACAACCATCCCGAGATCACCTCCTCGATCGTGGGCCCCCGCCGACCAGCCCACCTCGAGCCCGTCGAGGAGGCCCTCGGCCTCGATCTAACCGAGTCGGAGTGGGAGGAGATCGGCGGCATCTTCGGGGGCAACGCCTGATGGAGACGGTCTTCATCGGCCAGGACGAGGTGCCCGATCTGCTCCCGATGGCTCAGTGCATCGAAGCGGTGCGCCAGGCGCTCGCCGACCTGGCACACGGCGAGGGCATCCAACCGCTGCGGCCGGTGATGTGGCTGCCGGAGAAAGTCGGCGCCTTGGGGATGATGCCCGGCTACCTGGGGTCGATCGCGACCATGGGTATCAAGACGGTGACCGTGTTTCCCGGCAATGCCGGCACCGAGTACGACTCCCATCAGGGGACGGTCATGCTCTTCGACGCCAGCAACGGCCGTCTCAAGGCGGTCGTCGACGCCACCGAGATCACGGCGATCAGGACCGCGGCCGCCTCCGCGGTGGCCACCGACCTGCTCGCCCGCAAGGACTCGTCGGTGCTCGCCATCCTGGGCGCCGGGGTGCAAGGCCACAGTCACCTCCGGGCGATCCCCCTGGTCAGGCCGATCACCGAGATCCGGGTGTGGAGCCGCGGCCCCGACAACGCCGCCCGTCTCGCCGCTGCCGGTGCCGGTGACGCCGCCATCCGGGCGGTGGGCTCGGTGGCCGAAGCCGTCGCCGGCGCCGATGTCGTCTGCACCACCACCGGCTCGCCGGAGCCGACTCTGGCCGGCTCGATTCTCGAGCCGGGGATGCACGTCAACGCGGTGGGCTCCAGTGTCCCCTTCGCCCGGGAGCTCGACTCCGACGCCATGGCCCGGTCCCGCATCTTCGTCGACCGACGGGAGTCGACCCTCAACGAGTCGGGTGACTTCCTGATGGCCCAGGCCGACGGTGTCGTCGACGAGGACGCCATCGTCGCCGAGATCGGCGAGCTCGTCGCGGGCACCCGTCCAGGGAGGGAGTCGGATGATGAGATCACCACCTTCGTCTCGCTGGGGCTCGCCGTGGAGGACATCGCCGCCGGCGACCTCGTCTACCGCAATGCCCTGAAGTCCGGAAAGGGCTTCAGCTTCGAGTTTGGCGGCACCCGACATGGCTGAGCCGATCCCCCTCGCCGAGATCGAGGCGGCGGCCGAGCGTCTCCAGGGGCCTCGCCCTCAGGACACCCCTGGTGCGTTTCAACATGGACACCGGGCCAGTCGAGATCTACCTGAAGTTGGAGAACCTCCAGCCGATCGGCGTTCAAGATCCGGGGGGCGGGCAACGCCATGGCCATCGCCGGGGAGGAAGCCCTGCGGTCCGGGGTGTGGACGGCGAGCGCGGGGAACATGGCCCAGGGAGTGGCCTGGAATGCCGCCCGGCTCGGAGTACCCTGCTCGGTGGTGGTGCCGGACCACGCTCCCGAGGCCAAGCTCGAGGCACTCGACCGTCTCGGGGCCGAGATCGTGAAGGTCCCGTTCGAGGAGTGGTGGCAGATAATCGTCACCCATCAGCACGAAGGTCGGAGCGGGGTGTTCGTCCACCCGGTCAGCGACCGGGCGGTGATGGCAGGCAACGGCACCATCGGGCTGGAACTGGTCGAGGACCTCCCCGATCTCGACGCGGTGGTGGTTCCCTACGGGGGTGGTGGTCTCAGCTCCGGGATCGCCTCGGCGCTGCGCCATCTCAAGCCGGAAGTGCCGGTATACGGGGCAGAGGTGGCCACCTCCGCCGCGCTCGACGCCGCGTTCCGCGCAGGCCAACCGACCGAGATCGAGTACATCCCCTCGTTCGTCGACGGGATCGGATCGGGCCGGGTCCTCGACGAGATGTGGCCCCTGGTGAAAGAGCTGCTGGCCGGGTCGCTGGTGTCGTCACTGGAGGAGGTCGAGGCGGCCGTGCGCGCCCTCGCCATGCGAAATCACATGGTCGCCGAGGGGGCGGGCGCGGCGTCGGTGGCCGCGGCCGGCAAAGGCGGGGCCGGCCCCGGCAAAGTGGTCTGCATCGTCTCCGGGGGGAACATCAACGCCTCGAAGCTGGCAGAGATCCTCTCCGGAAGCGGGTAGAGCGCTTGACGCCTGCGCCACCGGGCTTTCCATGCCACAATCGCTAGGCAACACGCCCCTGGGTCGGATGAAGATAGGGAAACTGGGATGCCTGGTTACGTCACGCACGTCGACGAAGTGAAACCTGTGAGCACCAACGGCGACACCGTCTCGACCAGAACGACCATCGATGCCACGGTCGGCGCCGAACGGCTGGTCCAGAGTGTGCTCAGCTTCTCCACCGGCACCTCCTCGACCCGCCAGAACCAGGATCGAGACGAGGTGGCTTATGTCGTCTCGGGGACCGGGTCGCTGGTCCTCGACAGGGGCACCCACGACCTGCATCCCGACCTCGGCGTGTACATCAGGGCCGGGGAGAGCTACACGGTCGTGAACGGCGGGACCGACCAGCTGGTCCTGGTCTCGGTGATTGCGCCACCACCCGATGACGGCGAGGCCGACACCACCCGCAGGGTGACGGTCAATGTCGCCGACCAGCCGGTCATCCCGGCCGGCAAGGACCGAGAGTTCAAGTTTGTGGTCGACCCCGATGCCGGTTGCCGGGAGGCCACCCAGTTCGTCGGTTGGATCCCCCCGGGCCGCGCCCCCACTCACTACCACCTCTACGATGAGGTCATGTACATCCTCGACGGTGAAGGTGTCCTCCGTCTCGCCGGTCACCCCGACACTCCGATCTCGACCGGCACCTGCATCCATCTTCCACCCCCTGTCGAGCACTGTGTGGAGAACACCGGTGACCGGCCATTGAGAGTTCTCGGGGTGTTCCACCCAGCGGGGAGCGCCGCCGAGGCCTACGAAGAAGAAGCAAACGGACAATGAAGGGAAACAACACGGTGAGAAAAACAATCCATGTGGAGGCTGGCAACGACGCTGCTGGTCCTCACCCTCCATCGCCGCGGCATGCAGCCCCGAGGACCCTGGCGGGGTTGCTCGGTGTCCTCGTGGCCATCCCGGTGACCGCTGCGGTTGAATCGTCGTCGGTCACCTCTGGCGCACACGGGTCCTCGGTCAGTCGTGGCAGGAGGCAAGTGAGGCGATGATCGAGGTCACCGAGCCCCCGGAGCGTTTTGCCAGGCTCAGCCGCAAGACCCCGGAGCAGTAACGGCTGTTCGACACCGTAGAGATGGCGACGTTGCAGCGAGAGGAGGACGTGGAAGAGGAGCGGGTGTAGGGGCCCTCCGGCTCCCGGATTCCCCCGCTCCCTGTTACCGTTCCGCATCGATCGGCTTGTGCCGGTCGTACCTGAGATGGAGGATATCGAAGTAATGAAATCACGAAAACTGGCCCGGTTCGTCGGGTTGCTCGCGGTGCTGGCGATGATGATCGCCGCCTGTGGCCCGGCGGGCGACGCCGGGGACACCACCACCACCGCCGGCGCCCCGGCGACCACGGAGGACATGACGACGACCACCGAGGAGGTGGTGGACACCACCATGCCGGCGTGGGAGCCGTTGTACGAAGGTACCCTGAATCTCGGCTACGTCTTGCCCCAGACCGGCGCACTCGCCGCCA
>DATKCZ010000034.1:0-178693 GCA_035512955.1 Acidimicrobiia bacterium
ACGAAACGGGGCTACCTGCTGGTGGTGCGATACGGACCTGGCTCGGATTGGGTCCGGAACATCCTCGAGGCCGGCACGGCGATCCTTCGGGTCGATGGAGGAGAACACCGGCTGGAGTCACCACGGTTGGTTTCTCAGCAGGAGGCGGCCGATGAGGTGGCCACCGGCTTCGAGCCCGGTCCTGCCTTTTTCAAGGCCGAGCAATATTTGCTGATGGACCACTCGAGCTAAAGCGAGCGAGACGTGCCTGATAGTGGACGGTCTCAGATATGGGCGAAATCGCTCGTAATCTGTTGATCAGCGTTGGTTGTCGCGTTCCGGGTCGTAGGTGACCTTTTCCGCGATTCGAAAGGGTCTCGGAGTCGAGGGATTGGCGTACAACTTTGATGCGGATGTCAGCGGCCGCCTCTTCCAGCACCCGGGTCTCGCGGGTGTCCGAAAAAGGTTGTGGGCCTCATGGCAGCTCAATAACGATTCACCGTGGGCGGCGTTGCGTGGCGATCACGCAATGCAAGTGTGCGTGATGAGGATCCCTGCGGTGTTACAGATCGATAACGACACTGCAGATATCCCCAGAGCCCATCCGACGGCCACCGCCAGAGCCAGCCACGAGCGGGTGGTCCGAAGCCGCCAGCTCGAGTAGATCCCGATGGCCAGCAAACCAGAGCCAAGGATTGTCAACCAGGCTGGATTCGGGAAGGTGATACTGAGGACGAGGAACGGGACATAGAAGAGGACCGCAAAGAACAGTCCTACGGCGAAGAGGGACTGGCGCTCTTTGGCGGTGGTCAATGAACGGCTCGTGCTCGCAGATGCCGATGGTATCGGCGTCTCGATTCACGCGAGGGCGGGCCGAAGATGCGAGCAAAAAGTGCCGTTCCAGGGTGGTCTCAGATATGGTCGAATCCGCTCCCGATTGCTGTTCCGAGCGGTCCAAGAGGGTATTTGTCGGAAAGGATGGTGCGACCACGGTGAACCGAGAATCAGACTCACCCAATATCAATTCATCCAAGGTTACGGAGCGAATAGAAGCAACAGCTCTCAAGTTGCTCGAGCAGCATCCTGAGGGTCTGCGCTGGGCAGACCTGCGAAAGAGGATCGAGGAATCAGATCCCGGCTTCCACCCGAAGACGGTCAACGGATGTGTCTGGAAACTCGTCGAGAGATATCCCGACACGGTCCATAAGCCATCCAAAGGACTCTTCCGTTTGCTGAAGCATCAGTCCGACACCAGCTCCTAGCCGGCGATCCCGCAACAGTTGACAGCACCCAGACGTGCCGATAGCGGACGGTCTCAGATATGGGCGAAATCGCTCGGGATCTGTTGATCTGAGCGGGTCACGGGAGTCTGAGCGGAACTTCTCTTGACTAGCCGACGTCTAGTCGAGATGACGATTCGTGGTCTGCGCGTTGGTGTGGCGGGCTTGCTTCTTCTGACTGCATGCGTATCGACTACCGGTGAAACGACCAACCCCCCAGAGGTGGAGACTTCGACGACAGATCCCGCGTCAACTGTGCCTACCAGCGTGGCCACCCCGTCAACATCGACTACGGCTGCCCCGACGACGACAGTGCCCGAATCGTTCACATGGCCGGCGGAGGGTGGTCCAGACAGGTACGCGGTCATGTACGAAGAGCTGGTCCAGTTCGTCGGCCTCGAGGGAACCCGAGTCTTGGACATTCCTAACGTCCGTACAGGTGTGGTGCTCGGTGATGAATTGCTGTTCGCTGTGAATGGAGTGTCCGGGACGTGGATCTGGCCACCGCAACTCGGATCAGATATGGACGTCCCGGGCGGGGCGGAGCCTGTCAGTCTTCTCATCGGTCAGACCGGCACCGAAACCGGAACGTGGTTTCATGACGCTGCGGTCATCGACGGACGTCAACTGGTTCTCTTCCGGGAAATCGAATCCGAGACAGATCCGATCCAGGAACGGATGATGCTCTACGGCATCCAGGATGGTCAGGCCGTCGAGCTTTTCGACAAGTTCGAGCGGCGGGAAGGGTTGTTCCAAGAAGAACTAGAGGCGCCGATCGGGGATGCCGCGCTCGCATCGGACAGGACCGCGGTCCTGTTCGCGTTCGGTGACAGCACCTGGATCGAGTGGTACGACCTCAGAGGCAACCCGGTCGACCGCCCGCCTAGCTTGGAAGCACTGGAAGGGACCGTACTCGAGATCGCCATCGCCGATGACAAGGTGGCTGTTGGCGTTGAAACGGATCTTCACCGGCTCATCACCCATCTATGGATACTCGACTTAGCCACCGGTGAACTCAGCGGCCCGCTGATCCGAGACGTAGCCGGTCAGTCGCTCCGCAACCTGGCATTTGACGGTCGGTGGCTCACAGCCACCATCGCCGGACCTGAGGGCGAACCAATCGGCTCCTACTTCGCGGACATGACCAGTCAAAGCGCCGAGATCACCAGAATTCCAGTGGCCATCGCTCCAGCAAGGGGCTAGCTAGTCCAGAGACGCTCCAAAACGCCGGACGAAACGTCTACATCCACAGCATTGGGAAGTGCCGATCCCGCGCTCTCAGATATGGGCGGAGCCGCCCGGCAGCTGTTGATCCACTCGGAGTAACTTGGGGCCTTCCTGGCGGCGTACTGGGTGGTAGTTTTTTGGATACCGAGCAGGAGTCAGGATTGGCCGAAGTTCATCACCTTTCAGAGCCGCGACGGGAGTTCATCACTGATGGCCACCGGTCAGAGCTACGAGCCACTTGGCACAACGACGCCGGTTATGTCGTCATTAGTTTGTGGCGTGGCGAAACTTGCGTGGCAACGTCGCATCTCACACCAAAGGAAGCCGGTCGCCTCGCGACCTTCATAACCGGTGGTCTCGCCGACCTTGCCCACATCGGGATGTTCTCGCCAGCGATGGTTACACCTATCTCAACACGGACTAACTGGCGGAGTCGCTTCCGGGAGGCACAACAGTCCTGGAGAGTCAGCGTCGGGTGGTCCCTGGAGCGGATCGCTCGAAGGCTTCGCTCCGTCCAATAGCCTCGGCTCGGCGCCGATCTGCATTCCTCCGCGGCGTCCAAGCGCCGAGCGCAGAAGTGCCGATCGGGTGCGGTCTCGGATATGAGCGACTGTGCACCAGAACTGGTGATCTCGGGTGCTACACCGACCGCGGTACGTAGATGCAGTCCTAATGAACGCTGGCTCCGAGTCGTGCTGATAGTGATGATGTCGGTGACGGTCGGTGGCATCTTCTACTCCACGCTCGGCATCGATACCGGACTTCAGCGACTTGTGGCATGGGGTCTTGGCCTCGCCGTAGGAGTCTTCGCTTACGTCGCCGTTGGTCTCCTCGAGCGGAAGTATCTCCCCTCCCACCGACGCCCCGAGAGACCAGCTTCGCCGGTGTGGGCACTGTTCACCGGCTCACCCGGTCCGTGGCAAGTACCACAATTGGGGATTGCCGTCTATCTCGGCCTACTTCTGAGCGCCGTTGCGAGGAACGGACTGTTCGACGTCCTGTACGTCCGGGTTGTCTCAGTCGTCTTCATGGCTGCGGTCGCAATGGCCCTTTCGGTTGGGCTCTACCAATACCGACAGCCCTCTCCTCGTAACGCTCCAGCGGAGCGCGGATGTGCCGTTCCCGAGCGGTCCCCTCTATGAAGCCATGGAACCTGAGGTTTGCCCTTCAGTCGTCGGTGGTGGAGTCGACCCCGAGCTTCTGGGCGATTCCAGGTGGGATCTTGCCTTGCTTGGCAAGACCTGGAGGCAACCATCCCTCGCTGAACTTGGCCTGACCGGGAGGAGTCCAATCACCGTCCTTCTTGGCCTGACCCGGTGGCGTGCCCTCTCCCTGCTTCTTGGCCAGGCCGGGGGGCAAGTCGTCACGGTTCGCAAGACCCGGTGGAAGCTCCTGGTCCCCCGTCAGGAAGGAGGGAAGACCTTCAGAATCGGCTGCCTCCAGCGAAAGAACGATGCCGGCTCCTAGAACAACGGCTAGAGCGATCACCCCGACCACCATGCGACGACTCATTGCGAACACTCTACGTGATGTGGGCGATGAATCAATCCCGGATCGCTCACGGGGTGTAGTCGACTCTGGGATGGAAACGTGCGACGGTCGAGCCCGCTGCGCAGATCGGATTCGGGTCTGGACTCCATCACTTGGTCGGATCGACCATCGTCCCCAGCATCGGCTTGCGGCTAGCTCCTTGTCGTCGACCAGTTGCGCCACGGCGTCATGCGGCGTGGCGCCTTGGCCGACCACCCTGGCCAGTGCGGCCACCACCACCGGCGCCGCGAACGACGTGCCGCTCCACTTGGCCCATCCGTCAAACCTGTCCGGGTCGTAGTTCTGCTCGGGCGGCCCGACGCCGTCGAACCCCTCGAAGCATACGACCCGGGATTGGCACTTGAACCCCACGCCTTCGCCACCTTGACTGGTTGGCGAGCAGGAACTCGACCCGCACATATCACTCAACGTCAGTGGAGACAATGAGGGCACCGGGGAGGCGGCTGGTGACGTCACACGTGCGGGCGGCCACCGACCATGACACCGAGTAGGACGACGTACACCCGCGGTGCAACCGGCCAATCCATGGTGTCCGATCCCGTACGATAAGTCTCGATGATGCGCTAGTCATTCTGGCTAGTTTCGGAGTGTGACTGACCTCGTCGACGCAAATCCAGACCTGCAAGAGGCTGCTCCACAGCCCGAGGTCGAATACGTGCGAGTGGCCGGAACGACGCTGTACACCGAGATGCGCGGGTCGGGTCCTGCTGTGCTGGTGATTGGGGCGGCTGATGAGGACGCCGAGTTCTATAGAGGCATCGCTGACCGTCTGTCAGATGAATTCACCGTTGTCACTTATGACCGGCGAGGGACGCGAAGGAGTGGGCGAGAGGATTGGCCAGGAGGTGGCTCGATCCAGCACGCAGACGATGCTGCCTCCCTTGTCACCGAATTGAGACTTGCGGCGGTGACGGTGTTCGGAGTGAGCGCGGGCGCGATCGTCGCTTTACAGCTCGCTCTTCGCCACGCTCGAGAAATCAGGACTGCCTTGTGCTTCGAACCCGGGCTCTTTGACATGGTCCCCGGCGGGGCTGAGTTCCGACAGCGGATTGAGGCACGCGTCGAAGATCATCTTGTGGCAAACCCTGAGGATTGGGCGGGCGCGTCGGCTGTGTTGGGGCGCGCCGCGGTCGATTCACTGGAGGTTGATTCGAGGGGCCTATTCACGCCTCCTCCGGGTAGGGAGTGGTTCGGAGCAAGGGCCGAATCAAACGCCGAGTCCCTGTTGAGGGGTGACCTCGCCCTGACTGGCGAGAGCGTCGATGTTGCCGCCATTGCCAAGTCCCCGGTAGACATTCGATTTGCGTACGGCGCGGCCTCCCTCCCCATATTCCGGGAAATCACAGAGCGGCTGGCCGCTGCCAGGGCAGAGACCCCTGACGCTATCGAAGGAATGGGACATGCTCCGTTCTACAACCCGGATGCCGCGGCTCTTTACATCCGCTCGTTCCTGGTCTAAGCCACACGAACGCTCTGTGACCAGACACTTCTACGGGGTCTCTTAGGGGCGATCAGCGGGATCGCCCCTAGGTACTTCGTCGGCGAGCGGTCGAGGCCAACGGTCGTACCTCGAGGTCCTCGAGAGCGAGTATCCCGAGATGGACCAGGGTGTGGTGGTAGCGGCAGAGGAGACAGAGGTTGTCAATGACGGTCTCGCCGCCATCAGCCCAGGAAACGAGATGATGGACGTCGCACCAGCGGGCCGAGCGTCGGCACCCGGGGGCAACGCAGTGACGGTCCCGGGCGATCACGGCACGACGGAGACCCGCCGGGATCACCCTGGTCTTGCGTCCTATGTCGAGCACCTCTGAGCCGGGGCCGAAGACGATCCGGGAGATCGAAGCATCGCAGGAGATCTGCCGGACCGACTCGGTGTCCAGCACCACACCGTCCTCGGTCTCGTGGAGACCGCCTGCCTGCCCGCTCAGAGCCGGCATGTCGACATGGACGCTGAGATGAGGGCGCTCACCACCGACGATCGGTGACGCCGACCCTTCGAGGAAGCTGTGCGCCAGGTCACCCAGAGCATCGGCGCGGCGCTGGCTGGTGGTCCTGGTGTCGTTGTCCGATGGTGGCGGCATCAGCGCGTCGATGGCGGTGAGGAGCGTCTCACCTTCCGTCTTCGGGAGGGCGAACTCCCCGCTCACCATGCCGTTCGGCCTCCTGGTGACGTCGAAGCGCCTCCTCTGCAACTGGTTGTCGAGCTCGAGGACTAGTCCGGGGACGTCGACCTCATGACGCCAATAGTCGAGCACCTGTCTGGTCTCATCAACGGTGTCTCCGACGATCTCGAGGAGCACATTCTCCGCTGCCGGGTACTTGTCGGGTATCTGGTCCGCTGCCCGCCACATGAGTTCAGCCTGGTCCGTGGAGAGCTGGCGGTGCTTCCACGCCGAGAATGTGGCGCGAAACTCGAGGGCAGCTCGGGCATTCTTCACATACCGGTGGGCCCGGGCACCGGCCATGCAGAGACGATGCTTGAGATAGGCGACGGTGGAGGGATAGCCGAAGACGTCGTGGTCTCCCCCTGACTCGAAGACTGCGAGAGTCTCGGTCCACTCCACGTCGAGCGCATGACGGGCCGCCTCGAGCAGCATCAGGTGCTCGTCGCGCTCGTCGACCGAGGCCGACGCCGGGTCGGCCAGCCGAGGAATCACGATCGGCGGTGCCTCAATGGAAGTGTCTCCCCTTCCCATATCCGCAACGTACAACCTGGCCCCGACAGATTTTTCTCCGGTTCGATCCCCGGGCTGTCACCCGGAATCGTCGGCGCCCGGCTGACTCACACCCGCCCCGACCCCCGCCCGCGCCTGGGGCCGCCACCGCTCTCTACCATCGTGATCGGGCGGTCAGGGAAGGAAGGCCAATCAAGTATTCGGGTCGGAACACCGACATCTGCTCTAGGCAATGAGCAGGAACCATTCCGAGAACCCAACTCCAGCCGGCAAACGAAATGGGGCGGCCCGCGGTCGCCTCGGTGTCCTCGGGCTCATCCGCAGGCGATGGTGGGCACGGTCGGCCGCCCTCCTGGCAGTGATCGTTTTCGTCGCCTTGCTCCCCGTCCCCTGGCTGGTCGCCCGCACGCCCAACCCGCCGGGCATGGCGTGGCGGCTCGACGGTCGGCTGCAACTCAACGGCGAGACCATCGACCCGCCGGGTGCGTGGTACGGGGTGACCGCAGGCCGACCACCCGTGGTTGCGGAGGTGATCAGGAGCTGGGTCTTCCCCGGCGCCGAGAAACCAAGAGACTTGCGGCGCGGCTCCAGCTTCAACTCCCCTGCCATGGCCGAGCCGGCTGCCATGGCGATCGGGTTGGCCCAGGCGGGCAGGGTGCTCGACTTCACTACCTTCGTCGAAGTGAGCGATCCGATCCGCGAGGGGCTACCAGTGCAGGCGGCAGTGGCGTTTCTCAACGGTCGCCCGATCTCGACTGAGCAGGACTGGTCGCTCGAGCTCGCCGCCCTCGGGGAGCACAACGAGTTCGTCACCCGCGACGGGAGGGTGTTCACTTTCGACGGTGCGAGCTTCCCCTACCGGGTCGTGGAGACCATGGAGGCACCTACCGAGTTGGACGTGTCGCTGGCCGGCTGGCTGCGCCTCGTTCCCGAGAGCTGGCATCGCAATCTCACCCTGGGGAGGTCTCACGGGCTGATCCTGGCACTCGCCGCGTATTCCCACGCCTCCGGCGAAGACCTCGCAGCCGGTCGTGTCATCGGAGGCACAGGGATCATCCACGGAGACGGCTCGGTGGCCACCATCGGGGGGCTGGCCGCCAAGGCATCGGCCGCTCACCGGGCGGGCGTCGAGATTTTGGTCTACCCCGAGGCCCAACGGTGCCAGGCAGAGGCCCTCGCCGAGCGAGTCGACCTGCGCGGGATGGTCATGATCCCGGTGGCGAGCCTGACGGCTGCGATCGACTTGCTCCGCGGCGACGCGCCCTCCTCATCCGGGGAGCGCACATCGTGCACCGAATGACACGGGCCTGATCACCTGGCCAGACCCATGGCCGTTACCGTCACCCTCACGAAGCGAGGAGAAAAGATGGCAGGCATGTGGATCGCCCACATCGAGGTGCAGGACGACGAGGCGTACGCCGAGTATCTGAAGGACTCGAGCGAGGTCATCGCTGCCTACGACGGGGCGTTCATCGCCCGTGGCGGGCGCTACCGGCAGATGGAGGGCAAGGAGTACCCCCGCAACGTCGTGGTCCGCTTCCCCACCTACGACCGAGCCGTCGAGTGTTACGAGTCAGACCAGTACCAGGCCATCGTGGACCAGGCGAAGGGGGCATCGGAGCGGATGTTGACCATTCTCGAGGTCGACGACTGATCGTCAGAAGTCGAACAGCGGTGCGGTGATGCTGTAGCGGAGTTCGTCACCAAAGGCTCCGAACGCAGCGAACAATGCGATGGCGCCGCCGATGAAGGCGACGTTGCGCATGAAAACCACCTGCTGGTTCTGCTTCTGCTGCTCGTCGTCGTAACGCCACCAACCGTGGATGTAATAGGCGGTGGGGATACCCCACAATGCGATCATCAAGGCGCCGACGTCGGGCCAGATGCCCAGGCAACCGACAGTCCAGCGGCCAGCAGCCACACTCCCGCCGGCCAGCCGCCCAGCGACGCGGCGGGGGCGCCCATGGCACGTGCGTATGCCACCATCTGCCCCTCCGCCTTGAAGTGGCGAAACCGCCTGAGACGAACTGGATCGCGAAGGTCACGCGGCCGACCAGCAACACGATGGCTACAGCCTCACTCATATGTCTTCTCCTTCCTTTTGATCGAGAACAAGTGCGACACGGCCTGATTGCTCTGAGTGCTTCCGAGACTATCTGCCCCTGCGTCACCGACGAGAGGCCAGGCAGCAGAGCTAGAGGCTCCACCTCCGCCGCCAGCTCTCGGGGAAATCGAGCCCGAGCCCGTAGATGTAACGGATCAGCTGCCCGTGGTGCTGAGTCTCATGAAGGAGCAGGTCGATGATCATCTCCTCCGACGGGTCTGCTGACCTCACTGCCCTCTCCACGGTGTCACGAGATGACTCCAGCGCCGCGACGAGCCGTGACTTCGACCCCCGGTCCGCAGCGGTGAGCGAGCAGTCGAAACCAGCCCAGGACCCCGCCTCCATTGCCTTGGCGTAGCTCTCCCGGGCCCCGACCACACACCAGAACTGCTCCCAGACCGTGTTCGATGGGCCCTGGAGTCGACTTTGCATCGCATCCTCCTCGAGATGGCGTGCCAACGTCTCGGTCAGGTCGAGGGTTGCGCTGAGTCGGTCGGTGACGATGTCGGCCATGTGCATCCCCGGATCGGAGGCGGGTATGTTTAGTCGCAGGAGGAGGTAGCTGTGCCCCAGAACCCACCCGAGGGTTATCACACCCTCACCCCCCAGATCGTCGTCGAAGATGCCCGGGAGACCATCGATTTCGTCCAGAACGTCTTTGATGCCGATCTCCGCGAGAACTACGAGGACGATGGGCGGATCGTCCACTCCGAGGTGATGATCGGAGACTCACGATTGATGATCGCCTCCGCGAGCGAGGAGTTCGGGGTGTTCCCCCTCATGGTCAACCTCTACGTCGACGACGTGGACGCAACTTTCGCCAAGGCGATCGAGCATGGCGCCACCAGTCTCCGCGACCCGGCGGACCAGTTCTACGGGGACCGCACCGGTGGCGTCATCGACCCGCAGGGCAACCAGTGGTGGATCTCCACCCACATCGAAGACGTGTCCGAAGAGGAGATGCGTCGCCGGGCGGCCGAGAGCGTCGGTTGACGGGCCCGGTCTTCCATCTCGCCGAGCCAGACGCCTGGCAGGCTCGCACCGAGGTGTATCGGGCGGCCAGTCTCGAAGAGGAGGGGTTCATCCACTGCTCGACGGCCGGGCAGCTCGATGGAGTCGCCCCCCGGCTCTATGAGGGGCGCAACGACCTGGTCTTGCTCACCATCGACCCCAGCGAGCTCGGAGACCGCCTGGTCCACGAGGACCTTTATCAACTCGGCGAGGTGTTTCCCCACATCTACGGTGCCGTCCCGCTCCGGGCGGTCGTGGCGACCGGGCCGTATCTCAAGCACCTCGAGCAAGGGCTCTGGCAGCAGGAGACCCGCTTCGATCGGAGTTGGATGGACCGCATCCTCCATCCTGACTTCACCGAGGTCGGCAGGTCGGGCCACACCTACACCCGCACCGAGATCCTCACAACGCCACGGGTGGCCCTCGACGTCCCGATCGGAGATGACTATCGCCTGGTCAGTATCGACGACGAGGTGGCCATGGCCCGCTACGTCAGCTACGACAGCTACGACGGAGTCGACCAGAACGCCCACCGCACCTCGATCTGGGTGAGGACCGACTCAGGCTGGCGGCTCCGCTTCCACCAGGGGACATCGCTCCCCGAGTCCGCCAACCGGTAGAGGCCCGGGAGGGATGGCGGCGGCCCGCACCGTGGCCTAGGCCTACCGGCGGTAACACCACCCGGTTCAGGAGGACTCGGCGATGACGATGGCGGCCACGACGAGCACCACGGCGATCATCAACCCGGTGCGCACCACGCGGTTCGCCTGCGAAGGGTCGGTCTTACGCGCCTTCCCGACGAAGGCGTGCAGCACCCCCAGCGCCGCCAGACCCGCGATCGGATGGATCCAGCCCTGCATCAAACCGAGGCTCCAGCCCGAAGCAGCGAGCCAGACGACGATGCCGAGGGCGACCTGGATGTCGACCGACACCACAGTCAACCGGTAGACCTTCTCGGCAAACGGCGTCATCTCCGGGCCCCGGAACGAGAACACCAGCGCCACCACGACGGTCAGCAGGACGACGTATTGCCACCAGGCATGGGCCTCTGTGAAGAATTCGGTCATGGCGCCACGCTATTCGACGCAGCGTCGACCAGCCGAATCCGGCTAGCCGCGTAGGTCGCGACGCTCGAACAGGGGCATCGACATGCCTACGAGCACTACGAAGATCGCGACGAGAACGGCAGCGTCGCCCCAGGCCATCCCGGTCGCGAGCGGGTCGCTCCCCAGGTAGAAGTGGAAAGGCGAGAGGACAGCCCAGCCCTCGAACGCCTCGGAAAGCGGGAAGAAGGACCACACGAAATAGGCCGCCACCGCCAGCCCGGCCGCCGTGCTCGATGCCAGCCGCGACCGACCCGTGGCGGCACCGACGGCCAGAGCGAGACCACCGAACACCAGCCCGAGAAGCGCGAGTAACGCCGAGGTGGCGGCGATCGCACCGACTGAGAGATCGACACCGCCGATGAGCGCGCCGATCCACGACCCGAGGAATGTCATCACACCGAGGGCGACGGCATGTACCACGATGGCCGTCGTCTTCTCGACGATGACTCGAGAGCGCGAGATCGGGTTGGCCAACAACAGCCCCATGGTGTGACGCTCCTCTTCCCCGGCGAGAGCTCTTGCCCCCATGGTTGCCGTCAGCACGATCATCGCCACGGGACCCGTGATCGAGAAGATCTCAGCCTGGTAGAAGCCGGCTGCCGTCGTCATGTCGACCCCACCGATCATGGCGATGAGGGCATCGGGGAAGTCGTCGAAGAAGTCGATGATGTCAGGAGGGATCAGCCCGTACAGGGGGCCAATCAAGATGCCCATATAGAACATGACCGCCCCGGTGATCACCAGGACCACCTGGGACTCCGACATGGTCTTGATCGAGATGCGGGACACCCGGGCCGACCCGGCGATCTTGTCCATGGCCCTTTGTGTCCGCGGATTGGCTCGGAGCCGATCGAAGATCGTTACCCCGGCGCTCTTCTCTCTCAGGTCGCGTCGGACGACGCCCACGTACGCGACTCCAAAGAGGACGAGCGTCAGGGCGACCAGCACTGCGATGTGACCCCAGTCGGCACCGTTGATCACGGGAGTGCTGCTCGAGTAGTAGTGCCATGGGAAGAGCTCACCGACCCATTTCAGATTCGCCGTGAGCGGGAACAGCGAGGCGGCGAGATAGCCAATGATCATCAACGCGACTGAGGCACCCGACGCCGCTCCCCGGTTGCCCGACCAGGATCCGATCGCCAGTGCCGTGAACCCATATACGAGGGAGTTGACGAATAGGGCCAGGATCATCGCCCCGAGATGAAGACCCGTCATGTCGATGTCGAGCCATCGCGGCGAGACGATGCCGAAGCCCCAGAGGATCAAGGCGCCCAACCCCATGACAGCGACCATCGACAGCGATTTGGAGACGACGACGCTGCGCCGGCTAAGGGGATTCCCGAGGAGTAGGCCGAACGTGCCTTCCTGTTCCTCCCCGGCGACCGCCGACGCACCCATGCTGATTGCCAGACCGGCGAGAACGAAGGCGCCGATCAGGTCGTACATGGCCCCAAAGGAGAGCCCGCCGACATCACCCTCTGAGGGTATTCCCATCAGCTCCAGCATCGCCCGAGGGAGCTGTTGGTAGAAGCTGAGGTCGATGTCCCGGTACACGGCCAGGCCGAAGAGGAGCATCACGCCGACGCTGAACGCGCCGATCAGCATCCCCAAGGTCCGGTCGCGGACGGTCTTGGTGAATACGTTGGCGAACATCAGACCGTGGCCCCGTGCCGGTAGTACTCGAGGAAGATCTCCTCGAGATCTGCTTCCTGGGTGTTGACGTCGACCAGCGTGTAGTGCTCGGTCGCGGTCCGCAAGAGCGCGTCCATCTGACCGTCGAACGACATCGTGGCGTGGTGGCTGGCCACCTCCACGTCCCGGACGCCGGGCACCGCCTCGAAGACCGCTGCCTCGACCGGGGTGTCGAATTGGAGCTCCACGGTTCGGATCGCCTTGGAGCGGAGATCGTCGACGAACTCGACATCTACCAGATGACCGTTGCGGATGATGCCGACCCGGTCGGCCACGCGCTGCACCTCGGAGAGGGTGTGGCTGGAGAGGAACACCGCCCTCCCCTCCGCCGCCACCTCCCGCATCATCGATTGGAACTCCCGCTGAACCAGGGGGTCGAGACCGGAGCTGGGCTCGTCCATGATGATGAGACGTGGCCGGCTCATGAAGGCCAGGACGAGCCCGACTTTCTGCCGGTTTCCCGAGGAGAGGTCACCGACCTTCTTGGCGAGGTCGGCCTCCAACCGCGAGGAGAGCTGGTCGACGTATGCCCGATCGACTCCGCCTCTCAGGTTGGCGAAATAGGTGATCATGTCCCGCCCGGTCAGATTGGGGTACATGGAGAGGTCGGAGGGCAGATAGCCGATGTGATTGCGGATCTCCACCGAATCGGCCCGCGAGTCCAGACCCAACACTTTGGCGGTACCCGAAGTGGGGTGGATCAGGTCGAGGATCGACCGGATCATCGTCGTCTTCCCGGCCCCATTCGGGCCGAGAAATCCGAAGACCTCGCCCATCCTCACCTCGAGGTCGAGGTCGACCAGTGCCCTTACCTCGCCGTAGTGCTTGGTCAACCCCTCGGTGAGGATCGCCGGTCCGTTGTTCATTTCGCTCTCTCTTTCTCGAGATACTCCGACAACTCGTCCATGAAGGACGGCCATCTGTCCAGGAAGAACTGTGCGATCAGCCCGACATCGGTCAGCCGCTCGGGTCGCACCTCCGGCACCACGTCGGCGCCCGCCGTCGAGATCATCTTCATGCGCTCCAGATGGCCCATCTCCGAGATCATGACCTCTTCCCAGACATCCGGCTTCAGCTGGTAATAGGTGACGCGGTCCCCGGGAAAGGTGAGTCGCTCGACGAAGTTCAGGCTCTCGAGCAACCTGATCTGGGTGGATACCGAGCCGCTGCTCACGTCGAGAGAATCGACCAGGTCCGGGGCCGACCGATGTGGGGGATCACAGATCATCAGCCAGCCGAGGATGCGTCCCGCCGTGCGGCTCCCGGTGCCTGTCTCCCACCAGCGCCCCATGTGCTCGATGAACTCATGTTGATCGGGAGTAGGTGTTGTTGATTTCAATGACTTCAGTATCTACTGAAACCAATGAAAGATCAAATAGTGGACGCGACAAAGGGGAGGGACCGTCCGGTCCCTCCCCTCCTGTCTCCGTCCGCCTCTAAGCCGAGATCGCCGCGTCGAGCACCGCCTGACCGAAGTAGATCAGGAACGAGATGGCCACCACCCACATCAGGGGGTGGATGTCGGCCAGCTTGCCCTTGACCACCTTGATCAGGGTGTACATCACAAAGCCGGCGCCGATGCCGACGGTGATGCTGAAGGTGAGTGGCATCAACACGATGGCGAGCAGGGCGGGGAAGCCCTCCTCGAAGTCCTCGAAGTCGATTCCCTTGATCAGCCCCGCCATCAGGAACCCGACAAGGATCAGAACCGGTGCTGTCGCCTGCGGCGGCACGATGCTGGCCAGCGGAGACAGGAAGATGGCGATGAGAAAGAGGATCCCGACCACCACCGAGGTGAGACCGGTGCGCCCACCTTCGGCCACACCTGCCGAGCTCTCGATGTAGCTGGTGTTGGAGCTGACCCCGGCAGCGCCACCGGCAGCCGCGCCGATCGAGTCGACGAACAACAGCTTGCCAATGCCCTCGATGTTCCCCTCGTCGTCGGTGAGCCCGGCTTGCTCGGTGATCGCGGTCGCGGTCCCCATGGTGTCGAAGAAGTCGGTCAGCATGAAGCTGAAGATGGTCAGCGCCGCCGCCACGTACCCCAGTTGGGTGAACACGTTGCTCAGGTCGAACGCCCCCAGGGTGTCGAAACTGGGTGTCACCGAGAAGCTCTCCGGGATGGCGGCGACGTCCCACAGCAGGGCGACGACCGTGGTGGCCAGGATGCTGATGATCAGAGCACCCGGCACCTTCCTCGCATAGAGCACCACCGTGATCGCCAAGCCGACCAGGGTCACCCAGGCCCCGGGCGTGTTGGGGAAGATGAACTCGACGGGGACGGCGCCACCCTCCGGGATGCCGATGAGGTCACCGTTGACAAATCCGATGAAGAGTATGAACAACCCGATCCCGACTCCGATCGCCCGCTTCAAGGCCAACGGGACTGCGTTCATGATCGCCTCGCGCAGGCCCACCAGCACCAGTGCGGCGACGATGAGACCCTCGAGGACGATGACGCCCATGGCGCCTTCGGGTGTCAGCCCGTCACCGAGGACAAGACCGAATGCGACCGCGGCGTTGATCCCGAGACCGGCGGCCATCGCCAGGGGCACGTTGGCCACCACACCCATGATGATGGTGAGCAGACCGGCTACCAGGGCGGTGCCCGCACCCACCGCGGCCGCGTCGAGTCCGGTGGCGGAGAGGATGCTCGGGTTGACGAAGATGATGTAGGCCATCACCAGGAAGGTGGTCACCCCCGCCCTGATCTCGGTGCCGACCGATGTCCCCCGCTCGGTCAGCTTGAAGTAGGTGTCGAGACCCGAGCCACCCCTCGATGGTGGTGCCGGGGCACGCTCTCTGGTGTCTGCCATGATCTCCTCCCGCCACCAGTCACCATGACATCGGCGGCCGGGTCAACATAGACCTGACGGGGTGTCCCGCGTCGTCTGTATCGAGCACGTTTTCGACATTTTGTGTCTCTCGGCAGGCGGTGCGAGAGCATCCGGTAGCTTGCCCCCCGCATTCCGACGCGATCTCACCCACCACAAGAGGAGAAACGGCATGACAGAGAACGACAAAGGGACCGGCAAGGACTGGAAGGTCGAGGCCGAGGAGGCGCTGGAGCGAGCCGGTGAGTCGCTACGAGCCGCCTGGGAGGCCTCGCGCGATACCCGGTTGGCCGCGCTGGAGGGGGCCCGGCAAGCGGCCCGTCAATTCGGCGAGGCCATCGACCGGGGAGTCTCCGCCGCCAGGGATCGCTGGGCCTTCGAAGACGCCCGCGCAGAGACCTCCACCGAAGCAGAGGAGGAGTAGCCGGCAGCGGTCGGTCCAGGGGTCAGTGCTTGACCTCGACGGCGCCGAAGAGCACCGTCGCATTCACCGTAACCGTTGGGGAGCCTGCGGGGAGTTGCTCCTTGACGGTCACGTTCTCGAAGCCGCCGAAGATCGGAAAGCCGCGGAGGTCGACGTGCCAACCGGTGGGCACCCGGATCTCGACGCCGCCGAACGCGGTGAAAACGTCGAGAACCGCGTCGGGGGCGGGCTGGGCGTCACGGAGGTCGAGCTCGGCTCCACCGAAGATGACCGAGATGTTCCCACCCCGGAACGAATCGGACCGGGAGGCCATCTCGGTGCCGGAGAACATGTTGAAGCTGCTCACCCTGTCCGCCGCCTCTGCACGCTCCCCGAGACCGCGGCCGAAGATGATCAGCAGGCCGACGACGATGACCACACCCGGGAGGATGATGTCGCCGAGGTCGGCCACATCGAGAGTCGAGAGCAGAATGGTGATCCCGACGAGCACCAGGATCACCGCCACCAGCCAGTGGCGCGGGTTGGCGGCGTAGGTGATCATCCCGGCCACCACCACGATGAGTGGCCACCAGTTCCCGATCACCGAGCCTGCATCGAGCACATCGGCGTTGCCGAGCAGGAGCACCGTCCCGACGGCGACGATCACCGTTCCGAGAAACACTCGGCCCCAATTCAATCGGACCTCCTTCGAGTCGCGGAGGCTACCGACGGTTTCCATACGCTGTGGTGATGCATTGCCGACCGCGCTGCACGATCAGATCTTGGGGAGTTTGAAACCGGATTTCTCGATGACATGGTCGCGGGATTCGGCCGCCATCCGCCTGACCGCCTCCCAGTCGACGTGGAGCAGCTCGCCGTGCCGCTTCATCACCCGACCGGCGATCAGGACCGTGTCAACGTTGCCGGTGTCCATCCCCGCCACGACCGCGGTGGTCGGGTCGTTGAGCGGAGTGACATTCAACCGGTCGGTGCGGAGCAGGATCACGTCCGCTTGCCTGCCCGGGGCCAGGGTCCCCACCTTGTCGTCGAGACCGTTGGCCCGGGCCCCGTCCACCGTGGCACATGCGAGCACCTCCCGGGTCGAGATCGGTGTCTTGCCCTGGGCCGCCGCCTGGGCGCGCTGCAAGGCGAGCACCGAGCGCATCTGATTGAACATGTCACCGGGGACGTTGGTCTCGACGTCGACGCTGAGACTGGGCTGCAGTCCACGATCGAGGAACTTCTGGATCGGGGGCATGCCGTGGCCCATCATCATCTCGACCGGTGACGCCAGTGACACGGTCCCCCCGGTGTCGACGATCATCTGGATCTCGGTGTCGTTCAGCGTGGTGCAGTGGATGTAGGTGGTGTCGGGCCCCAACAGCCCGGCCTCTCCCATCTCCTGGACCTTGCCCTCCTGGCCGTAGGTGCCCACCCCGACGTGTGTCGAGATGCGGGCCCCGGTCTCCCGGGCCAGCTTCCAATGATCCCGGGAGACCTCGAAGTCGGTGAATTCGGGGCCTGGCGCCGCCAGGGCCAGGGTGAGCATCTGGTCCTTGGTGGAGAAGTGCTCGGTGGCGGCCCGCACGAACCAGCTCGGCTGGCGCTCCTCCCACTTGCCCCACCAGGGGAACCCGTAGGCGAACACCGCCCTCATGCCGGAGTCCTCGAGGGCCTGGACCACGGCGTCGGTGTGCGCCGGTGAGCCCTGGATGTGGGACCAGTCGAGGAGAGTCGTTATCCCGGCGTCGATGGCGCCCAGGGCCGAGATCAGATTGCCCACATAGGCGTCCTCGGGCCGGAAGGCGGGGGCCAGCTTGTGCAACACGAACGAGATGTAGCTGGTGCGTCCCTCCAGGGGCACGTCGGTGCCGATGTTGCGGAGCAGACCCTCCCAGATGTGACGATGGGAGTCGACGAAGCCGGGCATGACGATCATCCCCGAGGCGTCGATCACCTCGGCCTCCCCCGCCTCGAGACCGGGGCCCACCGCCACGATCCGGTCCCCGTCGACGAGGACGTCGCCTGTGGTGAAATCGCCGACTCGGGGGTCGAGGCTGAGCACGGTCCCGCCCTTGATCAGCTTGCGACCGGTAGGGGCCACGCTGAAGTCGGTGCCGCTGGGGTAGAAGGCGGGGATCGCGGCCTTCTCCTGCACACGGCTCCCCAGCACGACACGACGCGCCCTCCTGAAGTTCCGTTTCACCAGTTCCTTGAGATCCCCCACCTGGAACAGGATGACCCCCACCAGCACCAGCACGCCGATGATCATCGAGCCGTCGCTGGGGGTGAGGCCGAGGAAGGGCAAAACGGTGAGAATCAGGGCAAGCAGCACCGCGGCGACACTGCTGCCGATGAAAGTGGCCCGGCCACCAGCGAGAGACGCCCCGCCGAGAACCGCGGCGGTGATGCTGTTCAAGGCGAAGGTGGAGCCGATTTGGGCGTTTCCTATCGGTGATCGGGCGATCACGAAGAACGACGCAACCGCAGCGAGGAGACTGGCGAGAAGGAGTGCTCTCACCCGCAGCCAGTTGGTCCTGATACCGCCGCGCTTCGCCGACCTCTCGTCGAAACCCACCGCCCTGACCTCGAGACCCGACCCGGAGGCGTGCAGCCACAGGTCGAGCAGGCCGGCACCCACGATGACCACGACGAAGGCGATGGGTATCGGCCCAACCCTCGCTGTCAAGAAGGACACGAGATCACGACTGATGACACCCTGAGCGCTCGGTCGCAGGGTCAGCGAGATACCGTCGAGGATGCTCAACGTTGCCAGCGTGGCGATGATCGAGGTGATCTTCACCCCCCGGACCAGCCCCGCGTTGACCAGGCCGAGCAGCAGTCCGCAACCGAGGATGGCGCCGACCCCGATCAAGATCTGAGACACCGTGGCTTCGGTGCCGATCAGGAATGATGCGGCGACCACGCCAAAGGTGATCATGGCCCCGACGGAGAGGTCGAGATAGCCGACCAGGATCGCATGGGTCTGGGCGATGGCTGCCACGGCGAGGGGCATGGCCAGGATAAGGATGTTGAAGACGTTCGACTCGTTGATGAACCCGTCGAAACGGGAGTTGGTGTACCAGAGGAGGGCGCCGATCAGCAGCACCTGGAGGGCGACCGGCATCCACAGGCGGAACTTGACGATCTTGCGCCACTCGTTGATGTCCCGGGCGTCGCGGAGGACCCTGCGCAACGCCTGACGCGCGGTGTCGACCCGGGTGCTGGTGACCTCGGTGGTCACGATGCCTCGCGTTCCGACGCCGCCTTGGGCATGGCCACGCCCAGAGGTGACCTGGCTGACTTGGACATCCCGGGCCCTCTGACGATGGCCTCCACGATTCGGACCTCGTCGAGCTCGTCCCCCGGGATCTCCTCGACCATGGTGCCTCTCGACATCACCAGGACACGGTCACAGAGCCCGGCGAGCTCGATGGGGTCGCTCGACTTCACGAGGAGAGCCACTCCGCTATCGCTCTGCGTTCGAAGCGCCTCGTAGATGTCGAACCGGGAGCCAACGTCGACCCCCTGGGTCGGCTCATAGGCCAGGATGACCGACGGCTCCTTGAGAAACGATCGGGCAACAGAGACTTTTTGTTGATTTCCACCGGAGAGGAACTCGACTGGCTGATCGAGAGAGGGCGTCCGGATCTTCAACTGATCGACGAGACCGCTCACCGCCTTCCGCTCGGCCCCTCTCCTCAGAAACCCCAGGGTGCTGAACCTCTCGATCGATTGAATGGTCGCATTCACCCGGACGCCGAGAACTCCCATCAGGGCTTCGTGTTTCCTGTCACCCGGCAGCAGCATCAGACCTGCCCCCACTGGTTCGTGGGTCGAAATGAGGCTGAGGTCCGTGCCGTCGCAGACGACACGGCCGGCTCTCGGCGGGACGCGACCGGCGAGACAATCGAAGAGCTGTGACTGACCATTCCCTTCGGCACCGGCGATCCCCACGATCTCCCCGCTCACCAAGGTGAAGCTGACCGGCCCGAACGACTGGCCCTGCAGACCGTCGACTACCAGCACATCTCTCACCTCATCGGATGTCGGCTTGGATGGGGGAAAGGCGGCTTCGAAGGGTCGTCCGACGATCCGCTCGACCAACTCCGGCTCCAACGTCGTCCTCGCATCGAAGGTCCCCTGGTGCTGCCCGTCACGAAGCACCGTTATGCGATCGGCGACCTCCAACACCTCGGGGAGACGGTGGCTGACATAGACGACTCCCACACCACGTCTTTTGCAGGCGACGACGGTGCGATGGAGGGCCGCGACCTCGTCGGGGCCGAGCGCCGTCGTGGGCTCATCGAGGAGCAACACCCTTGGGTTGGGGACCAGCGCCTTGGCCACCTCGAAGAGCTGGCGCTCCGCCAGGGTGAGGAAGCCGGCCGGGGCGTCGGGGAACAGCTCGAGGTCGAGATCGAACTCGGCGAGCAGCCGCCGCGCCCACTTCTTCCTCTGCCGATACGGCGGCCGCTTTTCGGGCGGCGCGGCGAAGTAGAGATTGTTCTTCACCGGCTCGGCCCCCACGGCCGAGCCATCTTGATAGGCCATGGCAAGGCCCAGCTTGCGGGCCAGGGCCGGGGAGTCCCGACGTAGGGGCTTGCCCCCGATCTGGACAGTGCCCAGATCGGGGTCGACAAACCCTGATGCAATCCCGAGGAGAGTCGACTTCCCCGAGCCGTTCTCACCGACGAGGGCGTGGACCTCACCGGCGCGGCAGTCGAAGCTGACATCGGTCAGCGCCCGGACCGCCCCGAACTGCCGAGACACGCCCGTCAGCTCGAGGACGAGCTCGTTCGACATCGACTCTCCCGAAGGATTGCGGTCGATCATCCGCCGCTGAACATCATCTGCAAGATGGTGTCCGGCACCAGTGACGTTCCCGAAACGACCGGGTTCGGCCGATCCTGGTCACAGTCGTCGGCGGTCACCTGTCGCATCACATGCGGAACCACCACCTCACCGGGCACTTCGGCGTCCTGAAGTGCCAGCATCGCCACCGTGACTCCCACACGCGACTGGAAGTTGCCACCCGCCGTGTAGAAGATGTTGTAGGTCGGCTCGTCACGCTCGACCCAGTCACAGAACAAGCTCTGCTCGTCTGTGCGCAGGGCAAGCGTGAGGTTCTCCACCGGAATACCCAGCTCCTGGTATGCCTGCAGCCCCGACAAGATCCCGTCGGCGTACTCGTAGGCATACCCCTGGATCTCGGGGTTGGCGGTCAACAGTCCCCGGAAGATGTCCGGGATGATCGGGTTGAACCAGTTGGTGTCCCCGGTGGTGCTGTTCTCATCAGCGGGGGGGTTGACCAATTCGATATCATCACCCAAGGCGTCGATGGTGCAACGCTGCCAACCGAGGGAGAGGGCGTTGCCCGGCGTACCTCCGAGCAGAGCCACATCGCCACTGCCGACCCCGTCGTTGAGGGTCTCGGCGAAGCTGTTGCCCAGGGCGCAGAGATCCTCACCGACCACCGCGGTGTAGTCCTCACCGGGAGTGAGGGCACCTTCCTGTCCGGGGAGCCCGACGTAGCCGGCCGAGAAGGGGATATACGGGATACCCGCCGCTTCGGCCTCCGTCACGACGGGGGCCAGGAGCGCACCCACGTCGGGGTAGCCGACGATGAAGTCGACACCACTCTGGATCAAGAACCTGAGGTCGTTCTCATGGACGGCAGGATCTGGATCGAAGTTGGCCGCGGTGGAGATGATCGTGCCGATCTCGGGATAGGTGAGTGCCTGGAGGACGGCCTCCATGTGACTCACCGAACGCCAGACGTTCACGTCGTTTCCGCCCCCGTCGGCATACCCCATCACCAACTCGCCACCGCTGCCGGTTTCGCACTGTTGGTTGCGCCAACACTCCATCGCCTTGTCGATGGTGGCCTGATCAAGGTCCTGGCTGGCGCGGGCCACGGACGCCAGGATGATGTTCCAACTTTCTTCATCCGATGGCTCCACCGGGCCCAGGGCCCTCTCCACCAACGACATGTCCGCGGCCGACGAGTCCTCGCCAAACTCGGCGAGCGGGTTGTCCCCTCCACCCGCGGTGGTGGTGGTGTCATCCGCCCCCGCACTGGTGGTGGTGCCGGCATCGGCCGTGGTCGTGGTGGCCTCGGCGCCGGTCGTGGTGGTGTCCTCGGCGCCATCTCCGCACGCCGCCACGACCATCGCCAGCACGGCGAACAGTCCGATGATCTTGGTTCGTTTCATTTCTCCTCCATTTGGGCTCATCGCCCTTTTCCTTCTCTTCTCATGTGAAAAACCGGGTGGTGTCGAATCTCCTTTCTCAACCTGTCCCGTCGATTGAGCTGTGTTTCATCTCATTTTCGGAGGGTCGCGATCGTCTTCGCTCGCGGAGCAGCCGCTCCACGGCCTTGATGATCCGATCCCCCGAAACCAGCATCCCCCCGATGATCACCAGACCGAAGACCACGAATTGGAGCGCGGTGGGCAGTCCCAGCGTCAGCAGCATCGTGTTCAGCCCGGTGAGAAAGATCGCCGCGGCGAAAGTCGACAGCGCGCTGGCCAGACCGCCGCTCAGTGAGGCGCCGCCGATGACCACTGCGGCGATCGGCCCGAGGAGATACTGGTTTGCTTCGGCGACGCCCGGCGTGCGCAGGAGACCGGCCAAGGCCACCCCGGCGAAGGCGTAGAAGACCGCGGCCACCACATAGACCAGGATCTGGTTCGAGTTCACCCTGATGCCGACCACGTGAGAGGCAACGGGGTTGGCTCCCACGACCTGGAATCTCCGGCCGACTGATGTGTACCTGAAGCCGAGGATGAGAGCAATGGTCACCAGGGCACCCATCCAGAAGACGGGACTGATCCCGAGGATGCGGGTCGTGGTCCACCCGGTCCAGCCAACAGGAACGGAGCTCTGCACCGGAAAGGTCCGTCCATAACGATTGACGACACCGATAACGACCTGGCCAACCGCCAAGGTGACGATCAAGGCGTTGAGCTTGAGCCCTCCGATCAGGATCCCGTTGACCAGCCCGATGAGTGCCCCGACTCCGAGGGCGGTGATGACGGCGATGCCGATGCGGTCGTCCGCCTGCTGGCCGACCCCGACCATGATCGCGGCGGCCAGAGTCACCGTGCCCGGCGTGCTGAGATCGATCCCCCCGGTCATGATCACCAACATCTGACCGAGCGCGGTGATCCCCAAGAGTGCCCCGTACGGTGCGATCGCCCTGAGCGACACACTGCTCAGGGTCCCCGGTGCCCAGATGGAGGCGACCACGACGAGCAGGACGATCGCCAGATAGACCGGCATGTAGCGGGAGGCCACCACGAAGGAGGTGACCGTCGACGAGGGAGCGCGGGTGGTGACGGTCATGCTGGCCCGGACATGAGACCAGTGGCCCCGGCCACCCACCGTTGCGCGCTGATTGCCAGGTCGCGCGCCCTTCCCACGTCGGCGGTGAGCTCCCCCTCCCGCATCAGCGCCTCACCGGCGACGAACACCCAGTCGATGTTCGAGGTGTCCATCCCCCAGACCACGGCGCCTATCGGGTCGTTGATCGGGAAGATGTTGGGCCGGTCGGTGCGGAGGACGACGACGTCGGCTTGCTTACCCGGCTCCAGTGAGCCTGTCAGGTCTCCCAGACCGGCCGCGCGGGCGCCGTCGACGGTGGCGTAGCGGATCACCTCGCGGGTGCTGAGCAGGTTGGGGAGACCGCCTTTCCCCGCCAACTTGAGGTCGAAGTGGGTGGCATGCTGAACGGAGTTGGTCGCCCGCATCTGGGCAAACATGTCGCCGGGGGCGATCCCCCCGCTGTCCACCCCCAGCCCCGGGCGGATCCCCCGGTCCATCAGGTCTTGGACCGGAGACAGCCCTCGGCCGGCGGTCATCTCGCTCGACGGGGCCAGCGACACCGAAACCCGATGTGCGGCGATGGCGTCGAGATCCGTCCCATCGAGATTGAGGCAGTGCACCAGGGTCACGTCTTCACCGAGCAGGCCCCGGCCCGCCAGATCGGATATCACCCCACCCGGGGTGGGGCCGGCGCCGACGTGGGTGTGGATGCGGAGGCCCATCTCCCGGGCCAGCCCCCAGTCCCTGGCGACCCGGTCGAGGTTGGAACGAGCCGGCTCACCCGGGCCGAACGCGATGGTGCGAAGCGACTCGTGTCCTTCGGCGGAGCGCGCCACCAGACGCCGCAGGCCGGCTTTCTCGTCTTCGGGCCCCCCGGCCGGCGAGGGCACCGAGTACACGAAGACGGTTCGCAGCCCCGAGTCGGCATGTGCTTGGAGGGCGGCGTCGACATGGCTGGGCACGGGGGGGATGTCGGCCCAGTCGACCACGGTGGTGATCCCTGCCTCCGCCGCAGCGAGCAGACCGATGAGAGTCGCCGCATAGATGTCATCGGCCCGATATTCAGGCCAGTCTTCACCAATCGCTGGAGCCGGATCGGTGGTCGGGGTCTCCCCGAGATTCCGGAACAGCGACTTCCAGGCGTGTCGGTGGGTGTCGACGAAGCCGGGCATGACAATGGTGTCGGTGGCGTCCACCACCTCGGCGTCACGGGCGCGCAGGCCCGGGCCCACCTCGGCCACCCGGCCTTCGGAGATGAGGACGTCGGCCTCGTCGAAATTGGGGGTCCGGGCGCCCAGGGTGAGGACACAACCGCCCCGGATCAGGGTGCGTCCGCTCACATCCCGCCCCCGGAGTCGACCGACTTGGCGATCGTCTCGTAGATGCGGTCCACCGAGGGCAAGGCGAGGTCTTCGAGGGAGGCTGCAGCCGGCAACGGGATGTGAGGGGTGGTGATCCGGATGCTGGGGCCGTCGAGGTCCCAGAACGCCTCTTCGCCGACAATGGAAACGAGCTCGGCGCCCCACCCACAGAGACGCGGGTTCTCCTCGACCGTGAAGAACCGGCCGGTCTTGGCCACCGAGTCGAGGAGGGTCCGGGTGTCGAGGGGCACCAGCGAGCGGACATCGATCACCTCGACCGAGATCCCCTCCTCGGCGAGCCGTTCCGCCGCCTCCACGGCCCTGGGGACCATCAGGGCGAGGGCGGCCACCGTGGCGTCGGTGCCCTGGCGAACCACCCGTGCGGTGCCCAGCTCGTCGACGATCTCCCCATCGGGCACCATCGCCTTGTCGGCCATGAGCGACTTGTGCTCGAAGAAGACCACCGGGTCGGGGTCGCGGATCGAGGCAGCCATCAACCCCACCACGTCTTCGGGGGTGGAAGGGGCGACCACCTTGAGCCCGGGGATCATCATGCACCAGTTCTCGACGGCCTGTGAGTGCTGTGCCCCGAACCGGACACCGCCGCCGTTGGCGGTGCGCACCACGAGTGGGAAGCTCACCTGACCGCCGGTCATGTACCGGCTCTTGGCGATCTCGTTGGCCAGCATGTCAAAACAAACCGCGAGGAAGTCGGAGAACATGATCTCGGCGATCACCGGCACCCCGGTCATGGCCGCACCCATGGCCGCTCCGAGAATGGCCTGTTCCGAGATGGGGGTGTCCCGCACCCGTTCCGGCCCGAACTCGTCGAGCAAGCCCACGGTGGTCTTGAAGACCCCGCCGGCTGCCGCGATGTCCTCGCCCAGCATGACCAGGTTGGGGTCACGCCGCATCTCCTGTGCGATCCCGTAGGCCACCGCCTCCCGGTAGCTCAGTTCCGCCATCGCGCCCCCCCATCGGAATAGACATCGGTCATCAACGAGTCCTCACCGGGCTCCCGGCCCGCCTTGGCGAACTCGGTGGCGGCATCGACGGCCTCCGCCACCTCCCGTTCGATCGAGCTGAGACGTGCTTCGGGCGTCCCCGTTGTCAGCAACCGGTCGTGGTACATCGGAATCGGGTCGCGGTCGACCCAGGCCTCGACCTCAGCCAAGGGCCGGTACTTGCCGGGGTCGGCCCGAGAGTGACCCCCCGACCGGTAGGTGACCGCCTCGATCAGCGACGGCCCCCCACCGTTTCGGGCCCTGCCCAGGGCGTCGCCGGCCGCGAGGTAGACGGCGTCGGGATCGTTGCCGTCGATGACGATCGACTTCAGACCGTAGGCGGAGGCTCGGTCCCCGGCCGGATGCTCCACTGCGGTGATCAGGTCTATCGGGGTGTACTCCATGTACAAGTTGTTCTCACACACGAAGACCACGGGGAGGTTCCAGATCTTTGCCATGTTGAGGGCCTCGTGGAACGCCCCGATGTTGGTAGTCCCGTCACCGAAGAACGCCACCGCCGCCTGGTCCGTCCCCCGCATCTGAGCCGACCATGCGGCCCCGTTGGCCACGCAGAGGTGGGCGCCGATGATGGCGTAGGAGCCCATCATCCCCTTGGTGGCGTCGGTCAGGTGCATCGAGCCCCCCTTGCCCCCGAGCACCCCGTTCTCCCGGCCGAGCAACTCGGCCATCGCCGCCCCCAGGTCCATCCCCCTCGCCAGGGAGTGGGCATGGCCCCGATAGGTGGCAAACGTGTAGTCGTCAGGCTGCATCGCCGCCCCGAACCCGGTCGCGATCGCCTCCATGCCCAGTGAGAGGTGGGTGGTCCCCTTCACCAGGTTCTGCAGGAAAAGGTCATGCGCCCGCTTGCCGAACTGCCGCAGCTCGTGGAGCTTGCGATACATCCCGAGACGGGTGTCCTGGTCGATCTCGGCGTCCTCCAAGGAGCGGTCGACCGGTGCAGGAAGACGCGGCTCTCTCAACGCGTAGTCATAGCGGGGGTCAGTAGGCATTGGCCACCATCAACTCCTCGCAGGGGAAGAGGGTGATCACCTTGCAGCCGTCAGCGGTCACCACCACCTCCTCCTCGATACGCGCCGCGGAGCGGCCGTCGGCGGCGGGGGCATAGGTCTCGAGGGCGAACAACATCCCTTCCTCGATCTCCACCGGCGTCTCCAACGAGTTGAGACGGCTGATGATGGGGCGCTCGTGGAGCCCGACCCCGACCCCGTGGCCGAACTGGAGCCCGAAGGCGTCCATCTCGTCCTCGAATCCGAACTCGTGGGCCTCCGGCCACACCTTGGCGATCTGGTCGGTGGTGGCCCCCGGCTTCACCAACTCGATGGCGGCGTCCATCCACTCCCGGGACTGTGTGAAGGCGTCCCGCTGTGCCTGGGTGGCCCGTCCTACGACGAAGGTTCGGTAGTAGCAGGTCCGGTACCCGTTGAACACGTGGATGATGTCGAAATAGGCCTGGTCGCCGGGGCGGATCAACCGGTCGCTGAACACATGGGGGTGGGGGCTGCAGCGCTCTCCGGCGATCGAGTTGACCGCCTCGACGAACTCCGATCCCATCTCGAAGAGCCGGGCATGGGCCATTCCGACGACGTCGGACTCGCGAACCCCGGGTTTGAGCATCTCGAAGATGTCCTGATAGACGCCGTCGACCATGGCACACGCTTGGGTCAAGAGGACGATCTCGTCGTCGCTCTTGATCTCCCTGGCCCGCATCATCGCCTGCTGTCCGTCGACCACTCTGAGACCGGCCTCCTGGAGCGCCAGGAACACCGCGGTCTCGGCGAGGTCCACGCCCAATCTCTCCTCGGCGACACCGGCCTCTTCGAGGGTTGCCTTGATCTCCCGCACCGCCCGGGCATGGAGCCCGGTCTCGGGCCCGATCGCACCCTGCAACCCGGTGTTCCCCCCGACCGAGTTCTCGCTGTCGAACAGATGGGGTAGTTGGAGACGGTGGGCCTTTGCCGCCGAGCCGAAGTCCCACACCTTGGGCCGGCCCTCCCGGGTGACCACGGCCCATCTCTCTCCCTTGTTGAACGCCCAGTAGCCGATCTGGGTGGCGGTGGCATATCTGATGTTCGAGGTCTCGAAGAGGAGCAGGGCGCCGAGGTCGAACTCGGTGAGCATCCGTCGCACCCTGTCGAGCCGGTGGTTGCGAAGACGCTCGAAGTCGACGCGGTTCTCCCAGTCGACTCCCATGACCCCGGGAGCGGGACTGGTTGCTACGGGAAACTCGGCCATGGTTCTGCTCCTTGACTATTGGGTGTCGGGCCCGGCCTCCTCGGCCAGGGCGTTCTCGAGATAGGACCAATCGCGGGCGAAACGATAGGAGTGGCGGGGCGGCGGCTGGGGCGCCTGGGTCTCCAGCCATCTGACCGTGCCGGCGCCGATGTTGCGGAACTCGTGGACACAGCCCACTCCCGCCCAAGCCACGTCGCCGGCCGCCAGCTCATAGATGCTGCCGTCGAAACGCGCCTCCACCTCGCCGTCGAGGATGAGATAGGCCTCTTCGAGAGGGTGGTCGTGGGCGCCGGCGAATCCCCCCTGCTCGTATTGCACCATGAACATCGTCGACAGATCCGCTCCGAGCTCGGAGTCAATCATCATCTTCACGCTGATCCCGCTGTAGACCAAGAGTGCGGTCCGCATGCTGGCGCTCAGGGCCAGCCGGTCCTGGGTCTGCATCGCGGGGTCCATGTTGTCCGGTTCGATGTGACCGAAGTATCGGTTGCGGGGGTCGCGAACGTCGATCATTTTCGGATCGGACCGCTCCACAGGTGCCCCGAACTGGGTGTCGAAGGCGAACCGCTCCCGGGGAAGGGGCGCGCTCATCTCGGCGAATGAGACCGAGGCGTCGGAGGTATTGCGCAGGGCGTGGGTCATGCCCACGGGGAGCAGGCCGTAGTCACCGGAGACGAGCTGGTAGCTGCCCTCGGGCGTGTCCACGGTGAGGGCACCCTCGATTACGTAGAGCGACTCCTCGAAGGAGTGGACGTGAGTGCCCACATGTCCGCCGGGCCCGAGCCGGGCCAGCCTGAACCCCATCTGGACCGATCCACCGGCCTCGTCGACCACCGCGTCCGTGCTGTACCCGGTGCTGTGCTCGGCGAACTCCAGCGGGGTCTCGAAGAGGAGTTGGTCGGCTTTCGCCACGATGTGATTGGCCATCAGCCTGCCTTTCCTCGCAAATAGACCGCGATGGCACTGAGATCGGCCTCCCCCAGCCCCGAGGCGATGGCGCCACGCACGATGTCCAGCCCCGTCTCCGCCTGATGCATCGGAGCCCCCACCCTCTTCCCCAGACCGGTGATCAGCTCGAGATCCTTGGCCACCAGGTCGAGGCTGAAGGCGACCGGCGCCTCGTCGGGGTGCTCATAGGCATCGCGCTTGTACTCCACGAACGGAGCGCCACCCGCTCCGCTCACGAAGACCTCGTAGGCGGTCCCGCGATCGACACCCGCCTTCTCGGCCAGAACGAGGGCCTCGGACAGCGCAACGTTGAGACCGTGGACCAGACCGTTGACCGCCAGCTTGCATGCCGCTCCCGCACCACGTCCCCCGACCGGGATCACCCGCTTCGAGATCGCCGTCAGGATCGGTTCGACCCGGGCGAGGAGCTCGGGGTCTCCCCCGGCCATCACAGTCAGGGCACCCGCTTCGACGGTGGAGACGCTCCCCGAGACGGGACAGTCGAGCAACCCGGCGCCCGCGGAGTCGACGGCGGCCCCCACCTCTTCGATGGTCGCGGGGTCGACCGTGCTGGTGTCGACCGCCACCGCTCCCGGTTGGATGCCCGCGATGACGCCCTGGTCGCCGAGGTAGACGGCGTGAACGGCGGCGTCGTCGGCGAGACTGGTCACCAAGACCCCGGCGGCCGAGGCGGCTTCGGCCGGGCTGGATGCGACCGAGCCCCCGGTCTCGGTGGCCACGGCTTCGGCTTTCGTCGGGTCGCGGTTCCATAGGACGAGCTCATGTCCCGCCCCGTGGAAACGCCGGGCCATGGCGCCGCCCATTCGCCCCAGACCGATCACCGCAAGCATTGGTTTGGCCTCACTCACTGATAAGTGACACTACACATTCCCACCCATCCCAACCCTAGAGAAGCGGTGCCGCCAGCCGGGCGATGTGACGACCGATGGCAATGCTCGCGGTGGCCCCGGGGGAGGGCGCATTGAGAACGTGGATCGTCTTGCCCGCCGTCTCGATGACGAAGTCGTCGACCAGGTTGCCGCTCCGGTCCACTGCCTGGGCTCTGATCCCCGCCCCACCCCTGATCAGGTGTTCCTTCCTCAACGCCGGGACCAGCTCTCTCGCCAACCTGGAGTAGAGACGGGTCGAACGGGAGTTGAAGAGCTCACTGGTGCCTGAGCGCCAATGTCGCCGGGCGAGTTTCCGAAAACCGGGGTGGGCCAGGATTGAGCCCAGTTCCCGCCAGTCGGCCCTCTCCCCGCGGTAATGCTCACGGCCAAGGGCCAGAACGGCGTTGGGGCCGACCTCGACGGTCCCGTCGATGCGACGGGTGAAATGGACGCCGAGGAACGGGAACCGGGGGTCGGGCACCGGGTAGATCAGGGCGCGCACCAGAGTCGAGGCCTCCTCAGCGAGACGGTAGTACTCGCCGCGGAAGGGGACGATGCGCACCCCCGGGTCCACCCCCGCCAGACTGGCGACGCGATCGGAATGGAGCCCAGCGCAATTGACCAGTACCCGTGCCGAGAAACGCTGAGTGCCCGTGGTCACCGTGACTCCGTCGGCGAGGTGTGAGATGGCTCTCACCTCGCCACCGGTGACGATGTCCGCGCCACCCGCTTCGAGGCGGGAAACGTGGTCGGCGGCAATCGCGGGGAAGTCGGCGACTCCTGCCTCGGGGACGTGAAGGGCGGCAATGCCCGTGGCCTCCGGTTCGAGCTCCAGGATCTCCCCAGGACCGATACGACGGAGATCTTCGAGCCCATTGGCCCGACCTCTCCTCTCCAGCTCGTCCAGGGCGGGTAGCTGATCGGGATCGGTGGCCACGACCAGCTTGCCGGACTTCTCAAATGGGATCCCGGAGCGGGCACACAGCTCGTACACGGCGCGTCGTCCCTCCACACAGAGCCTCGCCTTGAGCGAACCCGGCCTGTAGTAGAGACCTGAGTGCACTACCCCGCTGTTGTGGCTGCTCTGGTGTCTGGCGACACCGGCTTCCTTCTCCAGCACGAGCAATGACACGCCGTCCAAATCCTCACCGAGGGCGCGAGCCACGGCGAGGCCGACCAGTCCCGCACCGACGATGCAGACGTCATATGTGTTCGGCGCGCCCAATACGTCCCTCCCGGGTCGGGTGTGAACAGCCTCACTGCACACCAGGGGTACCGAATGTATATCCTCCGTCGCTGTTCTAGGAAGGAGCGGCCGGAAATGGTGGACGGAACGATTCTCATCGTCGGTGGCACCGGTGGGTTGGGGCGGGAGGTGGCGCGTCATTATCAGGAGAAGGGCGCCTCCGTGATCATCACCGGGCGGGACGCCGAGAAAGCCGCCGGAGTCGCCGACGAGCTGGGCGAGGGGGTGACCAGCCTCGGATTCGACCTCGGCCAGCCGGAGTCGATTGCCGACGCCCTGAGTGGGGTGGGCGACGTCTCGCGGCTGGTGCTCGCCGCCATCGCTCGTGACAACAACCCGGTGCGGGAGTACACCATCGCCGGGGCGGTCAATCTGACCACGATGAAGCTGGTCGGCTACACCGAGACCATCCACACCCTGATCGATCGTCTTTCCGACGCCACCTCGGTGGTGCTCTTCGGGGGTCGTGCCAAAGATCGGCCATACCCCGGCTCGACCACGGTGACCACCGTCAACGGCGGCGTGAGCAGTCTCATCCGCACGCTCGCCATCGAATTGGCACCGATCCGCTTCAATGCCATACACCCCGGGATCGTCGGAGACAGCCCGTTTTGGGAGGACAAGCCGCTCGACGCCGTGGTTGCTCGCACCCCTACCGGCAAGCTGGCAACGATGGCCGACGTGGTCGACGCTACGGTGTTCCTGCTGGAGAACCCGGCGATCAACGGCGTGAACCTGTACGTCGACGGCGGTTGGATGCTGATGTGAATGACGAGCAACGGGCCACCGGGCTGTATGACACCCTGGAGGGGATCGGCGATCGTCTGCGCGAGGAGCGGACCAAAGCGGGCATAAGCCAGCGCGAGCTCGCCAGACGTCTCGGTCTCTCGGCGAGCATGATCTCGCAGCTGGAGAGCGGGCTGTCCAAACCGTCGGTCGGCACTCTCTACGCCATAGTCACCGAGCTCGGTCTCTCTCTCGACCGTGTCATACGCGGGGAGGACTACAAGGAGGCCGGGGACCCGGGGTCTCCGACCGCCGACGACGTCAACCCGCTGGTCCGGCCGCCGGATCGACAGGTGATCGACCTGGCATCGGGGGTCAGGTGGGAGGAGCTCACCGCCGCCTCCGAAGACGGGGTCGACTTCCTCCACGCCATATACGAGGTGGGCGGCGCCTCCACCCCCGACCAGTCGCTGATGCGCCACCACGGGCGCGAGTACGGCTATGTGATGTCGGGGACCCTCGGCATCCA
The DNA here is from genome assembly GCA_035512955.1 of Acidimicrobiia bacterium. Lineage (GTDB taxonomy): Bacteria > Actinomycetota > Acidimicrobiia > Spongiisociales > ZC4RG35 > JANQRA01. Next base: position 32,146 of record DATKCZ010000034.1, read on the forward strand.
GATCGGCTTCAACGAATACGAGCTCAGCTCTGGCGACTCCGTCGCCTTCGACTCCACCACCCCACATCGTCTCTTCAACAAGGGTGACGAGCCGGTTCACGCCATCTGGTTCGTGGTGGGTCGGGACGCCGACCAGCGGATCAAGCCGATCTGAGGGGGCATCCGATCCCGGGCGAGGGGGACCCTCCGTTGAGCCAGAGGGCCGATCTCATTCTCGTCTCGGCCCGTATCTGGGACGGGACCGAGCTCGCTGCGGACGCCATCGCCATCGCTGACGGCCTGGTCGTCGCAACCGGCAGCAGCCGTGAGATCCTTGGTCTCGTCTCCGAGGCAACCGAGGTGCTCGACGTGGGGGGCCGCCGGGTGATCCCCGGCCTCATCGACTCACACATCCACATGATCCGCGCCGGTCTCACCTGGAACGAGGAGGTCCGCTGGGAAACCGTGGGCTCCCTGCACCAGGGTCTCGACTCCATCTCGGGACGCGCCGACGCCGTCGAGCCCGGCCGCTGGATCGCCGCCGTCGGGGGCTGGCATCCTTCCAAGCTCGCCGAAGGGCGACCGCCCGAGCGCGCCGATCTCGACGGTGTCGCTCCAGATCATCCGGTGTTCGTCCAGCGGAACTATGTGGAGGCGTTCATGAACAGCCGCGCCCTCCAAGAGATGGGTTGGATGGAGCAGCACCCCGACGGGCACGTCACCGACCCGGCGGCGATGGCCGCTCTGCGAGACAAGCTCCACCGTGACGACCCCGAGTCCCAGGCGGCGGCGACCGCGGACATGCTTCGTGAGCTCAACCGTCACGGGCTCACCGGAGCCATCGACGCTGCCGGTTTCGGGATGAGCAAGGCGTCGTATGACCCTCTGTTCCGGCTGTTCTCCGGCACCGAGCGCGGTTTCCGCATCCGGCTGCTGGTGGGCGCCAGCCGTCCCGGCGCCGAGAATGACGACCTGGCCACCTGGATCGGCGAGGTCTCCCCGGGACAGGGCGACGACTTCGTCCGGTATCTGGGCGCCGGTGAGGTCCTCCTCTATGCCGCCCACGACATGGAGGGGTTGCATCCCAAGGACATCTCGGCTCACGTCCCCGACCTGGCGAGGCTGTCCGCCCACCTCGCCGACCGAGGTTGGCCGACACATGTCCATGCCATCCTCGACAGCTCGGTCGGCTCGGTCCTCGATGCATGGGAGAAGGTGAGTCCCTCCTCCCGCCTCGCCGACCTGCGATTCACCATCTGTCATGCCGACCAGGTCGGAGAGGAGAATCTGCGACGTATCGAGGACATGGGGTTGGGGGTCACGGTGCAGGCGGGCATGGCCTTCCGGCGGGGGGACAGCGCCCGTTCGTGGACCGAATCCCAGCTCCGGGCATCGCCGCCACTGCGCCGCCTGCTCGATCTCAGTGTGCCGTTGGGGGCGGGTAGCGACGGGACCGTGGCGGCCTCGTTCCATCCCTGGCAATGCATTCAATGGATGGTCTCCGGCGAAGCGGTCGACGGTTCGGCCGCCTGGGACGAAGAACAGCGATTGAGCATCGAAGAGGCGCTCCGCCTCTACACGACGGGCAGCGCCTGGTTCTCCTTCGAAGAGCAGACCCGGGGAAACCTCCGGGTCGGGAGCCATGCGGACCTGGCGGTGCTCACTGCCGACCCGCTCCGCGTCTCCTCGCAGAGCCTGGCCGCGATCGAGTCGGTGATGACGATCGTCGGTGGTGAGGTGGTCCACACCACAGGCGAAGCTGGCAAGGTGCAGTCGTGAAAGAGGCGATCAACCCTTCCTCGTTGCCGGCTCCTCCCGGATACTCACAGTTGGTGCGCGTGACCGGTGGGACCACGGTGCACATCGCGGGACAGGTGTCCTGGGACCGAGAAGGCAACCTGGTCGGGGCCGACGACTTCGAGGCCCAGACCCGCCAGGTCTTCAGCAACCTGACCATGGCCCTCGCCGCGGTCGGTGCGGATCTCTCCGATCTGGTCAGGATCGGGATCTATGTCGTCGACCACGACCTGGCCAAGTTGGAGACCATCCGCACGGTGCGCGATGAGCTGTTCGCCGGGCTGACCCCGCCGGCGAGCACCCTGCTCGGTGTGGAGCGTCTCGCCATCCCCGGGTTGATGATCGAGGTGGATGGCATCGCAGTGCTGTCCGACCAGTCAGGCGGTTCGGTGGACGGGCACTCCTAGACCGGGGCGTGCCAGGCGCCACCGGCTGTCTGCAATCCCGTCTTGACATGAAACCATTTGGTTTCCTATAGTGCAGGTGTGGAACTGGTGTTCAAGGCGATGGCCGATCCGACCCGTAGGGGGTTACTCGATGCGTTGTTCATCGAGGACGGCCAGTCATTGTCGTCGCTCGAGGCACGCTTCGACATGACACGCGTCGCGGTGGCCAAGCATCTCGGGATCCTGGAGTCGGCGGGGCTGGTCGTGACCAAGCGTCGGGGTCGGGAGAAGTTGCACTTCTTGAACCCGGTTCCGATCCGGCTCGTCCATGACCGATGGGTGAGCAAGTACACCGAAGACTGGGCCGCCGGCCTCGTCGGCCTCAAGAGCGAATTGGAGCACACGATGGAGAAAGTCTTCGAGATCTACATCCGCACCACTCCGGAGAGATTGTGGGAGGCGATCACCGATCCCGACATCCGGGCCAAGTACAACTTCGGCGCGAGAGTCGAGTCGGAGTGGACAGCGGGCTCGCCATACCTGATGGCGCATCCCGGCGCCGCCGACCCGCTTGGGGAAGGGGAGAACCTCGAGGTCGACCCGCCCCGTCGGTTGGTCCAGTCGATGAGGGCGTTGTGGGGCCCCGAGGTGATCGCCGAAGGCACCAGCCGGGTCACCTGGGAGATCGAACCGGTAGGCGACTCGTGCCGGCTGACGGTCACCCACGACCAGCTCCGCGAGGGCGCCAACGACGAGCTCTATGGAGGCTGGCCGATGATCCTCTCCGGTCTGAAGACCTGGCTCGAGACCGGTGAGCGTCTGACCACTCCCGGATCGATCATGTATGGAGGAGACCAATGACGACACTCGACAAGACCTTCACCGCCACCCTCGAGAAGAGCGATGCCAGAGGTGGCTGGACCTACGTGGTGACCGACTGGACCGCCGAGTACTTTGGCACCAAGGGGCTGGTCAAGGTGGCGGGCACCGTCGACGGACACCCGTTTGCCACCTCGTTCATGGCGCTCGGTGACGGTACCCACAAGCTCCCGATCAATGCCGGCCTCCGTGCCCTCCTGGGGAAGGGCGAAGGCGACACCGTCACCGTCCACCTCAGCGAACGGACCGACCGGCAGGGGGACCCCGACTAGAGTCCGAGATATGCCCTGCGCAGTCGGGCATCGCCGGCCAGGGCCACGGCTGAGTCCTCGCCCACGATCCTCCCCTCTTCGATGACGTAGCCACGTGACGCCAGGTCGAGCGCTTCGACGGCGTTCTGTTCGACCAGGAGGATGGAGACCCCGGCCGCATTCACCTGACGCAGCACTTCGAAGATGCCGTGGACGATTATCGGGGCCAGACCCAGTGAGGGCTCGTCCAGCAGCAACAACCGAGGACGGGACATCAGGGCGCGGCCCACGGCCAGCATCTGCTGCTCACCACCGCTCAGCGTGCCCGCGATCTGCTCGCTGCGTTCGGCGAGCCGGGGGAAGATCTCCTGGACCCAGATCAGGTTGGCGTCCCTGTCGGGGCGGGCGGTCTTGGCATAGGCACCGATGTCCAGGTTCTCGGAGACCGTCATCTTGGGAAAGATGCGTCTGCCTTCGGGAACCAACGCCACACCGTGGGCGCTCACCAGATGAGGGTCGATGGTCACCAGGTCGGTCCCATCGAGGTCGACCGAGCCCGAGGTCGGCTCGAGCAGGCCGGCGATCGAGTTGACCAGGGTGGTCTTGCCCGCGCCGTTGGGGCCGAGAATGGCCACGATCTCGCCCGAGCCCACCCTGATCGAGATGTCATGGAGGACCTCGGCCTTGCCGTATCCGGCATTGAGACCTCTCACCTCAAGCACGGTTGCCCCGATCTCCCAGGTACGCGGTGACCACAGCCGGGTCGGCCATCACCTGCGCCGGGTCGCCCTCGACGATCACCCTCCCCTGGTCGAAGACCACGATGCGGTGGGACAGGGCCATCACTGCACGGACCACGTGCTCGACCACCAGCAGGGTCACCCCGCGGGCGTGGATTCTCTGGATCATCTCCACCGACTGATCGATCTCACTGGGGTTGAGCCCTGCCAGCACCTCGTCGAGGAGGAGCAGGCTGGGCTGGGTGGCCAGGGCACGGGCCAGTTCGAGAAATTTGAGCTGGTGCAGGGTGAGCTCGTCGACCCCGACATCGGCCACCTCCTCGAGACCGGTGAACTCGAGCCACTCCCCGGCGGCCTCGCTCGCCTCGGCCAGGCTGTGCCTGCTGTGACCGAACATGTAGCTGACCGCGATGTTCTCCCGGGGGGTCATCGTGTCGAAGGGTCTCGGGATCTGAAAGGTGCGGGCGATCCCCAGCGCGGCAATGCGGTGGGCGGGCAACGAGGTGGCATCGACCCCGTCGAACTCGATCCGCCCGCCGTCGGAGGGATAGAACCTGCTGAGGATGTTGATCAGGGTCGACTTCCCCGATCCATTGGGACCGACCAGCCCGAGGATCTCGCCTCGATCGATCGTCAGGCTCACCCCGGCCAGGGCGACCACCCCTCCGAAGCGCTTCTCGACGGCGTTCACCGCGAGCAGGCTCAAGACCCAGTCTCCACGAGATCGGGGGTCTCCACCTCGGGGGGCTGGTGACCGCGCCCCCCGCCGCGGACACGACCCCATGTCGTCTCGGGGACCAGCATGACGATCACAGTTGCCACCATCGCATAGGCGAAGTCGCTGATGAGCGAGGCGTTCAGATCCAGGATGATCACCAGGGACAGCACGCCGAAGAAGGTGACCGCGGTGGTGACCCAGCGCTCACGCATGCGGACATAGACCCCCTCGCGCACCGCGAGGGCGAGGACCACCAACAGCCCCCCGATGATGATCTGGTTGACATCGGCAAGACCGGCGCTGTTGAGACGATCCGACAGTGTGGTGATGATCACGGCGCCGACGACGGGGCCCATCCAGTGACCCATGCCCCCGAGCACGCTCATGAGGATGACGAACAGCGGGACACGGATGTTGAACACGTCATCGATCGTCACGAACCCGAGCTGCAGCGACCAGACGCCGCCCATGAGCCCGGCGAAGAGGGCGTTGGTCCCCAGGGCGATCATCTTCTGACGGAACACCGGCACCCCGAGCCCCCCGGCCACCGCCTCGTCGTCGCGAATCGCGAACAGCCCCCAACCGAGACGGGAGTCGTGGATCAAATAGGCGGCGAGCACGGTGGCCAGGGCGATCAGGAGGGTGAGCCGGTACATCGCCGTCGTGAATTCCCCGAGGAACTCCGGTGTCGGGGTGCCGGTCATGAAGGTGCCGGTGCCGCCGTCGATCGCCGGCACGAGACGGGCCACCGAGGCAAGCACGAACGCCACCGCAAGCGTGGTGAGAGCGAAGATCTCACCACTGAGCCGACGGAGGCGGAACACCACGAAACCGAGGGCCAGCCCTGCCGCCCCTGCCAACAACCCGCCCACCGGGAGGGCCGCCATGAACGACCATCCATGCTTGCCGACGAGCACGGCGACCGTGTAGACCCCGATGCCGTACCAGGCGCCCTGCCCGAAGCTGAAGTAGCCCGAGTACCCGGTGAGGATGTTCCAACTCGATGCCTGTGCCACCCAGAAGAAGATGGTGAACAAGAAGATGATATAGAACCGCGGGAACTCCATGGACTCCTGCAGACCAGGCATCACGCCGAGGACCACGGCGGCCACCACGAACCCGATGAGCACCGGAGCCCTTCGGGTCACGCCAGGCCCCGTCTGGTGAGCAGGCCCTCGGGGCGAAAGAGGAGAGCGGCGATCAGGATGACAAAGGTGACGAGCGGCGCCGCCAGCGGGCCCCAGGTCACCGCGGCGACTCCGGCGGCGACACCGACGATCAGACCGGCGGTCAGGGCACCGATGGTGTGACCGAGGCCTCCCAGTATCACCACCGAGAACACGATTCCGAACCAGCTCACCGCCAGACCGGGGAAGATGGTCTGACCGATGGCGATGAAGACCCCGGCGAGTGCGGAGAACGCCGTCGTCAACCCGGAGAGGATCACCGCCACTCGCCGGGGATCGATCCCGAACGCACGGGCCATGTCGGTGTCCTGGGCAACGGCGCGCACGGCCTTGCCGAAATAGCTCCGACTCAGCAGGAGTGACATGGTCACGGCTATGACCAGGGCGGCCCCGAAGGCGGTGAGTTGGGGCATTCCCAGCGCGATGTTCCCGATGAAGAACGACTCGGTCTCATACGGGTTGAGGGTCGACCCGATCCTGCGAAAGTCGGCGCTCCAGATCGTCCTCATCAGGCTCTGCAGGATGATGAAGATCCCGAATGTGACGATCAGCGACTTGAACTCATCGACCTTCGCCAGATGGAAGAAGACTTGCATGAGCGCCCCCACGACGAAGAAGAGAGGCACCACGACGACCGTGGTCAGCAGCGGGTCGACCTCGTAGGAAATGGTCAGCTGGTACACCAGGTAGGCGCTGAGCAGGATGAACGAGAAGTGCGCCAAATTGATGATCTTGAGCGCCCCCCAAGACAATGACAGACCCAGCGCCATGAGGGCATAGAGACCACCGATCAGCACACCCGAGACGATTCCCTGGGTGAGTAGCTCCACGCTCGTCTATTCCTCGTGTTCGGGGCCGAAGGAAGGCTACCCCGGCCGGCCCCCTGATGAGGGGCCGGCCGAGGCGCACCTCAACCGTCGGTCAGGGTGAGTAGATGACCGAACGGCCGGGAGCCGCGAACTCCTCTGGGTACACCACCCACCAGTCACCGTCTTGAACCTGCTTCACCTTGGAGAGGTCCACGAAGTAGTTCTGCTCTTCGGGGAAGAACTCGATCTCGCCGTGGAACAGTGTGTCGGCGCCGTTTTCGATCAACCAGTCACACATCGCCTGCTGATCGAGGCTGCCCGCCCCCTCGGCGGCCTGCTGGAGATACTCCCATGCGGTCCACGAGGCGGCGGCTTGGGTCTCCACCTTGGTGTACGGGATGTCGGCCCCGGCCAACGCCTCGTTGATCAGTGCGGCGACTTCGACCGCCTCCGGATCGTCGGTGAAGGGCGGATGCTCTTCGAAGATGGTCACGGACATGATCCCGTCGGCGCCCTCGGTGTTGAGCAAAGGCCCCGGTGCCGGCCACTGGCTGAACATCCCCGCAGGCGCGTAGTCGATGGTCTGCATCGCGGTGATGATGTTGGAGGCATTCACCCCTAGCCCCGCGATGTACAGGAAGTCCGGATCGGCGTCGCGTATCTGTGCCGCAATGGGGGCCCAGTCGGTGGTCGCCGTCGGGAAGGTGATGTCGAGCACAACGTCCCATCCTCTGTTCGCGGCTTCGGTGACCGCCCCGCCTTCGTCTGTTCCTTCCTGTCCGTAGGCGATGAACATCGTCCCGGGGAACTCGTTGACCACGAACCCGATCGTCTCCGGCGAGTTGCCCGAGCTCTCCAGGGCGTCATAGATCAGGTTGGGGTTGGTGATGTTGGGGTGGAGGCCCGTGGACCACGAGCTGAAGTGACAGCCATACGTATACGCGTAGGTGAGACTGGCGGTGTGATGGGGGAACATGTAGCCATACCGCTCGGCGACAGCCATGGCCGCGGTGATGTTGCCGGTGCCGTAGGGCCCGATCACCAGGTCGACCTCGTCCTCGGTGATCAACCGCTCATATGCCGCAGCCGCCTGATCGGGGGCCGACTCGTCATCGAGCAGAACCCATTCAACGGGCCGGCCGAGAAGACCACCTTGTTCATTGATTCGCTCGACGAACACCTCGCCCACGGCCTCATGGATCGCACCGGTGGCGGCGAGGACCCCGGTCAGCGCCAGCGTCCCGCCGACCCGTATCGGCTCCCCGCTCGGCTCGGTGGTGTCGGTGGGCTCGGTGGGCTCGGTGGGCGCGGTGGTCTCGGTGGGCGCGGTGGTGTCGGTCGGGGCGGTGGTGTCGCCTCCCTCGTCTCCGGCGCATGCGGCCACGATCATTGCCAGAACCGTGACGATCGCCAGATGTGCCCATCGTCTGTGGCTTCTCATCCTCTTCCTCCTCAAATCCCGTCATCACATCGACGGTGACAGACAGACTCGTTCAGCGACACTACACAGCCTGTTCGATGCGTGCAGTGGCACTTATGAGAGATTTGCTCGTAGGGGGTTGCTTGCTGGCAACGAGCTACCACCATCGTCCAAGCAGTTGTGGTTATGTTGCTGGAATGCCCGGGAGATCATGATCAGCGAGCCCAGGATCGAGCTCATCCACGTCGAGGGCGACGACCCCAAATGGAACATGCCATACACCCCCGCGATCAAGGTCAGCGGTGGTGCGATGGTTTTCCTCTCCGGAGTCACCGCGGCGCCCATCTATCACTCTCACCCCCATCGACCCGAGGAGTTCACCGAAATCCCCGACGACCCCGCCCAGCAGACCGAGATGACCATGGACAACATGGAGACGGTGTTGCGAAGCGCCGGCGGCGGGCTCGGCGACGTCGTGCAGTTGGTTCGCTTCATGGTCGACCAGGATGCGAACCAGGATGCGATCAACCGGGTCATGGCCGCCCGTCTCGGCGGGCACCGGGCAGCGAGCACCACGGTCGAGGTTGTGAGACTGGCCACCGACCCCCGCCTGGTGCTCGAGTTGCAGGCAATCGCAGTCGTCTCCAGTTGATCGGGGCGTTGGGGATCGTCAACGACCAGGTCCGCGGGTCGAGGTTCACCCGTTACCGGAGCCAGTCTCTTCGACCTCGACTTGCAGGCCGTTGGGCTGACGGAACCGTCCGGGTGCTCAGATGACGGCGCGGACGACCCAGAACACCGTCATGCCGACGATGAGCGTCAGGATGTGGTTGCGCGTCTTGTAGGCAATGGGCGCCCCGGCCACGAACGCCGCCATCTCGGGAATCCCGATGGCCACCGAGCCGTCGTCGTTTATCAGCAGGGCCACCACCAGCGAACCGAGGACCGCGGGGGCGACGAACTGGAGGGCGAGGAGGACCGGGTCGGGGATCTGCCGCTTGGCCAGGGCGAGGATGAATAGGGAGCGGCTGAAGTAGGTGCCGATCCCGACGATCAGGGTGGCGAGAAATGCCGTCATCTCCGGCTCGATTCGACGACGGAGCCGACGACGATGCCGACGAGGGCCCCGACCAGCAGCCCCGTGCGGTTGGGCAGCCCGGCGGCGAGGAAGGTGACAGACGCCCCCATCAGGGCGGCCACTAGCTTGGAGGTCTTGTCGATGCCCAGCACGATGAGACCCAGGAAGAGCAGAGGCACCGCGAACTCGAGGTTCCATTCTTCGGGCACCACGGGACCGATCGCCAGGCCCAACGCGATGGTGATCTGCCAGAGCGTCCAGAAGGTCAGCCCCGCGGAGAGGTAGTAGGTGCGGAACGCACTCTCCTCGGCGTCCTGCTTGATGGAGGTGAGGGCGAACAATTGGTCGATGAGCAGGTATGGCCCGAGCCAGCGAAACCAACCAGGCTGCCGCTGGAAGGTGGGGGCGAGCGCCGCCGAGTACATCAGGTGGCGGGCGTTGACCACGAGGGCGGCGGTCACCGCCGCCGCCACCGCGGCGCCCGAGCCGAGGAGCGAGATCAGAGTGAGCTGGGCGGCTCCGCCAAAGATGGTCCAAGCGGTGGACCAGCCGACGATGCGATTCATGCCCGACTCGACGATGGCCAGACCGATGACCAGGGCGAAGGGAACTGCCGGGACATAGAGCGGCAGTGCGTCCTTCACGGCATGTTTGACTATCGAGCGGTCCACAGACACGAGAGCGGCATCATAGGGTAATAAGCGTTGAGGTCAACACTCATTACGACCCCTACCGCTCGGCCGGGGCGGATCGGGATCGAGTATCCGGTGGACCGAGCGCTATCCGACGTCTGTCTTGACCGCCTCCAAGGCAATCTCGACCATGTCGCTGAAGGTCTTCTGACGCTCTTCGGCGGAGGTGGCCTCCCCGGTGCGGACGTGGTCCGAGACCGTGCAGATGGTCAATGCCCTGGCGCCGTGCTCGGCGGCCACGCCATAGAGGCCGGCGGCCTCCATCTCCACGGCGAGCACCCCCATCGCCTCCATTCGGTCGAAGGCCTTCGGATCTGGGTTGTAGAACAGGTCGGCGGAGTGGACGTTGCCCACTTTGACCTCGATCCCCTTGGCGGCGGCTGCTTCGGCCGCCGCCTTGAGCAGCCAGAAGTCGGCGGTGGCGGCGAAGTCGAGGCCTCCGTACCGGCTCCGGTTGACCAGGGAGTCGGTGCACGCCCCGATGGCGAGGATCACATCGCGCAATGCCACCTTCTCGGTGACCGCGCCACACGAGCCCACTCTGACCAGCCGCTCAACGCCGTACTCGCTGACCAACTCCGTGGCGTATATCGACGCCGACGGGATCCCCATCCCCGTGCCCATCACCGAGACCGGGACTCCGTCATAGGACCCCGTGTAGCCCAGCATGTTGCGGACCTCATTGACCGTCCTGACCTCGTCGAGGAAGTTGTCGGCGATGTGCCTGGCCCGCAGCGGGTCACCGGGGAGGAGTATCGACGGAGCGAAGTCGCCGGGCTCGGCGGAGATGTGTGGGGTGGGCATCGTGGTGTGGGCTCCTCGGGAAGCTGGCTGGCCACAAGTTATCCGAATGCTGCTGAGCACACGACTCTGCCGGGTTATCGTCGCCCGCCATGCCCACCACAGAAGAGCGAGAGACCATCGCCGACACGCTCCGCGCCGCCAGCGCGGTCACCCTCCCCGGGCACATGGGTCTGGAACTGGTGGAGATCGGCGAGGAGAGCGCCCTCATGCGCTGCGAGGTCCAGCCCTTCCACCTCGCCCCCAACGGATATCTCCACGCCGGAGCAGTGATCACCCTGGCGGACACCGCCGCCGGATACGGGTGTGTCGGCAACCTCCCCGAGGGAGCGTCGGGGTTCACCACCATCGAGTTGAAGACCAACTTCTTGGGCACCATGCTCACCGGGGCGATGCGGGCCGAGGCGGTGATGATCCACGGAGGGCGGACCACCCAGGTCTGGGACGTGGCAGTCACCGCGGAGGCGGATGGCAAACCGCTGGCCCGGTTCCGCTGCACCCAGATGATCCTCTACCCGCGATAGCCGGGCCCTCACCCTCCTAGTCTCGGGCCATGGCCGACACCTATGACCTCATCATCGGGTTGCGGGCTATCCGCGACTACAAACCCGAAGCGCTCCGCAACGAGGACCTCGGCGCCATCTTGGAGGCGGGACGGTGGACGGGCAGCTCGAAGAACCAGCAGTCGTGGTCGTTCATCGCGGTCACCGATCCCGAGCGGCTCCGAGGGCTCGCCGAGCACGGTGATTACACCCAGCCGATCCGCGACTCCGTGGCCAGCGTCGTCTTGGTCCAAGAGCCGGGCGGCAACACCTTCGACATCGGACGCGCCGCCCAGAACATGATGCTCGCCGCCAAGGCGATCGGCGTGGCCTCATGCCCGGTCACCTTGCACCGCCACAGAGACGCCGCCGAGTTATTGGGCATCTCCGACGGCGCCACCGCCCGCTACGCGATAGCGCTGGGATACCCCGCCGACCATGCCAGGCCCCGCAACTACGGAGGCCGTAAGCCGCCAGCGCGGGTGGTCAAACTCGACTCCTAGCGTCTGTCGACGGACCGGCCCCCGGTTCGTCCTATTCATATGGGAACCGTCACCGAAACCAATTACCGTCCATCGACTGATGACTGAATCTCTCGTCCAGGCACGCGGCCTGACCAAGAAGTTCGATGACTTCACCGCCGTTGACGCCATCGACTTCGACATCCGCAAAGGGGAGGCGTTCGGCTTTCTCGGTCCCAACGGGGCGGGCAAGACCTCGACCATGAAGATGATCACGACGGTCAGCCCGATCACCGAGGGAAAGCTGAGCGTCTTCGGCATCGACCCCGATGTCGACGGGCGCTCGATTCGCCAGCGGATCGGAGTGGTGCCCCAGGAAGACAATCTCGATCTCGAGCTGACTGTGTTCGAGAACCTCTACATCTACGGGCGGTATCACGACATGAAGAAGTCGGAGATCACCTCCCGGATCGACGAGCTCCTCGACTTCGCCCAGCTCACCGAACGGAAGGACTCCGAGGTCGAGCCGTTGTCGGGTGGGATGAAGCGCCGGCTGACGATTGCCCGCGCCCTCATCAACAACCCGGAGCTGATCATCCTCGACGAGCCCACGACCGGTCTCGACCCCCAAGCCCGTCACCTGCTCTGGGACCGTCTCTATCGGCTCAAGCGGGAGGGTGCCACTCTGATCATCACCACCCACTACATGGATGAAGCCGAACAGCTCTGTGACCGCCTCGTTGTCATGGACCAGGGCAAGATCGCCGCCGAGGGCTCGCCCAGGGAGCTCATCCAGCAATACGCCCCCCGGGAGGTGGTCGAGCTCCGTTTCATCAACGGGCAGAAGGAAGACGCCGTCTCGAAGATGGACGGGCTGGCGTCGCGTTCGGAGGTGCTCGCCGACCGTGTCCTGCTGTACACCGACGATGCCGACGCCACCCAGGAAGGCCTGCAATCCCGTGGCATCCATCCCGAGCAGGTGCTGGTGAGACGCTCCACCCTCGAGGATGTCTTCCTGAGACTGACCGGGCGGAGGCTGATCGACTAGTGGTGGGCCACTCGTGACCACCCTCAGCAGATCGCTGCGGTATGCCGAGTCCGAGGTCATCGCCTACCGGCGCACCTGGCGAGGCACCGTGATCACATCGTTCGTCAACCCGGTCTTCTTCCTGGCCGCCATGGGCGCCGGGCTGGGGGCCCTGGTCGACGACGGCTCGGGGGAGACCCTGTCGATCTCCTATCTGGCCTTCGTGGCCAGCGGGCTGATGGCGGCGAACGCCATGCAGAACGGCGCCGGGGACGGCTCCTTCCCGGTGATGGCCGGCATCCTCTGGCGGAAGAACTTCCACGGGACCATCACCACACCATTGGGGCCCAGTGACATCATCTGGGGTCGTCTCATCTGGGGTGTGGGCCGCCTCGTCTTCGTGCTGTTGGTGTTCGCCGTGATCGCGGTGCTGTTCGGCGCCCTCGAGATCGGGCCGGCGCTGGCTGCGATACCCCCCGCCGTACTCACCGGGGTGGCCTTCACCACTGGCATCACCGCCTGGACCCTCACCCAGAAGGACGGGCGGAGTCTCTCCACCCTCTTCCGGTTCCTGATCGTGCCTCTCTTCTTGTTCTCGGGGACCTTCTTCCCGATCAGCCAGCTTCCCGACTGGCTGGAGCCCGTTGCCTATGCGACCCCGCTGTTCCACGGGGTCGAACTGGTCCGGAAGATCGCCCTCCCCGGTGTCAACGGCTCGATCGTCACCTCTCTTCCGTTGTGGGTCCATCTCGCATACCTCATCGTGATGGCGGCGGCCGGTCTCTATCTGTCGATTCGGCTGCTCGACAAGAGGATCAGGCAATGAGCGTCCAGGCGCCGTCGCGCCTCACCCCGATCGGCAAGGTCACCCCGTTCCGCGCCCAGCGGATCTGGGAGAAGAACTACCTCGCCTATCGGCGTCTGTGGAAGGTCGTCTTCAGCGGTTTCTTCGAGCCGGTCTTCTATCTGTTCGCGGTCGGCATCGGGGTCGGCGCCCTGGTCGGCGATGTGACCCTGCCCAATGGGCAATCGGTGCCGTACGCCGCCTTCGTGGCTCCGGCGATGATGGCCGCCTCGGCGATGAACGGCGCGGTGATCGAGACGACGTTCAACATCTTCTTCAAGCTCCATTTCGGCAAGGTCTACGAGGGGATCCTCACCACACCGATGCAGCCCTCCGACATCGCCATCGGCGAGATCGGGTGGGCCCTGCTGCGTGGCGTGCTCTATTCGACCGCCTTCGTGGGCGTAATGTTCGTGATGGGGATGACCGAGTCCTGGCTGGCGGTCTTCGCCATCCCGGCTGCGACACTGGTCGGCTTTGCCTTCGGGGCGGCCGGCCTCGCCGCCAGCACTTGGATGAAGTCGTGGCAGGACTTCGACCTGGTCACCTTGGTGACCATGCCCTTGTTCCTCTTCTCCGGGTCGTTCTTCCCCATCGACGTCTATCCGCCGGCCGTCCAGCTCATCACCAGGCTGTCCCCCCTCTATCACGGCAACGAGCTGTTGCGCGGGTTCACCCTGGGCGCCCTCGACTGGTCGATGTTCGGCCACGCCGCTTTCCTGGTCGTCATGGGTCTGGTCGCAGCCGCCATCGCCAGCCGTCGTCTCGACGGCATGCTCCGCAAGTAGCCCGGCGTATCGTCTGTGGTGCATTCGAGTGCCTGGTCGGCAACTCCTTGCACACTCGATCCAGCACCGATCGACCCGGGGGCATCTGCATATAGGCTCACGGTCACATGCTCGACCTGACCTTCCCCCTGCACGCCCCCCGTGGCAGCGCTCTGAACACCAAGGGGTGGCTTCAGGAGGCGGCGCTTCGCTGTCTGCTCAACAACCTCGACCCCGAGGTCGCAGAGGACCCCGAGAACCTGGTGGTATACGGCGGCCGGGGCAAGGCAGCCCGCAACATCGAGTCACTGCACGCCATCGTCCGCACCCTGGAGCGGCTGGGTGACGAGGAGACGATGCTGGTTCAGTCGGGAAAACCGGTCGGGGTCTTCCGGACCCACGACCTGGCGCCGCGAGTGTTGATCGCCAACAGCCTGCTGGTGCCCAGGTGGGCCACCCTCGACCACTTCTGGGAGCTCGAGGCCAAGGGTCTGATGATGTACGGCCAGATGACAGCCGGCTCGTGGATCTACATCGGGACCCAGGGGATCCTCCAGGGCACCTTCCAGACCTTTGCCGCCATCGCCGAGAAGAAGTTCGGCGGCACACTGGCCGGCAGGCTGACCCTCACCGGCGGGCTGGGCGGGATGGGGGGAGCCCAACCCCTGGCGATCACCATGAATGGCGGCGTCGCCCTGTGCGTCGAAGTCGACCCACAGCGGATTCAGCGGCGTCTCGAGACCGGTTACCTCGACGTGGAGGCCGCCTCGGTCGAGCATGCCATCGAGATGGCCACCGCGGCCAAGGAGGCCAAGAAAGCCCTTTCGATCGGTCTGCTCGGCAATGCGGCGGATCTCTTCCCCGACCTCCTCGAGCTGGGCCTCGGGGTGGACATCGTCACCGACCAGACCTCGGCCCACGATCCGCTGTACGGATATATCCCCTCGGGTTACAGCCTCGACGAGGCGGCCTCGTTGCGCCAGGACCACCCGGACACCTACATAAAGGCGGCACGGGAATCGATGGCCACCCAGTGCCAGGCGATGGTCCAGTTTCAAGATCGGGGTGCGGAGGTCTTCGACTACGGAAACAACCTGCGGGGTGAGGCCGAGACCGCGGGCTATGCCGACGCCTTCTCCTACCCGGGGTTCGTCCGTGCCTACATCCGCGAGCTCTTCGCCGAAGGCTCAGGGCCGTTCCGGTGGGTGGCGCTGAGTGGTGACCCCGCCGACATCGAGGCCACCGACCGGGCGATGATCGAGCTCTTCCCCGAGAACGAGCCGCTGCTGCGATGGTTGAAGCTGGCCCGGGAGAGGGTCCAATACCAGGGTCTCCCGGCACGAATCTGCTGGCTCTCATACGGCGAACGGCATCTCGCCGGGCTCCGCTTCAACGAGTTGGTGGCTTCGGGAGAGGTGTCGGCACCGATCGTGATCGGGAGGGACCACCTCGACTCGGGCTCGGTGGCCTCCCCATTCCGGGAGACCGAGGCGATGTTGGACGGTTCGGATGCCGTCGCCGATTGGCCCATCCTCAACGCCATGCTCAACGTCTCATCGGGTGCCGCCTGGGTGGCGGTCCACCATGGCGGTGGCGTCGGCATCGGCAACTCCATCCACTCCGGTGCCCAGGTGGTCGCCGACGGCACCGACCAAGGAGCCTTCAGGGTGGAGCGGGTCCTCACCAACGACCCTGGCACCGGTGTCATGCGTCATGCCGACGCCGGCTATGAGAGGGCGCGCCAGGTCGCCCGTGATCGGGGCGTCGACATCCCCATGCTCGATGAAGAAAGCTGATCCCCTCTGGCCCCGGGCCGGTGTGTGGCTGACCGGAGAGCATCCCGACCCGGATCTCCTGGTGGTGGGGGTGCCCTCTTCGAAGGCGAGTCTCACGCCGTCGCGGGCGGACCTCACCCCCCTCGAGGTCCGTCACCGACTCGACGGCTTCTCCACCTTCCACAGCGAGCTCGGTGTCGACTTCGGCTCGGTGCAGGTGAGGGACCTCGGCAACTGGGCCGTCTCCGAGCTCGACATGGTGCCCATGATCGGTGAGGTCATGAGACTGGCCGGCGCCCTCCCCGATGCACCCCTCAAGCTGTACATAGGGGGTGACAATGCCATCACCCGGCCCCTGGTCGCCGCCCAGGCCGAAGACCTGTCATCGGTCGGGGTGATCACCTTCGACGCACACCACGATGTGCGGTCGCTCGACGACGGCCCCAACAACGGGACCCCGATCCGAGGCCTGCTCGAGGAGCACGGCCTCCTTGGGGTGAACGTGGTTCAGATCGGGATCCATTCCTTCGCCAACTCGGCGGAGTACCGCTCGTACTGCGACGCCGCCGGCATCACCACGGTGACGATCGACCAGGTGGAGCGGATCGGTATGAGGACGACGGTCGACGTGGCCTTGAGACAGTTGAGTGCCTCGTGTGAGTCGATCTACGTCGATGTCGACCTCGACGTGCTCGATCGGGCATATGCCCCGGCATGTCCGGGGGCGCGCCCGGGTGGTCTCAGCGTGCGTCAGCTCTCCGAGGGGGTGGCACGCTGCGCCGCCCACCCTGCGGTGACCGCCATGGACTTCGTCGAAGTCGACGCCTCGATCGACGTGGGCTTCCAGACCGTCGACGTGGCCGCCCACCTCCTGCTCACCGCGATCGCCGGACTCGCCACCCGCTGACCATCCGGCACCAGCTCGGACGACTTTCAGCCCGCTGAGTTCGGCCAATGGGTGAGATCCGGGTGAGTGAAACAGTGGCCATAGCTCGCGGGCGTCCTCGACCGGCACATTGGTCATGGGCGTGAAGGCGCTCGGCTGTGGGGTTCTAAGCCGGAGCGGCCGCTCCGAACCAGGTCGCAAGGGCGCGAGGCAGCCCTGGGTCCGTGAGGTCTCCTGCCCAGGCGACATGTCCGTCGGGTCGTATCAACACGGCCGGAGGCGCAGCGACCTCGCCAATGACCGGGAGCTCCCACACGCCATTGTGCCTGGCATCCACCTGCCGGACTCGATTCGCCCATGGAGAGATGTCGAAACCGCCGGGCTCACCGAGGTCGAGGAGCACGGGCCGGGCATCGTGGAGCAAGGTGAACACACGGGTGGGACCATTCGCGGTGTCCAGGTCGAGGTCGGGCATGCGCCGCCCGAGCAGAGGATGTCCCTCTCCAAGGTCATAGTGGATGTCGAGACCGGAGATCATCCCGGCGATGCGCTTTCGAGGCTCGTCCATGCTCAGCAGTTCGAGCACGGTGTCGCGGAGTGCCCTGCTGCGCTCGTCGATGCGGGCGAGGGCGACTTGAGCCATGGTGTTGTGCAACACCCGGGCACCGACCGGATGCCGTTCGGCGTGATAAGTGTCGAGCAGGCTCTCCGGTGAGATCTTCTTGACCACCTGGGCCAGCTTCCATCCCAGGTTCACGGCATCTTGGACGCCAGTGTTGAGGCCCTGGCCACCTTGAGGACCGTGCACGTGTGCAGCGTCGCCCGCGAGCAGCACCCGTCTTTCCCCATAGGACGCCGCCTGCCGGGTCATGTCGGTGAACCGGGAGATCCAGGTGGGGCTGTGCACCCCGTAGTCGGTCCCGTAGGCGGCGACGAGAGCCTCGCGGAGGACCTGCAGGGTGGGCTCGCTGGCGTGTTCGATGTCCTTTTCGAGCAGTACCACCCCGTACGGCCCTCCGCCCTCCTCCCGGTTGACAGGGCCGATGCCGCCACCTTCGGGGCGCATGCCGATCTGCGGCTCCTCGTCCATCTCCACCTCGGCGATGATGTAGCTGGACGAGGGATCCCATCCCGGGAAGTCGATGCCGGCCGTCTTGCGGATCAGGCTGCGTCCCCCGTCGCACCCGACCAGGTACTCGCCTCGGAGCGATTCGTCGTCCAGCTCGACGTCGACGCCGGTGTCGTCCTGGGTGAAGCCCACTACGTCGCGCTGGCGGAGGATCGGGACGCCGAGCTCATCGACCCAGCCGGCGAGTACCTGCTCGATGCGGCTCTGCCAGAGCGCAAGGATGTAGTTGTGGCGGGTGGGGAAGTCGTCGATGTCCAGGAAGGTCCCGGCATAGCCCACGAACGGATGGACTTGGCCCTCTGCGAGGAACCGATCGGCGATGCCACGCTGGTCGAGCACCTCGATGGTGCGGGAGTGGAGACCCCCGGCTCGCGAGCCGTCGAGGTCCTGACTGGCGCGTCGCTCGACGATCACGACGTCGACTCCCGCCAACGCCAGCTCGGCCGCCAGCATCAGCCCGGTCGGGCCACCTCCTGCGATCACCACGGCGTGGCCGGTCATCGCCGCTCCCCGGCGAAGGCTGCACCGGACAGTGACAGCCACCCCGCGCAGAGCGACCGCGCACCGGCGCCGGTCGCCCGCATCCTCCCCGCCGACTCCTCGACCGGTTCAGCGCTCCCGGTCTCCCCATCTGCCGAAGGCCAAACACGCATTCCACAACTCCCGACTCCATTGGTTTCTGGCCGTGATCGGCTCAGCGGACGAGTCATGTCAGCACGTTTGGGTCGCTTGCGGCAAGCCCCCTCCCTCGCGTTGTGTTGTTGATGGCGCGTAGGTTCACACTCGACGATGCCCACTTCACCTCGGACAGTGCTAGGCGTCGCCCGCAAGGCCACCACTTCGCCCACCCCTATCACACCTATTGCCGAACTCAGCCTCCGCTGACCACCTGCTCGGCGTCACGGCCGAGCCGGTCCCCCCGGCGACTCTCGAGGAAGTCGCGGGGGAGGCGGACCGGGCGGGGGCCGTGACCATGGCCGCGGACCATCCGGTGGGCGTCGACGGGGAAGGGGATCTCGGGGTCGAGCTTGCCGACGAGATCCTCCAACTCGTCCACCGAGCCGACCCGGGAGAGGGTGTCGCGCACCACCGGGCCCACGGGAAACCCCTTCAGATACCAGGAGGGGTGTTTACGGAAGAGGTTGATCCCGTAAGGGTCGCCGAAATGATCGACCAGGAGCCGGGCATGTCTGAGCATGATCAGGCCCACCTCTCCCAGCTTGGGGGGGTCGTGGGGCCGACGGCCGGCGAAGACGTCGGCGAGGTCGCGAAACAGCCAGGGCCGGCCGAGACAGCCCCGCCCTACCACGATCCCGTCACAACCCGTCGACTTCATCATCCACACCGCATCGGCCGCGGTCCAGATGTCGCCATTGCCCAGCACCGGGATGGAGCGGACTGTCTGCTTCAGCCGGCTGATCGCACGCCAATCCGCCTCACCGGAGTAGAGCTGGCGGGCGGTTCGGGCGTGGAGTGCCACTGCGGCCGCCCCCTCCTCCTCGGCGATCAAACCGGTTTCGACGTAGGTGAGATGGTCCTCGTCGATGCCCTTGCGGAACTTGACGGACACCGGCACCTCTCCCGCGTTCGACACCGCCGCCCTCACGATCGATCGGAACAGGTCGGTCTTCCAGGGCAACGCCGCCCCACCGCCGTGCCGGGTCACCTTGCCCATCGGACAACCGAAGTTCATGTCGATGTGATCTACCCCTCGCTCGCGCACGAGAAAGGCCACCGCCTCGGAGAGGGCCCCGGGGTCGGTGCCGTATAGCTGTATGGATCGGGGCACCTCGTCGTGGTCGAAACGGGCGAGGGCCAGGGTCTTCTCGTTCCTCTCGACCAGACCCCGGGCCCCGATCATCTCAGAGACGTAGAGACCGGCGCCGAACTCACGGCACAGTCGCCGGAATGGCGCGTTGGTGACCCCCGCCATGGGGGCGAGGACCACGGGCGGGTCGACCCGGAGGGGCCCGATGTCGAAGGGCATGCCCAGATGTTATTGGGCCGTCACCAACCCCGGAGACACGGTCCGGGCCGACTTCGGCTAGTTGACCACCACCGGGTCTGCCCTTCCGGTTTGGGCCACTTCGACCAGCCGGTTCAGAAAGCCCACCCACGCAGGAGTTATGGCGGCGATGATCGGGTCGTCGGGGTCGAATCCCCGGTGGGTGAAGAGCATCGAGGTGCCAGCGGAGTCGTTTCCCTCGAGGTCGAAGCGAATCGCGGTTCCCTTCCACCATGGCGGGCTCGCCGGAACACTCCACTCGACGGCGTTGTCGGTCGCCTCGGCGACCACCAGCTGAAAGACCACGTCGGTGGTCGGAAAGCGAACGTCGAATTGGTCACCGACCGACGATGCCGCACCGCTGACTCCATCGGACCACCATCCGGCGATGCCAGTCGGGGTGGACAGCCATTCGACGACTCGAGCCGGATCGGTGTCAACCTCGAAAGCAGCCTTGATCGAATAATCACCCATTGCGCTCCTCCGAACTATTTTAGTGCCCGCTAAATATACAGCCCACTCCGGGATATTTCAACTCAGACTAAAATTGCAGGTACCATCGCCCCGATGGACGCGCTCCAAGTCATCGCCGAGCCGCGTCGCCGCCGGATCCTCGGATTGGTTTGGGACCACGAGATGGCCGCAGGTGAGATCGCCGACCGGTTCGACATCACTTTCGGAGCCGTCTCCCAACACCTCGCCGTTCTCCGCGAGTCGGGGTTCGTCCAGGTCCGCACCGAGGGCAACCGCAGGCTCTACCGGGCGAACCAGTCGGCGTTGGGGCCGTTCCGCTCGGTTCTCGAGTCGATGTGGGCGGACACACTGGAGGATCTCGCCGAGGTCGTCGAGAGGGAACAGTCATGACCGAGCCGATCGTGTTGTCTCGCCGGGTGGCTGCTCCACCGGCCGCGGTCTACTCCTATCTGACCGAGTCGGAGAAGTGGTCTCGTTGGCAGGGAATCGCCTCCACGATCGACGCCCGTACCGGTGGGATCTTCGTGATGAGGACGCCCAACGGTGCAATCGCGAGGGGCCAGTTCGTCGAGCTGGTGCCCAATGAGAGAGTGGTGTTCACATGGGGCTGGGTGGACCATCCCGGGCTGCCCCCGGGCTCTTCGACCGTGAAGATCGAGATAGCCGAGGTCGAGGGCGGCTCACTGGTGACACTGACCCATAGAGATCTCCCCGCCGAAGAAGCCGACATCCACGTCAGGGGGTGGGCTCACTATCTTCCCCGTCTCGCCGCAGTGGCCGAGGGAGCCGAACCTGTCCCCGACCCCGGGCCGCCCGGCTGAGTCGATCGAGGGCTAGAACTCGGTGTTGGTCACGTTCTGCAGGCGTACCTGACCCTGAGCCACCAGCTTCCCGTCGTTCTCCCTGGTGATGTCGACCTGCCATAGCTGCTGGGTCCGCCCGCGGTGAATCGGACTCGCCTTTCCCACCAGCACACCGTCCGTGGTTGCCCTGATGAAGTCGGTCTTGTTGCTCACCCCCATGGCACCGGCCATTCCCTGTTCCATCGCCCACAGGGCGGCGCCGGTGGAGGCCAGGGTCTCGATCATGGTGCAGTACACCCCGCCATGGACCACCCCATAGGGCTGGTGATGGTTGGGCCCGATCTCGAGGCGACCGTCACAGTGGTCGACAGAGACGTCGGTCAACTCGATGCCGGTGTGCCCGACGTAGGTCGGGCGGTCGGCGAAAGGATTCTCCATCAGCTGCCACACCCTGTGGTCATGACTTGGAGCGGTCCCAGGTCGTCGTCGACATACTCCCAGACGGATACCGCGAAGCCCTCGAAGAACGCCGAGTTGAGCACCATCTCCATCTTCCCGTCACCGTTGAGGTCGGCCACCGCCCCCATCGAGTGGGCGCCACCGAATCCGTCGTCCTCCTCGAGCACCACCGTCTCGGCGAGGACCGCGGTCTGCACCTCACCGTCCACGACGTTGCGCAGGAAGACGATGGAGTAGTCGCCTTCCTCCATCACGACCCCGGGAGTCACCTCTTCGGCCACCACCAGCACCTCATGCACGCCATCGCCTTCGAGATCGGTCCTGAGGAGTTGCTTGATCACCGGATTGGCCACATCCAGGCCCCGGCTGGAGAGCAACTGAGCGGCGAACGCCGAGTAGGTGCCATCGTCGGTGGCCGACTCGAACAGGTGGGGCTGCAGCGGCCACGGTGCCGAGATGGCGATTCCATATGGCCCGGGGAACTCGCCGAGGAGTTCGGGGTCATCGAGCTCCACCCCGATCAAGTCGAGAGGCTCGCACACCGTGGTCTGCGGACCGCCGGTGGTCATCCCCAGGAAGTCGAGCCTGGTCACCTGGTAGTCCTCGCCACCGACCACGGGCAGCGCGCCTTCGGTCTCGGCGTCGAGCCAGCCGCTCCCGTCCCACCAACCCAGGGCGCCGAAGTCGGTGGTGACCAGGGACTCGTCGGCCCAGTTCCCCGAGAGCAGCGAGGTCGTCGTCGGACCGGAGAGGGTTGTCGTGGTGGCCTGGGTCGTCGTAGTGGCGGGTGGAGATGTCGTGGTCGTCGGGCCTGCGATCGTGGTGGTTAGCAGCGACGTCGAGGTCGAAGACGTCGTGGAGTCGGTGGTTTCGTCCGGACTGCACGCCACGATCACGAGGAGCACAGCAAGCATGGCCCTTCTCATCGTCTTACAAGTTAGACCGAGCGTCCCCGATCGAAGCGCTCGAGATCGGCGCCGACCTGTCGCACCAGTCGGGGGAGCAGATGAATGGGTAGGCCGATCACGGTGAAGGGGCTGCCCGTGACCGACTCGACGTAGATCCCGCCTCGTCCCTGGAGGGCGTATGCCCCCGCCTTGTCCATGGGCTCCCCGGTGTCGACGTAGTCGGCGATCTCCTCGGTGGTCATCGGCACCATGCTGACCTCGGTCACATCCACCAAAGACCTGACGTCTCCGCCGAGGGCCACCGACAGACCGGTGAAGACCTCATGACTGGCACCCTGCAACCGGCGCAACATCGCCCGGGCCTCTTCCGGATGGGCGGGCTTGCCGAGGATGTGGCCGTCATGAACCACCGCCGTGTCCGCGGCGATGACGAGGTCGTCTCGGTGGCCCCGCGCCGACACCTTCTCTCGCGCCACCCGGTCGACATAGACACCGGGAGGCTCACCGGGGTGACGGGTCTCGTCGATGTCGGCGGGGACCGTGTCGAACTCGAGACCCAGTCGATCGAGAAGCTCGGCACGTTGGGGTGAGCCGGAGGCCAGCACCAGCCTCATCGGGCCTGCCCGAGCCGCATGACATGGACGGGGTGGGCGAGAACCTCGAGATCCTCGGCGGGGTTGTCTGAGAAGAACACGGCGTCCGCCGGTTCTCCGAGCGCGAATCTCCCGCTTCTCCCCGCCACCTCGTGACCCTTCATCCCCACGATCTCGAGCACCGCGGCCGGGGTGATCCCCAGAGAGGCCAATCTCAAGGCTTCCCTCGCCACCTCGGCGCTCGATCCCGCCAGGTCGGTCCCGGCCAGGACGGTGACCCCGGCCTCGATGGCCAGGGGAAGCACCCGTCGCACGTTCTGCAGTCCTTCGCGCAACAATCTCTGGCCCGAAGAGCCCTCCCGAAGCGAGGCGATCGTCTCCTCGACCCGGCGCACGGTCGGCACCCACACGCCATCGGACCGGACCAGAGGGTCCAGATCGTCTTCGCTCAGGAACAACCCGTGCTCGATCGAGTGGACGCCGGCTGCCACCGCCATCGACGGGACGTCGCGTGCCATGGTGTGGATGGCGAGACGGACCCCGAGCGAATTGGCGGCCTCCACCGCCTCACGCAGGTGCCCCTCGTCGAAGTTTGCCTTGGGGCCTTCGCCGCGTCGTGGCCAATCACCGATCAGCTTGACCCAGCGGGCCCTTCCTCCACCCCTCCGGCGGACTCCTTCGCCGATCTCCTCCGCGGGGATCTCCTCAGCGAACCCCGGGTAGTAGCCACCCTCGACGGCCAGCATCCGACCTGCCGCCTCGATCTCGGGTCGATCTCCTGGTGCCACCGAATCGATCAGGTCGAGCGTCGTCTCGTCGCACCAGCCCTTGTCGAAGAGAAGGGTTACCCCGGCGGCGAGAGCGTCCTTGGCCTGAGCGGTTGCATATCCCAGGTCACCGGGACGCCCATCCAGCGGCAGCGACTCACCGGCGAGGTGAGCGTGGGCGTCGACGAGGCCGGGAATCGCCCAGAGACCCTCACCGATGGTCTCTGTAGGGGTGTTGGTCGCCTCGGCCCAAACGCCCGCGGAGACATGTCGCACCAAGCTGTCCCCCGACGGTGACCTGAGAACGACGCGACGACTCACGAACTCGACGCTACCTGCCGATGTGGCCTCATAATGGCTCGCATGAGTCGTCTCCTCGCTGCCGTGCTGGTCGTCACGGCCTGTAGCGCTCCCGCCACGGTGACCACCACCGTGGTCACGGCTCCCCCGGCTCCCCCTCCGCCCCTCACCACCACCGTCCCCGCCCAGGATGTCCAGGTCCAGAACTGCGCCGCGCCACCGGTCACCTTCAGCCCTCTGTGTGAGGTCTATGAGCTGTTGGAGACGTGGTACGTCGATGCGCCGGTGGACCCCGAGGTGCTCGCCGAGGTGGCGCTGCGGGGTCTGGGGGCTCACACCTCCACAGAGACGGAGGACCCGCCTCGGACCCTGTTCTGCGCGATTCCCCATGAGGCCTTCACCGGTCTGTGCGACGCCATCGGCGAGAAGGTCCTCGAGTCCCAGATCCCGGTCGGCCCGGCGGTCGAGGCGGCAGTGGCGTACATGATCGATGTCGGTCTCGATCCCTTCACCTACTACCTGCCACCCGAACAGGTCGGCTCGTTCAGGGTGAACGGCATAGTCGGCGGTATCGGCGTCCTGCTCGACGCCCGTGACGCCGCAGGGTCGAAATGCACCCAGATCACATCGATCTGCATGCTCGAAGTGGTGTTCGTGCTGGAGGACAATCCCGGCTTCAAAGCCGGTATGGCTCCCGGCGACATCATCACCTCGGTCGACGGGGAGTCGGTGGAAGGGAAGGGGTTCACCGGGGTCATCTCCGAGATCGCCGGCGACGAGACCGGGACGGTGGCGATAACGGTTCAACGCGGCGCGGAGATGGTGGAGTTCACCATCGAGCGCACCGAGCTCGCCATCCCAACCGTCGAGTTCGGCGTCCCGCGGGGCGACGTCGGGTACTTGAGGATCCCCGACTTCGAGTTCGACATCCCCGGGCTCGTCGAGGATGCCCTCGCCGAGATAACCGCTGAGGGGCCCGGCGTGCTGGTAGTGGACCTCCGGGACAATCCCGGCGGCTACCTCGATGCGGTGGTCGACGTGGCGGACGACTTCATCAACGGTGGGGTGGTCATGGTCAGTGATGCCCCGAACGAGTTCCGCGAATACGAGGCCCTCCCCGGAGGCCTCGCCACACGGCAACGAATCGTCGTGCTCGTCAACCAAGGAACCGCCTCGGCAGCAGAGATCCTCGCCGGGGCACTGCGCGATCGACGGGACGCGGTGATCGTGGGGAGCGACACATTCGGTAAAGACGCAGTGCAGATAGCCTTCACCTTGCGCAACGGCGGTGAGTTCCACGTGGCGGTGGCCCGTTGGTCGACACCCAACGGCGAGACGGCGGCCGACGGCGGGTTGAAGCCCGATCGAGAGGTCAGCTGGCCGGCAGGAGCCACCGTCGAGGAGATCGTCGAGCTCGCCCTGGAAGCTGCTTCATGAGAAAGACCAACCTCATCCCTGCAGTCATCGCCGTGGCGTTGATGACCGCGGCTTGCTCAGCCGATGAAGCCGGGACCACCACTTCGGTGGTCGCGGACACGACGACCACCACGTCGACGGTTCGGTCGACAACCGGGTCGACGGGAACCACGACCTCGTTGCCGCGCAGCCTGGAGCTGGTCAACTGTGAGGACGCCTCCGAGGAGGTGGCCATCGTCTGTGAGGCATATGATCTCATCCAGACCCATTACGTCGATCCGGTCGACGACGCCGCCCTCGCCGAGGCGGCCGCGCAAGGGCTCGAACAGCTCGACGGCGCAGATTCGGGCGAGCTTCTGGTCTGTGCCACACCCACCAACGCCTTCTCGTCGACATGTGATGTGGCCGCCGGCGAGGCGGACGACAGTGTCGAGGCTGCCGAGGCGATGGTCGCCGGGCTGGCCGCATTTGGCCTCGACCCCAACTCCGCCTACCTCGACCCACAGGCCCTGGACTTGCTCCAGGAGGAACAGCAAGGCGAGATCGAAGGCATCGGCGCCCTCGTCTCGCCGGAGGACGAGACGATCCCGGGGGAGAACAAGCAGTGCGGAATCGTCTCCGAGACCTGTCGGGTGCTCATCGTCTCCACGATCAGCGGAGCTCCTGCCGAGGACGCCGGGCTGGTCCGTGGCGATGTCATCGTGGGAGTCGAAAACGAGTCGATCCTGGGATGGACGGTAGATGAGGTCACCGCCACCGTCAGAGGCCAGGCCGGAACCGAAGTTAGCCTCACCATCGACCGGGACGGCGAGGTGTTCGAGGTCACCATCACCAGGGCCGCAGTGGTCATCCCTGTGATCGAGCAAGAGACCTTCGATGAAGTGGGTTACGTGCGTCTGGCGACCTTCGGCGGTGGCGCGGCCTCACAATTCGAGACTGCGATCGTCGACCTCCTCGCCCAAGGCGTCGAAGACTTGGTGATCGACCTGAGGAACAACCCGGGAGGATTCCTCACCACCGCGATCGACGTGACGTCGGTGTTCCTCGACGACGGTGACGTCGTCGTCACCCAGGGCCCCGACGAGACGACCACCTACCCCGTCAACGGATCGGCGATCGTCCCCGACGACGTCGAGGTGTTCTTCGTCGTCAACCGAGGAAGCGCCTCGGCGTCGGAGGTCGTCTCGGCGACCCTCCAGGAGAGGGAGCGCGCCCGGATCGTGGGCGAGAGCACCTTCGGGAAGAACACGGTTCAGCAACGATTCAACCTCTCGAATGGCGGCGCCCTCAAGCTCACCATCGCCCGCTGGTTGACACCGGGAGGGCTCGACTTCGGCGGGACCGGGGTGAGGCCCGATGTCGAGCTCGACGTGAATGACCTCACGGCCGCGGAACTGGTGGCCGCGGTGACGGGTACCTGATCGCGCCGACGGTCAGCCGAGACCGGGGTAGGCGATCCCCGTGTTGGCGTGACAGTCGTAGCCGTGGGGGTTCTTCCCGAGGTACTGCTGGTGATAGTCCTCGGCGTAGTAGTACTCACCCAGTGGCTCGATCTCAGTGGTGATCTCCCCAAAGCCCTGATCGGTCAGGACCGACCGGTAGACGTCGTTCGATCTCTTGGCCTGATCGAGCTGGGCGTCGGTCGTGGTGTAGATGGCCGACCGGTACTGGGTGCCGATGTCATTGCCTTGCCGGTAGCCCTGGGTGGGATCATGGGTCTCCCAGAACACCCTGAGCAGCTCGTCGTAAGAGACATGGTCCGGCCGGTAGACGACCATCACTACCTCGGCGTGACCGGTCCTCCCCGAGCAGACTTCCTCATAGGTCGGGTTCGGTGTCGCTCCACCGGCATAACCGGCAGAGGTGGTGTGGACCCCGGGCATCTTCCAGAACCGCCGCTCGGCGCCCCAGAAGCAACCCATCCCGAACACCGCGATCTCGGTGTCGTCGGGGAAAGGCCCTTCGAGTGGATTGCCGTTGACGAAGTGGGCGGTCGGGACTGTTACCGGGTCGCTGCGACCGGGCAAGGTCTCACCCATCGAGGGCATCTCTCTGCTCTTCTTTCCAAACATCACAACCTCCTTTGCCCCATCGAACCACTCATTGGGTCAACACAGCCTCGAGTTCCATCTCGACATGCCAGCGGGGATCGAGCAGGCCACCGACTACAACCATCGTGGACGCAGGTCTTATTTCCGCAAAGACCTCCCCGTGGGCCTCCCCCACTGCATCGGCGTGAGCGGCGTTGGTGATGAACATGCGGGTTCGCACCACGTCCGCGGCGACTCCCCCTGCTTCGGAAAGGGCGCCGAGCATGATCTCGAGACACCGAGACGCCTGTTTCCCCGGGTCCGGGTCGACGAAGTCGTCGGGCCATATTGGGGCGGTCCCGGCGACCAGGACGCGATCATCTGAGCGGACCGCCCGGCTGAAGCCGTAACGCGGCTCGAACGGAGAGCCGGACGAGATGTTGTGACGGGTCATTTCACCAACATTATGAGGCGCCTTGACATCACCGCTGTTTGAGCATATGCTTTGAGCGATCGCTTAGAGCGGACGCTCAATACCATAGGAGGTCGGGATGGAATACGGAATCATCATCTATGTGATCTACGGTGCGGTGGCGGTAGCCATGACCGCGCTGCTCGCTCGGACCCTTTTCAAAGCGGGTGCGGTCTTCCTCGACGACGTGTTCGAGGGTCGACCCCAGTTGGCCGAGGCGGTCAATCGTCTCCTGGTGGTCGGCTTCTACTTGCTCAATCTGGGATACGGGCTATTCCTGCTCCGGGCGGAGCCCCAGGAAACCGCCTTCGACGCCGCGGCCTATCTGGTCAACCGCTTGGCGATCTTGCTGGTCACCCTGGGCGTCATCCACTTCGTGAACGTGTTCGTGTTCTGGACGATCAGGCACCGGGCCGAGCTGAAGACGGCTCCCCCGCCCCTGCCCCCCCAGATATTCGTCCCGGAGGACCTGAGCCACGACACTCCGTGATGAAGCGGCTCACCATCGTCTATGACGAGCACTGCGCCGTTTGCCGAAGGGCAAGAGACTGGCTTCTCACCCAGCCGACCTTCCTCCCCATCGAGCTAGTCGCCGCCGGATCCCCGGCGGCGAGGGCGCGATACCGCGGCCTGCCCTGGATCGGCAAGGAGTTGGTGGCGGCCGACGACCAAGGCAACGTCTGGGTGGGGCCTGCGGCCTTCCTCACCGCCCTATGGGCGACCAGGCGATACCGGGCATGGTCCTATCGACTGTCTGGTGACAAGCTCGCCCCCCTGGCGCAGTCGTTCTTCAAAATGGTCTCCACTCGTCGGCATCGGTGGAGTCGATTCCTCGAGGACGAGGAGGAGGAGTGCAGTTGGTGCCAGAATCGACCGGCGTGACCCAAGCGACCGACACCCGGCACAAGATCATGGCGGCGGCACTGGAGACCATCCGTGTGGCCGGCATCACCGGCGCCAGCGCCCGCGCCATCGCCGCTACGGGTGGCTTCAACCAGGCGATGATCTTCTATCACTTCGGTTCTGTCACCAATCTCCTGATAGAGGCGGCGCGAACCTCATCGGCGGCCCGGGTGGCTGCATACCGTGGGGTGGCCGAAGAGGTCTCGTCATTGATCTCCCTCGTGGACGTGGCCAGGCGTCTGCATCACGAAGCGGAGCAGGACGGGTCGATCGCGGTCCTCACCCAGCTGATGGCGGGAGCGGCATCGGACCAGGCCATGGGTCAGGCCATCCTCGAAGGGTTCGAGGGCTGGATTCGCCTCGTCGAAGATGCGCTCGAGAAGGCGCTCGAGGGCCAGCCCATCGCTTCGGCGATACCCGCCCGGGAGATGGCGTACTCGATCTCTGCGCTGTTTCTGGGGATAGAGCTGATGGCTCGTCTCGACCCCGAGAAGTCCGAGGCCGCGTCGGTCTTCGACGCCCTCCACGAGCTGGCCGAGCTGATGGAATCGATGCCGGCGATGATGTCACGGTTCATCAAGTCGAAGAGAGACCGATAGCCCCCTTCGGTCGACTCCCGGTTCCCTCAGCCCGGCGACTTTGGTTACGCTTTCCAAACCCCATGCGGTCCCCACGCCCCATTTCGGCCCTCCTCTCCCTTTGCCTCGTGTTCTCGGTGGTCGCGACGGGCGGGGCGTTCGCTTTCGCTCAGTCGACCGAGGATGCCGAAACCCAGGCCGACGAAGCGAGACGACATGCCACCGCCGCCTCGGGTCTGGTGGATGAGGCGGTGGCCAACCGAGAGCAGATCGAGCGTCAGCTGGCCGACTCGATCACCCGACTCAACGAACTGACCGCCGAGCTGTCCCTGGTGGGGTCGAACCTCGACCGGATCACCTCACAGATCGGTTACGCCGACGTCGAACTCGCCGGGGTCGAGGCTGACATCGCAGACCAGGCGGTCGATGCCTACATGACGGTGCTGGCCTCGCCCAGTGTCTCTGTGGTCAGCACCGAGACCGTGGAGAAGGCCCTCGTCGCCAGTTCGGTGGTCGAAGACGTGGTGGCCGATGGCAGGTCCACAGTCGGCCAGCTGTTCGAGAAACGAGAGGGCCTGGTCGCCCTGCAGGGCACCTTTCTCGCCAGCCAGGAGGAGTATCGGTCGCTCCAGGAGCAGGTCGACGCCGAAGTCGCCAACTACGCCGCGCTCTACGAACAGGCCGACGCCGGTGTGGCCACGGCCATCCGGGAGGCCGAGACAGCCGACCGTCAATACCGAGCGGCTCTGGGCGCCGTCGAGGTCGCCCAGGCCAAGGAGGCGGAGAGAAGACGCCAGGAGAACCGGGAGGCCGCGACCACGACGACCACCCCGGCGAGCACCGGCCCATCGAGCCCGACCACGACCGCTCCAGGAACCACTTCAACCACCACCGGTGGTGGCGGGGGGTCCTGGGACCATCCTCCCCAGGTGGAGCGGTGGCGGTCCCTTGTCCAGCAGTTCTTCCCGTCGCATCGTGTGGAAGAGGCGCTGCGCATCATCGACTGCGAGTCGAATGGCGACCCCGACGCGGCCAACCCCTTCTCTGGTGCCGCCGGTCTCTTCCAGTTTCTCCCCTCCACTTGGGCCACCACCGCTCCCAACGCGGGGTACGGGGGCTCGAGCCCATTCGACCCGGAGGCCAATACTGCAACGGCCGCATGGCTCGCCAACCGGTATCAGGAGCTCGGCTACTACTACTGGACTCCCTGGAACTGCAAGCGAGTGTTGAACTGACCGCCACTTAGACTGCCGCCCGCAAATGGAGACCCCCCAGCTCGCCCCGCGGCGTCAGATTGCCCTCATCCTCCTCGCTCTCGGCGTCACCCTCCCCGGAGTGGGCCTCAGGCTGAGCTCGCAGCAGCTCGATCCGATCCTCGCGGCAGTCCTCTACGGAATCGCCATCGTCGGCGCGGCGTTCATGATCTCCTGGGCGGCAGAGATCATCCAACTCGACATCGGTGGTGGGCTGGCCCTCGCCCTCCTCGCCTTGATAGCCGTCCTCCCCGAATATGCGGTCGATTTCGTGCTCACTGCCGACGCCGGTCGTGAGTTCGCCCGGACCGGGTCGGCCGAGGAGTTCGGGCCCCGGGCGCTGGCCAACATGACCGGGGCCAACCAGCTGCTCATCGGGTTCGGTTGGCCCCTGGTGATCCTTCTCGGCACCTGGCGGGTGCGTCGCACCGGCGC
Source organism: Acidimicrobiia bacterium (assembly GCA_035512955.1). Classification (GTDB taxonomy): domain Bacteria; phylum Actinomycetota; class Acidimicrobiia; order Spongiisociales; family ZC4RG35; genus JANQRA01. The sequence goes on from DATKCZ010000034.1 coordinate 63,710, forward strand.
CACACCCCAGGAGGCGGAGCTGGCGACCCCGACCAGTGTCAACCTGAGCCGGGCCCAGTCCGTCGATATCGCCTACCTCGCCATCGCCTCCATCTACGGCATGTCGCTCTTCCTCAAAAAGACTTTGAGCCCCCTCGACGCGGTGATCCTCGTCGGGATCTACGTGGCCTACATGATCCGTCTCTCCGGTGCCACCCCGGGGGACCCTCATCTCGTCGGGCCGAGTGCATACATCGGCGCCATGCCGAAGACCCGGCGCCGTGTCATCAACTACGTGCTCTTCGTCGTCTCTGCTTTGGTCATCGTGCTCGTGGCCGAGCAGTTCGCCGAGTCCCTGATCGAGGTGGGAGCGCACATCGGGGTGAGCGATTTCCTCCTCCTCAAGTGGCTCGCCCCGTTCGCCTCAGAAGCGCCGGAGCTGCTCATCGCCACCTTGTTCGCCTGGCGGCTGGCGGCTCGCACCGGCATCGGGGCCCTGATCTCGTCGAAAGTGAATCAGTGGACTCTGCTCGTGGGGACTCTGCCCATCGTCTTCATGATCTTTGCCGGCCAGGTTCACGGGCTGCCTCTCAACGAGGTGCAGCGTGACGAGCTGTGGGTCACTGCCACCCAGTCGGTGTTCGCCGTCGCCATCATCGCCGGCCGGTCCATCAGCTGGAAGGAGGCAACGGCGATGCTCGCCCTCTTCATCGTCCAGCTCGCCGAGTCGTGGTTCGCCGAGGTGGGCATCATCTCCGAGGATCTCGCGGCGAGCGCACGCATCGGAGTCGGCGTCATGTTCCTGCTGGCAGCGATATGGGTGTTGCGCCGGGACTTCAGGCTCTTCGTCACGGCCCTGCGTGACGGCTTCACCGCTCCGTGGGGGGAGCTCGAGGCCCGCGAGGAGTACGTCTGAGCACCCCCTTCACTTCGTCCTAGGCCGCGCGTAGGTTGGAAGAGAGTGCGGAAAGGACAGGTGTGGGCACGAGATATTTCAGCCGGGAGATGTTCGAATTCCTCAAAGAGCTCGCGGCAAACAACGACAAGACATGGTGGGAAGACAACAAGGATCGGTACATCCACGCCATCAGGGAGCCGGCCCTCGACTTCATAGAGGACTTCGGCAAGCATCTACATCAGATCTCACCGCATTTCGTCGCCGACACCCGGGTCAATGGCGGCTCGCTGATGCGGCCGTACCGGGACATGCGCTTCTCCAGCGGTACCGCCCCTTACAAGACCAACGTGGGGATCAGGTTCGGGCACGAGAGGGGCAAGGACGTCCACTCTCCCGGCTTCTACATCCACTTCGAGCCGGGGGAGAACTTCGCGGGGGTGGGGCTGTGGCATCCGGAGGCCAGAGTCGCCCGGGCCATCCGCCGGGCGATCAACGACGATCCGGCCGGGTGGAGGGACTCGGCCCATTCCACAGGCTTCACCGAGACCTGGTCGCTCGGCGATCATGAGGACGACCGCCTCAAACGGGTTCCCAACGACCTCGACGCAGACCATCCCTTTCCCGACGACCTCCGCCTGAAGAGCTTCACCGCCGGGACCCGACTCAGCCAGAGGATGGTCACATCCGCCTCGTTGGGTGAAGATCTGCGGGAGATGTTCGACAAGGCAGCTCCCTACACCCGATTTCTCTGTGGGGCGATCGGAGTGCCCTTCTAGTGGGCAGTGGGTCGACAAGACCGCTCGAAGCCCCTAGTTTGTGCTGACTAATTGGCTGACTGACGGGGGAAGTGAAGATTTGGCCATCTATGACGGTGTCGTCACTATTGCCCAAGACGACATCCCTGTGATCGTAGAACTCGATCACGAGCGAGTCCGTCTCTCGGCATCCGGCACCGAGATCGGGGCATGGCATGCCAAGGACTGTCACATACGCCAGGTCGGGGAGGCCAGGTACTCGATCACCGCCGAGGACGAGACCATCGAGTTCGTACCCAATCAGCCCGGGCTGTTCGCAGCGGCTCTCAACGGCTATGACGCCTCACGGGTGACCGGGCCGCCCAGACAGGAACAGCCCCCACCTCCGGCCGGGGTGGTCGGAGCCTCCGAGGTGCCACCACCCAAGCCGGTGACGATGGCGCTCTTCTATGCGTTGTGCGTGGTCACGGCGGCCCTGGCGCTGTGGTCGCTGGTCGGTCTCCTCCTCGGCTAGGTGTCGGGAGGCTCCATCCAGCCTCCCACCTGATCGAGAAGGTACTCACTGACTTCGCGCGAGCCGTCGAGCACCTCGCACAGTTGCTCACGGCCCATCAGAACGTCGACCAGACTGACCTGGCTCGTCCCGGTCAGCTGGAGCCGCCTCTCCGGGGCGCCGATCACATCGGCGAACGAGTCGACAGCCGAGACCTCGACCGGAAGCGTCATTCCCCCCAGCCCGGCCAGATCGGTCGCCAGCACGAGGAGATCCGGGGGATCGTGCAGCGGAGGCACCGCCCAGTTGAAATACAGATCCAGGAAGTACTCGTCGGGCGGCTCCTCGAAATCGGACATCTCCTCCACACGAGCCCGCAGTGCCAGGAGAACATTGGGATTCACGTCGAGGGCGACGTGGAGGTCGATGGGGCCGCCACAACCGGCTTCGGGGTGGACGTCGACCTCCCAGGACTGACGGAGCGAATAGGTCTCGACGAAGTGACGCTCATCGTGAACATGGAAGCCGTGCTCGGTGGCATGCTCTTTGAAGTCGGCGATGAAGCCGGGAATGTCTATCGCCATCGCCTGCCGAGGTTATTGGCTCCGGGGTTTGATGGCGAGACGGTCAGGATCGCCGCCGCCACCCGACGAAGAGCCCCGTGAGGAATCCGAGGACGGCGGCCAGTGGCATCGCCGGCTCGGGCTGGGAGACGACCACCTCAGGAGCTGGGGGCGGGGCCGGGGTCACCTCGCCGTGCTCCAGGTAGCGATCATGCACCTTGGTCACCTCTGCCCCGAAGAGGAACACCGCCGAGAGCACGAAGGCAAGCAACAAGACCACGAAGATCGAGCCGGCCGCCCCGGCCGCTGAGCGACTGCCGTACCGGAAGTAGAGCCCCGCCCCGTAGGCCGCGACGAGAAAGATCACGGAGGTGAAGAACGAGCCCCACCAAACGGCGCGACGGCGGATACGGGCTCGGGAGAACACCTGAAAGGTGAGAGCGATCACCAATGGGAGGACGACTAGAGACACCAGGGGGGTCAGCAACCCGATCAGTCTGTGGGCCTCTTCGAAGCTCTCCGGAAAGAAGGACTCCAGGAGCTGCCATACGCTGTTGAGCAGCCATACCACGATGAGCACCAGCCCGAGCCCGAGGGCCCAGAGGAAGGCGAGGCCTCGTTGCAGGATCGTGTGCACCACCCCGGTGACGTGGTCATATGGAACCTCGAATATGTCGTTGATGTCGTTCTGCACTTCGAGGAACAGGCTCGACCCGGTCCAGAGCAGCAGCACGAACCCGACCACACCGGCCGTGCTGCCCGTCGTCGAGACCGAGCCGAGGAAGTCTTCCACGGCTTCGGCCACCGAGGGCCCGGCCAGGTCGCCCACCCCGTCGAGGATCTCGGCCCGTGCCGAGTCATTGCCTCCCAGAACGAGGCCGAGGATGAAGACCGCCAGGAGCAGCAACGGAGCCAGGGCGAACATGGTCCGATAGGCCACCGCAGAGGCCATGCGACTCACCCGTTGGTATCCGTAGTGACGCGCCGCCTCGCGCAGTATCGAATAGGTGAGCTTGGTGTTCTGCTCGATCGTGTCCCACATCGAGGCATCAGGCTATCGCTGTCATACACTCCTCACCGATGAGCCACCCTTTCGAGCCGCCACTGGAGACGATGGAGGCCAGGGTCTCCGAGAAATGGCCTACGGGCGGGTTCGTCTACGAGCCCAAGTGGGACGGGTTCCGCTCCCTGTCCTGGTCGGCCCCCGGGCACCGGATCGACTCGAGAAACAAGCGACCCCTCCTCCGCTACTTCCCCGAGCTCGAACCTGCGTTGCATCAGCTCCCTCCGGGGACCGTCGTCGACGGAGAGATCGTGGTGGTGGTCGAGGGGGCCACCGACTTCGACACCTTGCAGCAGCGGATCCACCCTGCCGAGTCGAGGATCAACAGGCTGGCGGAGGAGACTCCCGCAGAGCTGGTGGCCTTCGACCTTCTCGCCGAGCGGGGCCGGGACCTCAGGGAGTCGCCCTTCGCAGAGCGTCGCGAGCGTTTGACTGCTCTGGTGGACAGCCTGTCGTTCCCCTGGCACTTGACCCCTCAGACGGACCGGGAGGAGACGGCGAAACGATGGTTCCACGAGTTCGAGCCCGCGGGGTGCGACGGGATCATCGCCAAGGAGCCCGGGCTCACCTACCAGCACGGAAAGCGGGCGATGATCAAGATCAAACATCGCCGCACCGTCGATGTCGTCGTGGGCGGTTTCCGGGAGCACAAGGACGGCGGCAAGATCGGATCCCTTCTGCTCGGGCTCTACAACGAGAACGGCGATTTCCACTTCATCGGGCATTGCTCGGGGTTTCCCAACACCGACCGGGTGGCGATCTACGAGAGGTTCATGGAGCTGCGCGCCGGCGAGAGCTTCGACTCTCATGCCAGGGCACCGGGAGCCGAGAGCCGCTGGTCATCGGGCAAGGACGGTTCCTGGACCCCGGTCCGCCCCGGCGTAGTGGTCGAGGTCAGCTATGACCAACTGGAGGGCGACCGCTTCCGACATGCCTCCCGGTTCCACCGCTGGCGCCCCGACAAGGACGCCGAGCAGTGCACCATGGACCAGTTGGAGCGTCCCGAGGGGGCAGAGTTTCGCGAGGTGGTCGGAGGCTGAGCACCTCCGGGGCGAACTGGGGTCATCCCTGGTGCCTCTCCCGCGCAGCCCGTGCCAAACTCCCCTCGATGGGTCAGGGAAACGTCGTAGAGGTCTCCGGGCTGACCCACGATTACGGCGAGGTCATCGCCCTGCGTGACCTCGACCTCGCCATTCCCCACGGGGTCACCGGGCTGGTCGGCGCCAACGGTGCGGGGAAGACCACCCTGCTTCGTCTTCTCCTCGGGCTCCTTCACCCCACCCGCGGCTCGATCAGCGTGATGGGCCACGATCCGGAGACCGACCCCCTCTCCGTGCGCTCCGTCATGGGGTACATGCCCGAGGGAGAGTGCCTGCCCAAGGACCAGACCGCAGCCGACTTCGTCTCTTATGCCGCCCAGCTGGCCGGTATTCCGGTGCGGGAGGCCCGGCGCCGGTCGTCGGAGACGCTCTTCCTGGTCGGTCTGGAGGAGGAGCGATTCCGATACCTCGGCGACTTCTCCACGGGAATGCAACAGCGGGTGAAGCTGGCCCAGGCCATCGTCCACGACCCCGACCTGGTTCTGCTCGACGAGCCCGCCTCGGGGCTCGACCCGGCGGGCCGGGCACAGATGCTCCAACTGATAAGACGGCTCGGGGAGTTCGACATCGACGTCATCGTCAGCTCACACGTCCTCACCGACATCGAAGAGACCTGTGGGTGGGTGGTGATGCTCGACGCCGGCGATCTCCTGCGTTCCGGTCCCCTCGAGAGATTCGACGTGCTTGGCACGGTCCTGGTGGAGGTGATCGACAACGCCCCGGCGGTGGCCCAGCGTCTCACCAACCGGGGGTGGGACGTCACCGTCGAAGGGCGCCGGATGGTGGTGGGGCCCGGCGACGGGACCGTGGAGCAGGCGATCCTCGAAGAGACCGCATCCGCCGGGTCGGGCCTGATCAGGATGGTCCGGGGCTCGGCCTCGCTGGAGGACCTCTTCCTCCGACCCGACCGGGGTACGCCTTGACCGGCCAGATCATCTACGACCGCGGCTACCGCACCTACGACGGGCCCCGCACCGGGCCTCGCGGGGCGAGAAGGGCGGTCTACAGGGAGGGTGTGAAAAGGGTCCTCGGCCTGGGCAGAAAGGCCCGCCAGAAGGTCTTTCCCTGGTCACTGATCACCGTGGCGGTGATCGCCGCGGCGGTGTTCGTCGCCATCCACTGGGTGATCGGGAACATCGAGGAGAGTCTTCGTGAGGGGGTTCCCACCTACGGCGGCCTGTTCGACTTCTACTCGGCGATCTCTCTCTTGTTCATCGCGCTGGCCGGGCCACAACTGCTCATCCCAGACCGGACTTCGGGGGCCCTCTCGGTCTACTTCTCCCGCCCTCTCACCGTCGACGGCTACCTGACAGCCAAGGTCGGCGCCTTTGCAGCCGTCGTCGGGGCGATCTACATCGGTCCCCAGGTCATCTTGCACTTAGGCCTCGCCCTCATCTCCGACGAGGGCTTTCTCCCCTACCTGAGAGACAACCTCGACATCTTGTGGAAGGTGCCGGTCACCACACTGGCGTTCATCGCCTTGCACGGGGCGGTCGTCTTCATCCTCTCGGCTCTCATCTCCAGGACCGGAATCGCGGCAGCGGCATTCCTCGGGCTGATCACCGCCGGAAGCGGGATCGCGGCCCGGGTTGCCGAGGCCGACTTCCCCGGGGCCCGGTGGGCCTCCCTGCTCTCCCTCGATCAGCACCCGCGGATCATCCGGGACCACTTCTTCGGTGACACCGTCGCCTACCCGGCCGAGACCGCCGGTTTCGAGGTTTGGATGTCTGTCGTCGTCATCTCTCTGTTGGCCCTCGCCGCCGCGCTGATCGTCCGCTACCGGTACCGGCAGCTGGCATGACCGACACGATCGTGGTCACCGAGCTCTCCAAGTGGTTCGGGCCGAAGGTGGCGGTGAGCGAGGTGAGCATCGGGTTCGGTCCCGGCGTCACCGGTCTGCTGGGCCCGAACGGGGCGGGCAAGACGACTCTCATGCGGGTCATCGCCGGGCTGCAACGGCCCTCCCAAGGGGCGGTCTCCGTGCTGGGGGTGGACCCCCGAGCCGAGCCTTCGGTCTACGAGAAGATCGCTCTGGTACCCGAGGACGAGGCGATCTACGAGCGACTCACCGCTCGTGGGTTCGTGGCACTGGCGGCTCGTCTCGCCGGGGTGGGTGAGCCCGAGGCCAGAGCGGTCGAGGCGCTGCGGATCGTCGAGCTCGTGGACTCCGCTGATCGAGCCCTACGCGGGTTCTCCAAGGGGATGCGTCAGAGAGCCAAGGTCGCCGCCGCCCTGGTCTCCGAGCCGGAGATCCTGCTTCTCGACGAGCCGTTGAACGGCGCAGACCCGGTGCAGCGAGCCCAGCTGATCGAGCTATTCAAACGTCTCGGCGGCGAGGGGCGGACCGTTCTGGTGTCGTCGCACGTGCTCGCCGAGGTGGAGCGGATGGCCGGGCGGGTGGTGGCCATGGTCGACGGCCGGCTCGCCGCGGTGGGCAGCGTTGCCGCCATTCGCTCGGCCATGACCGACCGGCCCCGGCAGTTCTTCGTCGAGTGCTCCGACCCCCGCACCCTCGCCGGCGCCCTGATGGACGTGGCGGGAGTCGTCGGAGTGCATCTCGAAGCGGGCCGGCTCCGCATCGAGGCATCCGACGCCGGTGAACTGGCACGACAGATCCCCGGGATCGCGGTCGGCCGGGCTATCGCCATCTCCCGTCTCGAGCCGGCCGATGAGTCGCTCGAATCGGTGTTCAGGTACCTGGTAGAGGGAGCCTCGTGACCCTCGCCATCCATCTATATCGGCGCATGATGCGAAAAGGGCGTGTCATCGCCCTGCTCGCCCTCTCATCGGTCCCCGCCCTCACCTACTGGCTGACCGCCTTCGACGCCACCGGCCGCGAGCACAGCTTGCTCTACTCCGAGATCATCGCCACCGTCGGCTTCTCCTACGCCATCGCCGTCCTCATCCTCACCGTGGCGACGCTCAGGGAGGAACGAGACGCCGGGACCCTCCCCTACATCTACATGAGGCCGATCCCCAGGCCAACCATGGCATTCTCCTCCCTGGCGGCCGGCATCGCCGCCTCTCTCACGCTGGGCATTGGTGGTTGGGTGGCCTCGTTGCTCGCCGTGCTGGCCGTGGGAGGCGAAGTCTCGGTGGCGGCGGCGGGCATCGTCCAATTCGCAGCCGCCGGGGTTGGCTACGCCGCAGTGTTCGTGCCGCTGGGATACCTGGTCCCGCGGGCCATCCTCGTCGGCCTGGGGTACATAGTCGTCGTCGAGTCCATCCTCGCCGCGGTAGTCACCGGGCTGGCCCAGCTCTCCATCTGGCGGATCGCCCTCTCGATCTTTGCCGACATCACACCGGCCTGGGACCCCGAGGGGGCCGGGGCGATGCTGGGGCCGGTCACCCCTGGAGTGGGGGGCGGGCTGGTCAAGCTGGGGGCCGTCTTGGTTCTCGGGCTCGCCGTGCTCACCTGGGCGTTGCGGCGCCGGGACGCTCTTTAGCCGGAGCTCGCCAGTCAGTACTCGTCGTCGGCGCGGCGCTGTTTGGACGGCTGGACCCGGGGTGGCTCCCCCGGCATCTTGGGATAGTGGGGAGGCCAGGGTGCATCCCCGATGCCGTCCTCCTCATCACGGATGACCCATTTCATGAGGGTGTCGATCCGGCCTGGCGCCTCGTCGATCCCATCGGTCAAGTCGCCCACCGACTCCCAGCGGTCGGCAAACGACCCCAGCGGGAAATCCGCTATCTCCACGTCGTCCAACTCATCCCAGGCGAAAGGGGCCGAGACGTACCCCGTCGGCCGCACCCCGTAGGCAGACGAAACCGTCTTGTCACGGGCGTTCTGGTTGTAGTCGATGAAAATCCCCGTTCGCTGCTCCTTCCACCAGCTCGTGGTCACCAGACCGTCCATCCTCCTCTCCAGCTCCCGGGCGAAAGCCAGACCGGCCCGTCTGGTCTGAAAGAAGTCCCACAAAGGCTCGATGCGCACGTAGACGTGGATGCCCCGGCTGCCCGACGTCTTCGGCCAACCGACCAAGCCGATCTCGTCGAGAAGCTCTTTGGCCCCGGCCACCGCCTCCCGCACGTCGTCGAACCCGAACCCCGGGGTGGGGTCGAAGTCGAAGCGAAGCTCGTCGGGATGATCTACGTCGTCATATCGCACCGGCCATGGGTGGAAGTCGAGACATCCCAGCTGGGCGAGACGCACCACGTCGGCCTCGGTCACCGGGACGTTCATCCGACCCGGGCGTTGTGAGGGGAACCTGATCTGGACCGTCTCGAAAGGTGTGTTCTTCGCCGCTCGCTTGTGATAGATCGGCGCCACTGTCACGTCGTTCATGTACCTCTTCAGCATCGTGGGGCGACGGCTGATGCCCCGAGCGGCCCCCTCGGAGACGAGAACGAAGTGGTTGATCACGTCGAGCTTCGTCCAGCCCTGGTCGGGGAAGACCACCCGCTCCGGGCTGGAGACACGGATTTGCTCTCCACCCACAACGACGGTGACGTGATCAGTCACGGCTGCGTAACGTTGCGCTGCTCACGAGGCGAAGACTAGGTAGCAGTTGAAATGGTCGAACCCGTCCAGAATCCCGGCGAAGACGACATCGCCTCCTGGCAGAGAACGCTGGCTCCCCGCGCCTTCAACCGCGCCTGGGAGCTCCTGGACTCTGCGGAGCTGACCCGGGAGCAGGAAGAGGAGATGCTCGCGGCCACCTTCGCCCAGCGCCACCACTGGTATCAGGTGGGGCTACCACGCCACTGGGCGATCGCCGATTGGCAGGTATCACGGGTCGCCGCCGTCCTCGGATATGCCGACCTGGCGAGGCGATTCGGAGAGCGATCGCTGGAGCTGGCGATCGAGCACTCCCTCGACCCGTTCGTGAGGGGGTTTGCCCACGAGGCGATCGCCCGATCCGCCGCCTGGGTCGACGATGTCGAGACCTACACCGAGCATCTCGAGCTGGCCAGGGCCCTGTTGACGGACATCGAGGACGAGCACGATCGTGACCTCCTCGAAGCCGACCTGACCGAGATGAGCGAGAGTTGAGCGCCACCACCTCCTTGAAGCGGGTCGACGAGTTCAGTGACGAGGACGAGACCAAGCTGCACAGCCTGAAGAGCGCGGTTTACCCGGAGAGCGAGTCGGCGTCGTGGGCGGGACGGGTCCGGGATTGGGCTGCCCCGGAGTGGGGTGTGTTCGTCGTCGACGACCGCGGCGACCTGGTCTCCTACACCGGGATCGTCGCCCGTGACGGGCTGGTCGACGAGGCTCCGGTGAAGACCGGTGGTGTCGGAGGGGTGGCCACCCACCCCGACCATCGTCGCCGCGGGTATGCCGCGGCAGGGATCGACCATGCCCTCGAGTTCCTCCGGGATAATGGCGCCGACTTCGCCATCCTGGTCTGCGAGTACCATCTGGTCGACTACTACTCCCGGCTCGGCTGGAGACGGTTTGCGGGCCCGGTCATCAACCGCCAGCACGGCAACGAGGAGGTCTTCACCTTCAACGAGGTGATGGTCATCGACTTGTCCTCACCAGCCCCAGTCTCGGGGACCATCGATGTCCAGGGCCCTCTCTGGTAAGGAGCTACTTGTAGAAGGGGAGCCGCTGGAGGACCTTGAGGGCGGGGCCCAGGATCCGCTGATAGGTCGCATAGCCCATGCCCCCGAGCGGGGCGAACGCCGGCCCCAGCCTCTGCACCGCGACGGTCTGGGACTCGGTGTACTTGAGGAGACCCTCCCTGCCGTGGCGACGGCCCATTCCCGACAGTTTCATGCCACCCATCGGCGCGTCGTACGAGGACCAGACGGCGGCATACCCGTCGTTGACTCCGACCGATCCCGCCTCGAGACGGGTGGCCACCTCCACCCCCCGGGCGGCGTTCGCCGTCCAGACGCTGAAGTTGAGCCCGAGGTGGGAGTCGTTGGCCATGGCCACGGCCCCGTCCAAGTCGTGGTATCCGTAGATGGAGACCACCGGGCCGAACGTCTCGTCGCGGCATAGGCGCATCGACTCGTCGACGTCGGTGAGGATCGTGGGCTCGTAGAAGAGCGGCCCCACGTCGGGGCGGGGCTTTCCCCCGGTGAGAAGTGTGGCTCCGTTGGCGACGGCGTCCTCGACGTGAGAGTGGACGTCATCCAAGTGCTCCCTGGTGATCATCGACGAGAGGGCGGAGGAGAAGTCGAATGCCGGGCTCAGCGCCAGGTCACGGGTGTGGTCGACGAATCGTGCAGTGAACTCCTCCCTTATCCGCTCGTCGACGTAGATCCGCTCCATTGCGATGCAGAGCTGTCCACCGTTGGCGAAGACCGCTCTCGAGAGCCCCGAAATGGTCTTCTCCATGTCGGCATCGGCCATCACGATGGCGGCGTTCTTGCCACCCAGCTCCATCGAGGACCCAATCAGACGGTTGGCCGCCTGAGCCGCCAGGAGCCGACCGACCTCGGTCGACCCGGTGAACATCAAGAAGTCGACCGAGTCGACGAGGGCCTTTCCGATCTTGTTCCCGTATCCGGTCACCACCTGGAGGACGTTGCGGGGAAGACCTGCCTCGGTGAGCAGATCGGCTCCGTACAGCATGGAGAGGGGGGTCTTCTCGTCGGGTTTGCCGACCACGGCGTTACCGGCGAGCAGGGCCGGGATGATGTCGGAGATGGCGAGGGTGAAAGGGAAGTTCCACGGGGTGATGCTCCCCACGACACCGTGGGGATGACGGTACTCATAGGCCGTGGTGAAACCGGGGAACGAGACCGCCCGCCGTTTCCTCCGCAACAGGGCGGGCCCGGTTTTCAGGTAGTAACGGGTGGTTGCGATGGTGTCGTAGACCTCCTCGAAGGCAGCGATCCGAGATTTGCCCGCCTCGATCTGGAGGAGATCCAACGCGGTGTCCGCCCGGTCGATGAGCAGATCGTGAAATCGGGAGAGGATCCGGGCACGCTCGGGCACCGGGGTTCGTGACCAGCCCTCCTGCGCGTCCCGGGCCTGTTCCACCGCCGCCGCCACGTCGGCCCCGGTCGCCTCGGGGACACGTCCGATCTCGGTTTGGGTGAACGGGGCCACTATGCCGATGGAGGGGCGCTCCACCGGCACCGCCGCCCCGCTGACGAGACGTTCCAACAGCCCCGCGGTGACATGGGGTGTCGGCGCGATCCAACCGGCAGTCGCCATACCCCGAACCTTAGGTCACGGGCTACTCCCCAGCTCGCCCTCCAGGAAGGCCACGGTCAGCTCCCAAGCGCGGTCGAACGCCTCGGGGTCGAAAGTCTCGCCATCAGGCTCGCAGAACCCATGTCTCGTCCCCGGATAGGTGATCACCTCGACCGGGAGCGACTCCAATCCCATCGTCGCCTCCATGAACGCCGCCTCGTCGTCGGTGATGTACTCGTCCTCCTCGGCGAAGTGGATGAGGTACGACGACTTGGATCCGGCGAAATCGATCTGCTGGGTCCCGTAGAACGAGACGACCGCCCCAACGAGGTCAGCGAGACGCACCGAGGCCCACAGGCCGAGCGATCCTCCCATCCCGAACCCGACGATGCCTATCGGCTGCTCGGTCGACTGGGCGCTGAGCAGCCGTGCCGACGACAGGACGAGGGAGGCCAGTCGGTCGGGGCTCGCCTCCCCGAGATGGTCGATGCCTTCCTGCTCGGTGTCGGGCAGCTCGCCGAAGTTGATGTCAGGCGCGAGCACGGTGAACCCGTGATCGGCGAGACCGTCACAGATGTCCTTGACCGACGAGGTCAGGCCCCAGAGCGAGTGGAGGATCAAGACACCCGGGCCTGAGCCGCGGTCGGATTGCACGAAGTAGGCGAGGTCGCGCACCACCGGGCATAACCTAGGCGACGTCTACTCTGCCCGAATGACTTCGGCGGTGGAGCCACTCAGATACCCGCATTTCCGCTGGTTGTGGGTAGGAAACGTCTTCTCGGCCTCCGGCACCTTCGTCCAGTCGGTCGCCGCATCATGGCTCATGTGGGAGTTGACCCGATCGAGCGCTTGGGTCGGGCTCATCGTGGCATCGGCGACACTCCCCCTGCTCTTCTTCTCTTTGGCTGCGGGTGCCCTCGCCGACCGGTTCGATCGGGCCAAGCTCATGCTGATCGCACAGGCGGTGATGGGTGGTGCCGCCGCGGCCATGGCGGTGCTCACTTTCTTGGATCTGATGACCCCCGCCCTGCTGCTGATACTCGGGCTCCTGCTCGGCACCGGGCTCGCCCTGAACCTCCCGGCATGGCAGGCGCTGGTGCCAGATCTCGTCCCCCGGGAGCTGGTGGCATCGGCGGTCGCGCTCAACTCAGCCGCCTTCAACGCCGCCCGGGCGATAGGCCCCGCATTCGGTGGCGCACTGGTCGCCATCTACGGTGCCGAAGCCGGATTCGCCTTCAACGCCCTCTCCTACGTGGCGATAATCGTCGCCCTGGTCGTCATTGGCCCTCACCTGATGGCGACGGCCAAACAGGGTCCGCAGTCGATGAGGTCGGCGATCTCGACCGGCATACGGTTCGCTCGATTCACCCCGGTCTTCCGCAACCTGATGGCCCTGGTGGCGACGTTCGCCTTGAGCTCGGCGGTGGTCCAGGCAGTCCTCCCGGTGCACACCGAGTACCTGGGGGGCGGGCCCGTTGCATTCGGGGTGCTCTACGGAGCGATGGGCGCCGGTGCGCTGAGCGGGGCGGTCTTTCGTCCCCGGGTCGGCTCGTGGGTCGAGGGCTCGTGGGTGCCCTACACCATCAGTCTCTTCGGCGGAGCCGGACTGTTGCTGGGTCTGGCGCCCAACGTGTGGGTGGCCGGGGTCGCCATGTTCTTCGCCGGTCTCTTCTGGCTGCTCACCCTGGCCACGCTCAACGCCACCGCACAGCTCATGTCACCGGCATGGATCCGGGGCCGAGCGATGTCGATCTACACGCTGGCCTTTGCCGGCGTCCTCCCCATCGGTTCGATCGCGTCGGGGCTGGTTGCCGATCGGATCGGCACCCCGGGGTCCCTGCTCGCCTTCTCCGGCGCCGCGGTGGTCCTCGGATTGTTCGCCCCCAGGTTTGGGGTGCCTCATGTGGACGATGTGGTGACTCCCGAGTTCAATGAATCGGCCGACACGCCTGTGGGCCACGACGATGGTGTCCTCGAGGGCGGACCGGTGATCATCCTCAACACCTGGAAGATCGACGAGGCGGACTTCCCCGAGTTCACCAGTCTCATGAACGAGGTGAGACTCATCCGTCTCAGCACCGGGGCCCACCGGTGGCGTCTCTTCCGCAACACCTCAGACCCCACCCGGCTCACCGAGCTGATGGTGGTGCGGAGCTGGGAAGAGCACCTCGCCCAACATCGGCGGATCGACGATGCCGCCGCCGGGCTCATCCGCCGCGCCCGTCGGTTCGACATCGAGGATGGGCCGCGGACCCGCCATCTGATCGCCGTCGACGTGGAGCGCGCCCCCGACTTCGAAGACCTGGTAGCCACCCACGAGGAGCTCCACCAGACCGACGGCTCCATCCCCCAACAGGATCAGGGCGTCTGAGCGAACTCCATCTCCCGTCGGAATTTCATCCAATCCGAGTGCTTCGTCGACCAGAGGATGTCGGTGACGATCGCAGCCACACCCACCACCGGGACGCCCCAGACCGCCCAGGACGGCAGATCGGCCGCAACCGCCGCCCCGATCAGGGCGAAGGGAGTCACCTTGGTGGTGATCGCGCCACTGGCGTGCATCCAGGCGCGTCGGCTGGCCGGCGTGCGTAGGTAGGTGGAGTAATCCACCTTCACCCCGGGCTGAGGCTGGGAGATCTTCCCGATGAACCAATGGGTGAAACGCATGCCCATGGCGGTTCCGATGACCAAGTGCGCCAGGCCGTGTGTCGAGACAAGAAGCACCCCGAGACCCAGGTAGAACAGAACCACCGAGCTGAGCTCGCCGGTCGTGTAATAGGACCAACCCACCAGACCCAGACCGGCCGCGGTGGCCAGGATCATCAGTGCGGTGCCCCAACCCAACGGCATCTTGAACAGCGCCCATTGCTCGAAGGCGGCGAGATCGATCGCCGCCATCCGGTCGGCGTAGCGGTCGGTCAGCTCGGGCTGTCGCTTGACGGTGGCGACCGCCCGCCAGAACCCGGTGCCCGAGAGACCATGACCGGCATCGAGCGCCGCCTCTGCAGCCGACAGGCTCTCCTCGATTGCGGGGGGTGCCACGAGCACAAATATAGGTACGGTGCCCGCAGTGCAACCGGACGACCTCCATCGGGGTTCCTCAATTGTGATGGACGATCTGACGAGAGCCCTCGCCACCGATCTGGACAGGGTGTTCCCAACGGTGGTCGAAGAGATGGGCAGACAACTCTTCTGGGGACTCCGTCGCATTTGTGGAGACCATCAGGAGGCGGAGGACTTGACCCAGGAGACATTCATCAGGGCTTATCGAGCCCTCGACGGGTACCACCCGGAGCGAATCAGGTCGATGGAGCTGCGGCCGTGGCTGTGGACCATCGCCATGAACCTGGGGAGGAACCACCTTCGGGACCGCTCGCGACGGCCCACCTATGTCGAGATGACCATCGAGCCCGGCGCGGAAGATCCCGAGCCGGTCGATGATGCCGCCTGGGACAGGAGGCTGTCGTCGCTGAACCGCAATCAACGCACCGCCGTGGTTCTCCGCCACGTCGTCGGCATGGGCGTGTCCGAGATCTCCGCGGTGACCGGTCGACCGGAGGGAACCGTCAAAGCAGACGTACACCGCGGGCTCACCCGGCTTCGCCAAACCCTCGAGGAGGAACAATGAGCATCGAATCAAGACTGCAAGGGCTCACCGGCGACATCCCGCCCGGGCTGACCGAAGGGGTGGCCCTGGGCACGGGTCTCGCCGATGGCTACGACTTCTACGACTCCGCCATCGGTCAGGTAGTGGTGACCTTCAATACCACCGGGGTTACCTCCCTCGACCTCGCCGATGGGTTCCAGACCCGCTACGAGGAGCGGTTTGGAAGAGCCCTGATCAGGGCGGAGGCTCCCCCGGCGTGGCGAGGGCACATCCCCGAGGCGATCGAGCGGGGCAGTCCGGGCCGGCTGCCGGTCGACTTGAGGAAGGTCACCGACTTCCAACAGCAGGTGCTTCTGAAGACGGCCACCATCCCCAAAGGGGAGGTGAGACCCTACGGTTGGGTGGCCTACGAGGTGGCCCGACCCGGCGCGGTGCGCGCCGTTGGCTCTGCGGTGGCACGCAACCCGATCCCGCTGATCATCCCCTGTCATCGGGTGGTGCGCAGCGACGGCCACATCGGCAACTACTCGTTGGGCGGTGCGCACTACAAACACGACCTATTGCAGATCGAGGGGGCCGAGCCCGATTTTCTCGAGGAGTTGGCGTCACATCGAGTGAGGGTCAGAGCCAACACGTCCACCGGGGTGTACTGCCATCCCACCTGCCGGGCGATCCGTCGCTCCATGCCCTCCAACGTGATCGACTTTCGCTCTGTTGCCTCGGCTGAGACGGCCGGGTACCAGCCCTGCAAGCTCTGCCGCCCCATCGGCTGACCAACGGCGGGTCGCGCAGTTTTCGGCATCAGGTCGTCGGGTACCCTCGCTGTCGATGCCAGAGACACCATCAGTCGAACAGCTCTCCGTCAACACACTCAAGGCCCTGGCCATGGACGCCGTCCAGAAGGCCAACTCGGGTCACCCGGGGATGCCGATGGGGATGGCCGATATCGCGGTCACCCTGTGGTCGAAGTTCCTCAGGGTCGACCCCGACCACCCGGAGTGGCCGGACCGCGACCGCTTCGTCGTATCCAACGGGCACGGGTCGATGCTGCTCTACGGGCTCCTCCACCTCTCCGGGTTCGACCTCAGCCTCGACGCCATCAAGAACTTCCGGCAGTGGGGGTACCACACCGCCGGCCACCCCGAGGTCGGCCAGTCCCTGGGAATCGAGACCACGACCGGGCCCCTCGGGCAAGGGTTCGGAACCGCCGTGGGGATGGCCATGGCCGAGGCCCACCTGCGGGCCAGACTCGGCGCCGACCTGGTCGACCACCACACCTACGCCTTCGTGTCCGACGGCGATCTCATGGAGGGAGTCAGCAGTGAGGCGGCCTCGCTGGCCGGCAGCTTCGGGCTCGGCCGTGTCGTCTACCTGTACGACGACAACGAGATCTCGATCGACGGCTCCACCGACATCACCTTCCGCGAGAACGTGGGCAAGCGATTCTCCGGTTTTGGCTGGCATACCGAGGACATCGACGGCCACGACCGGGACGCCATCGCCGGGGCGATCGAGGCCGCCCTGAAGGAAGAGGACCGGCCTTCCCTGATCGTCTGCCACACCCGCATCGCCCATGGGGCACCAAACCTCGAGGGCTCCGCCAAGACGCACGGCTCCCCTCTCGGCGAGAAGGAGGTCGACGAGACCAAGAAGGCCATGGGCTATCCCACCGAGCCGCTGTTCTGGGTCGACGAGTCGGTGTACGGGTTCTTCTCCGAGGCCTTGGACCGGGGCCGGCAGGCCAGAAAGGACTGGCTCGCCCGGTTCGAAGCCGCCGATACCGCCGAATGGGAGGCCCTCCACTCCACCGCTCCGGTGCGTCTCGAGGGGCCGGGGTTCGAAGAAGGTGAGGAGATGGCCACCCGCGCGTCGTCGGGCAAGTTGTTCACCGAGATCGCCGAGAAGGTGCCAGGCTTCATCGGCGGGGCCGCCGACCTCGCCGAGTCCACCAAGACCGTCATCGATGCCGACCGCCTCTTCTCGGCCGACGACCCGGGGGCGCGCGACATCCCATTCGGGGTGAGGGAGCACGCCATGGGCACCGCGGTCAACGGGATGACCCTGCACGGGGGGTTGAGGCCATACGGGGCAACTTTCTTCATCTTCTCCGACTACATGCGGCCCGCGGTTCGGCTCTCTGCGCTCATGGAGATCCCCTCGATCTGGGTCTGGACCCACGACTCGGTGTTCCTCGGCGAGGACGGCCCCACCCACCAGCCCATCGAGCACCTCGCCTCATTGCGCGCCATGCCCAACCTGTGGGTGATCCGCCCGGCCGACGCCAATGAGGTGGTCACGGCATGGGAGATCGCCCTCAACCGCAGGGACGGCCCGGTGGCACTGGTCCTGACCCGCCAGGATGTGCCCACCCTTCCCCGCGGTGACGCCATCCGGGGCGGCTATGTGATGCGCGATGGCGACGACGTCACGCTGATCGCCACCGGATCTGAGGTGTCCACTGCGATGGGGGCGGCCGAGGAGCTCGGCGCCGACGACATCTCGGCTCGGGTGGTGAGTCTTCCCTGTTGGGAGTTGTTCGAGAGCCAGGAGCCGGCGTATCGGGCGGAGGTCCTGGGCACTGCACCCAGGGTGTCGCTCGAGGCCGCCTCGGTGTTCGGGTGGGAGCGGTTCGTCGGTCCCGACGGGCTGAGCATCGGAATCGACCACTTCGGGGTCTCGGCACCCGCCGCGGTCATCGCCGAGCAGTTCGGTTTCACCCCTGAGGTCGTGGCCGGGAAGGTCAAGAGCCACCTGGGTCGTTGAGCCGCACCGCCGACATCGTGGTGGTGGGTGCCGGGATCGCGGGGGTGTCGATCGCCTATCACCTCGCCGTCCGACACCGGGCAGGCCAGGTGGTGCTGGTCGACCCCCGGGCACCGCTCACCTTGACGTCGGACAAGTCGACCGAGTGCTATCGGAACTGGTGGCCCAACGCCGCGATGGTCGGGCTGATGAACAGGTCCATCGACATCCTCGAAGAGCTGGCCGCCGAGACCGATTTCGGGCTCAACCGGAACGGCTATCTGTTCGTCACCGCCGAGGAGGAGACGCTGGCGGAGATGTCACGCCGGGCGGAGGAGATCGCCGGGCTGGGGGCGGCGGCGGAGATCCTCGATGCGACCCGGCTGAGACAGAGCCACGACTTCCTCACCCTATCTGCCGTCGGAGCCCTTCACGTCGGGCGGGCGGGGTGGTTCAGAGCCCAGGAGCTGGGGCGTTGGATGCTCGACAGGGCGCGGGAGAGGGGAGCGACCCTCGTGGCGGAGTCGGTCACCGCCATCCACGAAGGCACCGTCAGTCTCTCCAACGGGGACGAGATCTCCGCCGACGCCATCGTGGTGGCCGCCGGCCCGATGGCCTCGGAGGTGGCTGCGATGGCCGGAGTCGACCTCCCCTTGTTCTCCGAGCTCCATCTCAAGGTGGCCTTCAAGGACCATCTGGGCATCATTCCCCGGGCCGCCCCGCTGACCATTTGGAGCGACCCCCAGCGTCTCGACTGGACCGAGGGAGAGCGGGCGGAGCTGGAGATGGGCCAGCGCGCCGAGCTCCTCGGCGAGATGCCCATCTTCTGTCATTTTCGCCCGGAGGGAGCACCTGGGTCCCCGTGGATACTGGCACTCTGGGACTACCACGATCGGGTGATCGAGCCGACGTGGCCGATACCCCAGGACCCCCTCTACCCCGAAGTCGTGATGAGGGGGCTGGCCACGATGGTCCCCGGGCTCTCGGCGTACCGCGACCGGCTCCCGGAGTCGGTGGTCGATGGTGGCTACTACACCAAGACCGTGGAGAACCGCCCCCTGATCGGCCCCGCTGGTGACCGGATCCACTTGATGACGGCCCTGTCGGGGTTCGGGGTGATGGCCGCCGCCGGTGGGGCCGACCTGGTGGCACGTCACATCGTCGGAGCAGATCTCCCCGAGTACGCCGATGCATTCCTCCTCGACCGTTACACCGACCCTGGTTACCTCGCGGAGACTGAAGCGGCCGACACCGGGCAGCTGTAGTAGCCAGGTGGTCAGGAGAACTTGGTGGCGGGCCGCTCCTGGAGGACCTCGTCGACGTAGATGTCGGCCTTCTCGTTGTAGAAGGCGACCAGCCCGGTGATCTTCTGTGACTCGGGAAGCGGTGAGTCGTATCCCCAAACGAGGTCGTCGTGGGTCTTGTCGTCGACCGTCACCGACCAATATCGGGCCGTGCCCTTGTACGGGCAATAGGTGGCTTTGCCGGTCGGCGACATCAGGTCCATGCGGACATCCGTCTTCGGGATGTAATACCTGGTTGGCAACCCGGTCTCGAAGAGAAAGGACGCATTGGTGGTGTCGGCCACGGTCTCCCCGTCCAGCTCTACACGCACCCTTCGTGCCGAGGGGAGGATGTCTATACGGGTGTAGGGGTCCCGGGCGTGGACGAAGACCTCTTCGTCCTCCTCGAACCAGTGGTCCATGGTCTTCCACACGAAGGCGTAGCGACCGGCCAACACATCGAGCTTCGGCTCCTCGTAGGAGTAGGCGGTGCCCTCGGAGCCGTTCACCTCGACGCGGTACTGGGTCGCATCACCCCGGCTCGGGCTGGGCCGGGTCTCCCCCGTCTCGGAGAGAAGGTCGGTCCTGACGTCGTCTTCGGGGAAGTAGTAGGTGGGGTAGTAGGGAACCTCCCACACCAGGAGAGGGCGGGTGGTGTCGGCGACGATCTCGCCGCCAAGCATCACCCGGACCCGACGGGCCCCGGGCTCGGTCTTGACACGGCCACGTTCACTCATCGGCAACTCCCGGAAGGCGTGACTCGGGAAACAAGGTCCCGGTGCGGAAGATTCCGTCAGTAGACGACGATGGTGTCCAGCGGCGCTTCGATGGCCGTCATCCGAGCATCCCAGTACTCCCCGAAACGGTCTGACAACGGCTGAGGCTGTTCGGCATATATGCGTCGGCCGAGGATCTCCGCGGCAACACGCAACTCCGAGGAGCGCTGGTGTGCCAGGGCCCGGAACAGGGAGCGTTCCCGGAAGTTGGGGCAAAGATCCGATCGGGTTCGCAGCAGGCCGGTCAGCTCGTCGAGATCGTTCTCCTCCCCGAGGATGACGCCGAGACGGTCGAGAGTGATCCCAGTGCCCACCACCACCTCCGGCCACAGCGGGGCGAGGAACTCCATCTGATGTCTCAGGTCCTTGACCCGTTTGCGCCACTGGTGGAAGTCACCTGGGGCTGTTCTCCGGTAGGCGGTGACCATCCGCTGCCGCCCAGTGCCGTAGGTCGCGGCGAGACCGGGCCGGAGGGCTTCGTAAGAATCGCGGATACCCAGGCCGTAGACCTCCCGGGCCTCGGGATCGGTCGGCCAGGATCCGAAGCGGTGGTGCGCCCGCTCCAGACTGCGCACCACCCGGCCCACCAGCTTGGGATCCTCGAGTGCGTTCAGCTCGACCAGGTCGCGGCGTCGTGACAACCTGGTGACCAGCCCGGCGAAGGCTCCTTCGGCGAGGAGCTCGCCGTAGAGGTTCTGGATGGAGACTGCCGCATCGATGACCCCCTGGGCCGAGCGGACCTCTCCGATCGACTGGGCCGTGTCCCGCAGGGAGGCATGCTCGAAGTCGTAGACCCTCTTCGGCAGCTCGCCTCGAACGAGGCGAAGCAACGCCCGCACCCGTTTGATCGACTTTCGCGATGTGTGGACCGCGCCGCCCAACCCGGTCTCGTTGTCGAAGAAGCCGCTGGCGGCGAGCTCCAGTTGCTCCATGGTCACCCGCTTCACCCCAACGCTCAGAGGCTCTGACTCACCGAGTTGCAGACTGGTGTCGAACGCCGCCAGGTCCTGCTCACCCGGCGTGGTAGTGGCCAAGACGGTCACGTCGGCAGCGTAATGTCGGGCCCGGTGAGATCAGCGGGTCTTCTTCCGTACCGTTTCAATCGCACTCTCGAGATCCTGATCGCCCACCCCGGGGGGCCGTGGTTCGAGAGGAAGGACGCCGGCTCGTGGTCGGTCGTCAAAGGGATCGTCAACGAGGGGGAAGCCGACGAGATCGCCGCCGCCCGGGAGTTCGTAGAGGAGACGGGCTGGGCCGCACCCATGACCGGGTGGCTATCGCTCGGGGAGACCGTTCTCAAGTCGCGCAAGGTCGTCGTGGCCTGGGCGATCGAGGCCGACTTCGACCTCGAGACGTTCAAACCCGGGATATTCACCCTCCACGGGCGGGAATACCCCGAGATCGATCGGGTTGGCTGGTTCGGGCCGGAGGGGGCGAGATCGAAGCTCAACCCGGCGCAGAAGGTGTTCATCGACCGACTAGAGGAACACCTCGG
Organism: Acidimicrobiia bacterium; assembly: GCA_035512955.1. Lineage (GTDB taxonomy): Bacteria > Actinomycetota > Acidimicrobiia > Spongiisociales > ZC4RG35 > JANQRA01. Next base: position 85,557 of record DATKCZ010000034.1, read on the forward strand.
GTTGAATGGGCACGAGGAGGACGTGATATGACAGACATGCCACAGACCGAATCGGAGTGGAGGGAGAGGCTCACCCCCGACCAGTACCAGGTGCTCCGTCAAGGTGGGACCGAGCGTGCGTTCACCGGGAATTACTGGGACGCCAAGACCGACGGCGTGTACCGGTGTGCGGGGTGCGGTGAGAAGCTGTTCTCGTCAGACACCAAGTTCGAGTCCCACAGCGGGTGGCCCAGCTTCTTCAAGCCCCTCTCCGACGACGTCGTGGAGGAGGAAGATGACCGCTCCTATGGGATGGTCCGCACCGAGATCAAGTGTGCCAACTGTGGCGGGCACCTCGGACACGTCTTCGACGACGGCCCCAACCCCACCGGGCTTCGTTACTGCGTGAACTCGGCGTCTCTCGACCTCGAGGAGGAGCCCGTCGGGGACTAGCCCCGCGTCTCGCCCATCACCGCCACCAATCGTGGCTCGTGCTCGCTGACGGGCAGGTCGGTGAGACGAATCCGGCGCTCGATGAGCCCGTCGCTGGCGATCGGAGTCACCTCGATGTCGCCGAGCATCCTGACCACGGCCGGGTTGTCGAACCGCGCCTCGAAGGTGAACTCGGAGATGCCGTCAGCCCTGGCAACCGCGACCAACGCGGTGAGCAGGGCCGTCCCCACCCCTCGCCGCTGCATGTCGTCGAGGACGGTGACCGCCACCTCCGCGGATGACCCGTCCATTGCCACGATGTATCTGCCCACGCCGGCCACGTCGTCGCCCAGGGCCGCACCCCAGGCGACATGGGCCTGTTGGTCCACGTCTGAGAGATAGTCGAGCTCTCTTTGGCTGAGACTGCCCACTCCCAGGCCGAACCGGTAGAACCGGCTCTTCACGGACATCTCCTCTATGCCCTTCTCGAAGAACTCCCGATCTGCTTTGAGGACGGGGCTCAGTGTCACGACTGCACCGTCCCTGACGGGCATCTCGAAGCGGGGACGGTCCTCGGGAAGGACGATTCTCATCTGCTCGACCCAATTGAAGTCGATCCGGCATCCCACGCCATCTCGAGGCCACCGGGTAACTTCAGAGCACATGGCACGGCGGCGCCTGGCTACGGCCACCTCCGATTTCGGTTCCGGCAAACGCGAGTCCCACGACTCGACGTCGTTCTACGACCGGTTCGTCCCACCTGCGCTGTCTGGCGACGAACGGGTCGAGAAACCGGTGGCGGTCGACAAGCTGTTCTGCGCCGACGCCCGGGCCATGACCGATGCCCAGGTGGCCGATCGGTCAGTGGCCTTGGTGGTCACCTCGCCCCCTTACTACACGGGCAAGCAGTACGAGACCGACATGGCGGCCGGACACGTTCCTTCGAGTTATGTGGAGTACCTCGAGATGCTCCACGACGTCCTGGCGATCTGTCTGGCCAAGCTGGAACCGGGAGGGCGGATGGCCGTCAACGTCGCCAATCTGGGCCGCAAGCCTTACCGCTCACTGTCGGCCGACGTCATCTCCCTCCTCCAGGACGACCTCGGGATGCTGCTCCGGGGAGAGATCATCTGGCAGAAGGCGAAGGGAGCCGGGGGGAGCTGTGCCTGGGGATCGTTTCGCTCGCCCCAGAACCCGGTGCTGCGTGATGTGACCGAACGGGTCGTCGTGGCCTCCAAGGGGAGATTCGACCGGGCGTTGAAGGGGCCGGTCCGTCAAAGACGGGGCCTGCCCCACGAGGCGACCATCGCGACCGAGGACTTCCTCGAGAGCACCATCGACGTCTGGGAGATGCCAACCGCCAGCGCGAGGCGGGTGGGCCATCCCGCCCCATTTCCCGTCGACCTCCCGAGACGGCTCATCGAGCTCTACACCTACCGGGGCGACCTCGTGCTCGACCCGTTCATCGGGTCAGGCACCACCGCGGTGGCGGCGGTGCAGGCCGACCGGCGGTACGTCGGATTCGACACCGAGCAGGCCTACCTCGACCTCGCCCGACAGCGGATCACCGGGGAACGACCGTGACCACCCGCATATTGGCGGTCTGTGCAGGCAACATCTGCCGGTCACCGGCGGCCGCCGCGGCGATTCGCCAGGAGGCGGAGCGCGCCGATCTGAAGGTGGAGGTCGATTCCGCCGGCACCGGGACCTGGCATGTCGGCGACCCACCGACCCCGCAAGCGGTGGCTGCCGGAGCACGGGTGGGTCTCGAGGTCGACGGAAGGGCCCGGGTGATCAACAAAGCCGACTTCGACCGGTTCGACATGATCGTGGTGATGGACCGCGCCAATCTGCGGGACGTGATGGACCTCGCCCCCAGTCTCGAGGACCGCGCCAAGGTACGGCTGTTCAGGACCTTCGACCCCGACACCGACTCCGACGAGGTTCCCGACCCCTACGGCGGCCCCGACCAGGGGTACGACGTCACCATCGCCCAGATCACCGCGGCTGCCGCCGGGCTGATCGACACCCTGGCGTCAGGAGGAGTGAAGGATTCGGTGGCCCTCGAGTAGGAAGTCGAGGGCGGCCCGCCCCGGGTCCGAGGCGTCCACGAGGGCGGGATAACCAATACTCGCCCCTCCAAAGCTCTCGTCGTTCCAGTACGGGTTCGAGTTGTCGACCTCAGCCCAGGGCGACACGTAGAAGTAGGGATCGGGATGCGCCCCATCGCCCGGGGAGGCCCCGAATGCCGCCCGCTGCCCCCGGTCCTCGCGCCCCAGCTCGGCTGCCACATCGAAGTGCTCGGGCCAGAGCTGGACCTCACCGACATCGTCATCTTCGAGAGCCTGTGCCCGGAGGCGGTCGAGGACTTCAGCTCCGAAGCCGAACCAATCACCGAGAGCCCGCGCCGCCGCCTCATCCACCTCGAGCTCGAGGTCGGGGTCGACTGGGTGCAGCGGGTCGTGGAAATCGGCGAACCAGTCCACCTCGTATCGGTTGCCGAAGAACTCGGTGGCGGCCCGAACGGTGGTGATCGACTGGGTGGCGAGGTTGCCCGCCTGTTCGTGGACCAGGAGGTCCCCATCCACTCTGGCGACCCTGTCCCCGAAAGGAGGGGTTCCAAAGCCGCCGGGCGTGACTCTCAGCCCCATGCGGCCCGTCACCTTGTAACGGGCCGGGCTCACCGCGAAGAAGGCGATCTGATGGAGGGCATCCCTGGTCGCGACGAAGTGATCGGGGAGGGCGCGGAAACTCACGCGTCCCCATCGTTCCCGCTGGGCTTGCGCCAGAAGACGGCGAGCTGGGCGGCCCCCGCCAGAAGCCCGAGGGCGAAGATCAATGCGCCGGTGGCCCCGCTCAGCGTCTCGTCGATGCCGAGTGCAGCGTCGATCGAGACTGCGCCGGGGCCGAGGATGGTGATGGCCAGTGCAACCACGGCCAGGGTCGCCACGTACTCATATCCCTCATCGGGTCGGTGAAAGACGAAGAAGCCGGCAAAACGGTGAATTGCCCAGAATGCCACCAGCATCGTGGCGGCGAGACCGGCGGCGGCGATCGAGGTCAGCAGACCGCCGAGCAGCGCCAGCCCGATGGCGACCTCATTGCCCGCCGAGAGCCGGGCATTGAGCACCGGTGACCGGAAACCGACCCGCTGGAACCATCTGGCGGTCCCTTCCTGACTTCGGGCGTGATTGACACCGTGGGCGAGCATCACCAGCCCGGCCCAGAGTCTCAGGATCAAGGAGACGGTGTCGATGAGGTCCATTTGGTTCCCTTCGGTGAGGTGGCCCCCATTGTGGAGGTCGCGATCGACGCCCTTTTTATGCTCGCCCGCGCCCCGCGTCAACCACCACCCATGCGGCGATGACGCCAGAGAAGCAGACCGGCCCCGGTAGCCACCATCGCCCCCGCGGTGGCGAGGATCCCGGAGGGGAAGCCGGGGTCGGCCGCCACCGGCTCGACTGAGAGAGGAAAGCTGGTCGGCGGAGTCGGCCGAGTCGTGGTCGACGCTGGCGCGGTAGTGCTCGAAGCCGGCGCGGTGGTGGTCGACGGTGGCGTCGTCGTCGTGGTGGTGGACGCGGGGATGGTCGTCGTCGTGGTCGGCGGGATGGTGGTGGTGGAGCTGGTGCTCGGGGTGAAGGAGCTGGTGGTCGGAGGGCTGGTGGTGGTCGGCGGCGGGCTCCCTCCCCGCGCCGCCTCCACCTCGGCGGTGAGCGAGCCCACCACGTGGGAGTAGAGGCTGGATCCGGGACAAGAGGTCTGGCTCATGTCACGGTGGCCCGCGATCGTCGGCGTCGTCACCGAGGTGCCCTCCGGCCACTTGTTCGAGCCCCTCGAGGTGAAGGTGACCTCGGCCCCGGGCGAGGTCGACACCGCGTATCGCTTGGCCGACCAGGCCAACGTCTGGACCAGAGACTGCAGGGCGGCGGCGGTCGGCGCCGCGGTGTTGGTGTCCCCGATCAGACACACGAGTTGGGTGAAACCCTGGTTCCCCCCGGTGGCGTCCCCGGCGACCGGGCCGTCGAGACTCCCCTGTCTCGCCTCCCAGATCCCGCCCTCCGAGTCGATGACGAAGTTGTAGGCGATGTCGTTCCAGCCCCGGGAGCCGGTGTGGAACTCGAACCACCCCCTGAGGATGCGGGGCACATCCGCCCCGGTATGACCGTTGTGGGACGCCGAGTGGTGGACGATGAGGAATTTCACGTCCTCGACCCCGAGCGGGCCTTTCGGTTCCAGGTCCGCACCCCAGGACGAACGGGGGTTGATGGTCAGGCCTCGTGCAGGAAGGGCGAGACCGGGCCCCACCAGGGCCAGACCGGTGGCCGCGCCGAGAAATTGGCGTCGGGTGAGCGGTACCACCCCCAAACCCTATATTTGGTCACCGTCCTGTCTACGGTTCACCGCTCATGAGCAGTTGGACAGAGGGCGCTCTCGCCCTCATCGTCGTGGTCGGACTGGGCATCGGCCTCTTCCTCTTCACCGGTCAGAGCCTCGACGGAGATGCCACCGACACCACCCAGACGATCACCGTCGATCCCGAGGCCGCCGCACGCGGTGAGGCCCTGGCGGAAGGGCAGGGTTGCCTCCAGTGTCACACCACCGACGGCCGCCCCGGTTCGGGGCCCACCTGGAAGGGTCTCGCCGGTTCGACGAGACCTCTCGCCAGCGGTGAGGAGGTGCCGGCCGACGATGTCTACCTGTTCAACTCGATCGTCGACCCCGTCAACCAGGTCGTCGAGGGGTTCGACGCGGTGATGCCCATCTTCTACGCCGATCAACTCGACGACCAACAAATCACCGATCTGGTGGAGTACATCAAGAGTCTGGCGGCCTGAAACCCCAGGTAGACAAGTCAAGTCTCATTGAACTTGATACACCCACACTCAGGTTGTACAATCCGATCCGACTAAGCCCTACATCGGAAGGAACCAAGAAATGCCCCGCGCCGTAGGCATCGACCTAGGAACCACGAACAGTGTGATCGCCGTCCTCGAGGGTGGTGATCCCGTGGTGATCGCCAACGCCGAGGGTGGTCGCACCACCCCCTCCATCGTCTCTTTCAAAGATGGAGAAGTGCTGGTTGGCGAGGTTGCCAAGCGTCAAGCCATCACCAATCCCGACCACACGGTCCGTTCCGTGAAGCGTCAGATCGGCACCGATTGGTCGATTCAAGTCGACGACAAGTCGTACACCGCTCAGGAGGTCTCCGCCCGTATCCTCATGAAGCTGAAGAGGGACGCAGAGTCATATCTCGGCGACACGGTGAGCGACGCAGTCATCACCGTCCCCGCGTACTTCAACGACGCCCAGCGCCAGGCCACCAAAGAAGCCGGCCAGATCGCCGGGCTCAACGTGCTGCGCATCATCAACGAGCCCACTGCCGCTTCGCTCGCCTACGGGCTCGACAAGAAATCCGACCAGACGATCCTCGTCTTCGACCTCGGTGGGGGCACCTTCGACGTGTCAGTGCTCGAGATCGGGGAAGGGGTGTTCGAGGTCAAGGCCACCTCGGGTGACACCCATCTCGGTGGCGACGACTGGGACGATGCCGTCATCGCATGGCTGGTAAAGAGCTTCAAGGACGACCACGGAGTCGACCTGTCCGCCGACCGGATGGCCAGCCAGCGTCTCAAGGAAGCCGCGGAGAAGGCGAAGATCGAACTGTCCTCGGTTGCCGAGACCGAGATCAACCTCCCGTTCATCACCGCCACCGACGCCGGGCCACTCCACATGCAATACAAGCTGACCCGCTCCGAATTCCAGAAGCTGACCGAAGATCTCCTCGATCGCACCAAGCGCCCCTTCGATCAAGCGATCAAGGACGCCGGCATCGCCGTCGAGGAGATCGACCACGTTGTGATGGTCGGCGGCTCGACTCGCATGCCCGCGGTCCAGGAGTTGATTCAGAGACTCACCGGCAAGGAGCCCCACAAGGGAGTCAACCCCGACGAGGTGGTCGCCGCCGGCGCCGCCATACAAGCCGGAGTCCTCAAGGGAGACGTCAAGGACATCCTGCTCCTCGATGTCACTCCGCTCACGCTCGGCATCGAGACCAAGGGCGGGGTGATGACCAGGATGATCGAGCGCAACACGACCATCCCCACCAAGCGATCCGAGATCTTCACCACCGCTGACAACAATCAGCCCGAGGTCGAGATCAACGTGCTGCAAGGGGAGCGGACCATGGCCAATGACAACAACAGTCTCGGCAAGTTCCGACTCACCGGCATCCCTCCGGCCCCGATGGGGGTGCCCCAGATCGAGGTCACCTTCGACATCGACGCCAACGGCATCGTCCATGTGAACGCCAAGGACCTGGCGACCAACAAGGAGCAGAAGATGACCATCACGGGTGGCACTGCCCTCGCCCAGGATGACATCGATCGCATGGTGAAAGACGCCGAGGCATACGCAGAGGAAGATGCCAAGCGACGTGAGGCCGTGGAGACACGAAACCAGGCCGAGCAACTCGTCCATCAGACCGACAGGCTCATCGAGGAGTCGGGCGAACAGATGACCGACGAGGAGAAGACCTCGGTCGAGGAGGCGAGGACCGCCCTCAACGAGGTCCTTGGTGACGCAGAAGCAGATACCGAGGCCATACGTTCCAAGATGGACCAACTGGTCCAAGCCAGCCAGGCCATGGCCACCCGTCTCTATCAACAGGCGGCGTCGGAGCAGCAGGCCGCCGGCGAGGGCGGGGCAGACACCTCGACGGAGGATGACGAGGTCGTCGAGGCCGAGATCGTCGAGGATGAGGATGAATGAGGAGGGTGCCGAGACCGCCGATGAGGTAGTCGAGGCGCTCCCGGTCGAGGCCGAGCAGACTCCAGACCCACATTCGCTGGGTCTGGAGCTCCCGGACGACAGAGACGAGGCGATCGCGCTGTTGTTGCAGGAGCTGAGGACCGCCCGTGACGAGGCCGGGACTTTTCTCGACGACCTGAAACGGGTGGCGGCCGACTTCGACAATTACCGCAAGCGCACCGCCCGCGAGAACGCGGTCATGCTCGACCGGGCGACCGAGAAGGTCGTACGCGGGTTGATGCCCGTTCTCGACTCCTTCGATGCCGCCCTGGAGTCGCAACCGACGACCGATACCGAGCAAAAGCTCTACAAGGGGATGATCAACACTCGGGAGCAGCTGCTCAACGCTCTGAAGAGCGAGGGTCTCGAGGTGATCCCCACCATTGGGGAGCCGTTCGACCCCGAGGTACACGAGCCCGTGGGCGCCCCGGCCGGTGAGGGTGAGCTCCACGTCTCCCAAGAGCTTCGCCGCGGCTACCGCCTCAACAAAAGGGTCCTGCGAGCGGCATTGGTGGTCCTGGAAGTCTCGTCATGAACCGCGATTGGCTGGACAAGGACTTCTACAAGGTCCTCGGGGTGGCCGACACCGCCTCCGCCGACGAGATCAAGAAAGCCTATCGAAAGCTGGCGCAGACCCACCACCCCGACGCCAACCCCGGGGACGAGGCCGCCGAGGAGAGGTTCAAGGAGATCTCGGAGGCCTACGCCACCCTCTCCGACGTCGAGCAACGCAAGGAGTACGACCAGGTGCGTCGTCTCGCCGCCTCCGGCGGATTCCAGGGCTTTGGCGCCCAGGGCGGGCCCGGGTTCGGCGGTTTCGGCGGACAGCAGGTAAGGGTGGAGGATCTCCAGGATCTGCTCGGCGGGCTCGGAGGCGTCGGTGACCTCTTCGGATTCGGCTCCCAGCGGTCGAGAGGAAGCGGTCCCACCAGAGGTGCCGATGTGGCCACCGAGCTCACCATCGGCTTCGAGGACGCCGCCTTCGGAGCGACCACCGAGGTCACCATCGAGGGGGCGGCCGCCTGTTCCCGCTGCTCGGGCAGGGGCGCAGAGCCAGGCTCATCGATCGCCACATGTCCCACCTGTGGTGGCCGTGGCGTCGTCGCCCAGAACCAGGGCTTCTTCTCTTTCTCACAGCCCTGCCCCCAATGCGGGGGGTCGGGGAGGCTGATCGAGACCAAATGCACCCGTTGCCGTGGAACGGGGACCGAGAACCGCCGCCGGCAGGTGAAGCTGCGCGTCCCCGCGGGGGTCAAGGATGGGACCACCCTGCGGGTGCGGGGCAAAGGTGGCCCGGGCTCGTTAGGTGGGCCCCCCGGCGACCTGATGGTCAGGATCCGAGTGGCGCCAAGCCGCACCTTCGGCCGCAAAGGCAACGACCTGACGCTCAAGATCCCGATCACCTACACCGAAGCCACTCTGGGAACCAGGATCGATGTCCCCACCCTCAATGGAGGGGTCAGGGTGAAGATTCCCTCCGGCACGCCTTCGGGGAAGACCTTCCGGGTGAGAGGCAAGGGAATCAGCCCCGAACGGGGTCCTCAGGGCGACCTGCTGGTGACCGTCGAGGTGGCAGTCCCCAAGAAGCTGAGCAAGGAAGAAAAGAGGCTGCTCGAAGAATTGGCCGAGCATGAGACCGACGACATCAGGTCTCATCTGAGATGATGGGCGATACGAAATGACAGACTCACAGAGGGCCGTATTCGTCATCTCGGTGGCAGCCGAGCTGGCGGGGATGCACCCCCAGACGCTCCGCATCTATGAGCGCAAGGGTCTCATCGATCCGTTCCGTACTCCCGGCGGTACTCGCCGCTACTCCCAAGAAGACATCGAGCGCCTCCAATTGATCCAGGACATGACCAATCAGGGCATGAACCTCGAGGGAGTTCGTCAGGTTCTCGCCCTCCAAGAGGAGAACCGCCGTCTCAAGAGAAAGCTGGACCGGTTGCGTGACAAGCTCGAGGAGATGGAAGAAGCCGCGGAGGCCGCCGGCCGCCCACCCGAGATCCTCCTCCGCAGCCAGATCCGCGCCATTTATGGCAGAGAGCGTTGATGGCCGACTCATATGAGGGTCCTGTCAGGATCCTGGGAGGCGACGGCATCCTCCTCACCACGGGGGCTGCGGCGCTCGAAACCAACACCGAGATGGGCAATTGGACGGGTGTCATCCAGACCCTCAAGGGTGCGGCCGTGGCCGGCAAGGCGCTGGTCGTGGAGCTCGAGATACCCGACGGCGGTCGGGCACGAGCCCAGCTCACCCCCGCCGGCGAAGTAGGGGACAAGGCCCATTCGACGGTCACCGGGTTCGGCGCGCCCCCGTTCTGAGCACCAGCCACTCGATCCGGCGTGCCGGTCGCGTGGCCGCCAAGGACTATCTCGCCGAGCCCGGGCGCCGAAGAGGTGATTGCTTCGCTCGCTGTTCAGGGCAGGCGGCCGACTGGGTTGATATACCGACTGGGTTGATATATTCGCATATAGGTATGTATTATCCCTCCCATGGCACGAGCCGCCACCACCGCCGACGCGTTCAATGCCGTGGCGGAGCCGAGACGACGCCAGATCCTCGACGTCCTCGTCGAAGGGGAGCGCTCGGTCACAGACCTCGTGGAGGTGCTGCCCGTCTCCCAACCCCAGGTCTCCAAGCATCTCAAGGTGCTCAAGGAGGTCGGTTTGGTCAGGTCACGCTCGGTGGGCCGCCAACGGCTGTATCGCCTCAACGCCATCGCATTGAGACCGATCCACGAATGGGTCAAGGAGTACGAGAGGCATTGGAGCGAGCGGCTCGATCGGCTCGACGGCTACCTCGATGAGCTGCAGCGAAAGGACCAGGGATGACAAGCGACAGGACCGGCACCGCCGTGGTGACTCTCCCCTCAGACCGGGAGATCGAGATCACCAGGGTCTTCGAAGCCCCAGCCGAGCTGGTGTTCGACGTGTGGACCACACCCGAGCACGTGAGGAACTGGTGGGGATACGAAAGCGACCCGATGACCGTGTGTGACATCGACCTCAGGGTCGGAGGCAGTTACCGCTTCGTCGCGGCGAATGCCGGCTACGGAGAGGTCGCGTTCCACGGCGTCTACAAGGAGATCGAGCGACCCCACCGACTCGTCTCGACCGAGGTGTTCGAGGGATATCCCGATGCCGCAACCGTCAACACCCTCACTCTCGAGGAAAACGACGGGGTGACCACGATGACCATCCTCGTCCTTCACGAGAGCAAGGAGAGCCGGGACGCCCAGATCGCCTCGGGCATGGAGAAGGGTCTCCAACACAGCCTCGATCGAGCGGACGAAGTCCTCGCCTCTCTGCTGGAGAGTGCCTGATGGTCGAGATGAAACTCGAACTGGTGTTGCTCCCGGTGGCCGACGTCGACCGGGCCAAGCAGTTCTACGCCAACAAGGCCGGGTTCATCCTCGACGTCGACCATCAGCCCAACGACGAGTTCCGGGTGGTGCAGTTCACACCACCCGGGTCGGCCTGTTCGATCACCTTCGGGATCGGGCTGGGGGTCGAGGACAACCGCCCCATCAAAGGGATTCACCTGGTGGTGTCCGACATGGAAGCCGCCGTGGCAGAGCTGGCGGGCCGGGGTGTCGAGCTCGACCCGATCCGGCATATGGGACCTGGGGGCTGGGAGGACGGCCCGGACCCCGAACGCCGGAATTACGGGACCTACTCTGGCTTCACCGACCCGGACGGGAACGGCTGGGTCCTCCAGGAGGTCGGCTACGGAGGGTCGCGGGACGAGAGGCACGCATAATCTGAGCGGTGAGCCCGCGGAAGAAGGGAGTCAGCGCCACGCCGGGACCACGGTCCTTTATGTCCGACAGACCCGCGCCGGGATACGTTGGTCTTCATGACACGAGTGGTTGCGGCGCTCCTGGTGACGCTGGCTGCTTGCAATGGGCCGGTCACTGACCCGACGACCACGGGTGGTGCGACCACGCCCTCTCCCTCACCCACCTTCCCGCCGCCACCGCAGATACCCGGCGGCCCCGTGCCAGCTGACGTGGATCTGGCGGTCGATGGTGTCTTGGCCGACCTGTTCACCACCGATTGGGACCCGACCGGGGTCGGGGAGCTGGTCGATACCGGTGACCCGCGGGTGGCGTGGCTGATCTCCGACCTGCTCCGCTTCTATCAGGGTGGGGAGCCGCGGGACCATCTGGTGGCCGCGTTCACCGAGCTGACCGGGGCCGATTGGCGGCCGGGCGAGGTGGACTTCGTCTGGGCGATGAACCACCTGATCGCCTGGGACTTGCCGGCCTGGGACGGCTACCCGGCGGCGAAGGCTCAGGTCTACACCCAGGTCGAGGATCTGTGGCAACGGTTCTTCGACGAGGACCACGGGGTCGATTGGCGTCTGGTCACCTGGGGCGGTGTCCTCGCCGACACCAGGCCCCTGGGTGACAACGGCCCGTGCAATTGCATCCCCGCCCTCGACTATCCCGAGACCACCGACGCCGCCGGTGGTGACTGGTATCCCGACGAGCGGATCGTGTTCGGCGTGGTGGTCAACGAGGCGGCGATCGCTCTGCCCAAGAACCAGATGGAAGTTCACGAGATGGTCAATCTCACTCTCGGCGGGCGTGAGCTGGGCATCCCCTACTGCACGCTCTGCGGATCGGCTCAGGCCTACTACGTGGATCCGGTCCCCGGTGTCGACCGCGTGGTTCTCCGCACATCGGGGTTGCTGTCTCGTTCCAACAAGCTCATGTTCGACCTGACCACCCGATCGGCCGTCGATACCTTCACCGGAGGCGCCCTGACCGGGCCGCTGGGAGCGAACGGCATCGTCCTCGAACAGGTATCCGTGGTCGCCTCGACCTGGGGTGATTGGAAGCAGGCCCACCCGGGCACCCGCATCCTCGCCGGCGACGGGGGTATCGGACGCAGCTATGTCGACGACCCGCTGGGAGACCGCGACGATGCCGGTCCGATCTTCCCGGTAGGGGATGTCGACCCGCGGCTCCCGGTTCAGGAGAAGGTGGTCGGGGTGATCGCCCCCGACGGGACCCCAATCGCCTTCCCGGTGGCCTCCACGAGAGAGGCACTGGCGGAGGGCGAGTTCGAGTTCGAAGGATTGACCGTCAGGCTGGAAGACTCGATCCGGGTGTTCGACCCGGCAGGGGTCGAACTGAGCAGTCACGAGGCATTCTGGTTCGCCTGGAGCCAGTTCCACGAAGGGACGCTGGTGTGGTCCCCGTTTGGGAGCTAGCCCAAGCCCAACTCCCCGTCCTCGACCACCACCTTGACGGTGTCGCCCTCGCCGAACCGGCCCTCGAGGATCGCGGTGGCGATCGGGTCGGCGAGGTCTTTCTGTAGCACCCGCTTGAGCGGACGGGCACCGTAGACCGGGTCGTAGCCACGCTCGGCCAGCAGGTCGAGAGCATCGTCGGTGATGGCGAGGTCGATGCGTCGCCCGGCCAGCCGGTCCCGAAGCGAGGCCATCTGGATCTCGACGATCTCGCGCAGGTTCTCCCAGCTCAGCTTGTCGAAGACGATGACGTCGTCGATGCGGTTGAGGAACTCGGGGCGGAACGCCTCACGCATCGCTCCGAGAACCCGTTCCTCAACGACCTCCCGAGGGAGGTCGGGATCGATGAATTGCGACCCCAGGTTGGAGGTCATGATCAGCACCACGCTGGTGAAGTCGACGGTCCGGCCATGTCCATCGGTGAGCCGACCATCGTCGAGAAGCTGGAGCAGGACGTTGAACACCTCGGGGTGGGCCTTCTCCACCTCATCGAGCAAGACCACCGAATACGGCCGTCTCCGCACCGCCTCGGTGAGCTGTCCGCCCTCGTCATATCCCACGTAGCCGGGAGGGGCGCCGATCAGCCTGCTCACGGAGTGTTTCTCCATGTACTCGGACATGTCGATGCGAACCATCGAGCGCTCGTCGTCGAAGAGGAACTCGGCAAGGGCGCGGGCCAGCTCGGTTTTGCCCACCCCGGTCGGGCCGAGGAACAGGAAAGAGCCGACGGGGCGACGCGGGTCGGACAGCCCGGCTCTGCTCCGTCGCACCGCATTGGCCACGGCCGCGACCGCGACATCCTGGCCGACGACACGCCGATGCAGTTGTTCCTCGAGATGGATCAGCTTCTCGGTCTCGCCTTCCATGAGCTTGGAGAGCGGGATCCCCGTCCAACGCGACACCACCTCGGCCACGTCCTCGTCGCCGACCTCCTCTGACAGCATGGTGCCCTGCTCGTGGAGCTTGGCCAGCTCGCGCTCTCTTTCCCCGAGCTGGCTCGTGAGGTCGTTGATCGTCCCGTAACGGAGCTCGGCGGCCTTGCCCAGGTCACCTGCTCGTTCTGCCAGCTCGGCCTGGTTGCGAGCCTCCTCGATCCGGCCCTTAAGGTCGCGGATGGCGGTGATGGCCTCCTTCTCCAAGTCCCACATGGCGGTCAGAGCGTCGATCTCCTCGGTCAGATCGGCGATCTCCTGCTCCACTCCTCGGAGTCGCTCCTTCGAGGCCTTGTCCTTCTCTTTCTTCAGCGCCTCGCGCTCGATCTCGAGCTGGATGCGGCGGCGGGTCAGCTCGTCGATCTCCTCGGGCATCGAGTCGATCTCGATCCGCAGACGCGAGGCCGACTCGTCGATCAGGTCGATCGCCTTGTCGGGGAGGAACCGGGCCGTGATGTATCGATCGGAGAGGACGGCAGCGGCCACCAGCGCCGAGTCGGTGATGCGAACCCCGTGGTGCACCTCGTAGCGCTCCTTGAGACCACGCAGGATCCCGATGGTCTCCTCGACGGAGGGCGGCTCGACCAGCACCGGCTGGAAGCGGCGTTCGAGAGCGGCGTCCTTCTCGATGTGCTTGCGGTACTCGTCGAGCGTGGTGGCGCCGATGAGACGGAGCTCACCCCGCGCCAGCATCGGTTTGAGCATGTTGGAGGCATCCATGGCGCCTTCGGCGGCGCCGGCGCCCACCAGGGTGTGCAGCTCGTCGAGAAAGGTGATGATCTCGCCCTCGGACTGTTTGATCTCGTCGAGGACCGCCTTGAGACGCTCCTCGAACTCACCCCGGTACTTGGCCCCGGCCAACATTGAGCCCAGGTCCAGGGCCACGATTCGCTTGGTCTTCAAACCTTCGGGGACGTCCCCGTCGGCGACGCGGCGGGCCAGGCCCTCCACGATGGCGGTCTTGCCGACACCGGGCTCGCCGATGAGGACCGGGTTGTTCTTGGTGCGACGGGAGAGCACCTGGATGACCCGGCGGATCTCGTCGTCGCGCCCGATGACCGGGTCGAGCTTTCCCTGGCGAGCCACTGCGGTCAGGTCGCGCCCGTATTGCTCCAGCGCGTTGAGGGTCGACTCCGGGTCGTCGGTGGTGACCCGACGTCCCCCCCGCACCTCTTCGATCGCGGAACGGAGCGCCTTCTCTTCGAGCCCGAGACTCTCGGCGAGGGCGAGAAGGAGATGCTCGACCGACAGATAGTCGTCTTTCATCGCAGCCCGATGACGGTCGGCCTCGGTCAGCACCCGGGATAGCTCGTTGGAGGTGCCCACCTCGGCGTCGCCGTAGACGCGGGGCTGACTGTCGAGCCGGGCCTCCAGGGCTCGCCTCAGATCCAGGGCGGAGATCCCGAGACGGTCGAGGAGCGGGTAGACGATACCCTCGGCCTGACCGAGTAGGGCCAGCCCGAGGTGGGCGGGCATGACCGAGGCGTGGTTGTGCTCCCGGGCCAGAGTCGTCGCAGTTAGCAGGGCTTCTCTTGTGCGTGCGGTCAGCTTTTCAGGATCCATCAGTTCTGACAAGTTTAATAGAAAACTTGAGTCGTGTCATATCAAATCTGTCTACCGAACCGTCAGCGGGGTGAGGATACCGGGTTACCATCCCTCTCCACTCACGGCAACGATGTGGAGCCTTGTGATATTGACTTCCTGGCCGTGTCTGGTACTGTGTGATACATGGTACCACGGCAAGCTGGTCAGGGCCGAGCCACCCAGTTGCTCCACGGAGTGCTCGAGATGTGTCTACTTTCACTCATTGAAGAGGAGGCCTCGTACGGGTACGAGATGGTCAGCAAACTGAGACAACGCGGGCTCGACCTGGTCAGCGAGGGCTCGATTTATCCCCTTCTCTCCCGTCTCCAGAAACAGGGGCTGATCGAGGGCTACCTGGTGCAGAGCAACGAGGGCCCCGCCCGCAAGTACTACCGGATGTCGGGGCGGGGGAGGGAGACCCTCGAACGGTGGCGCGACGAGTGGCGGGTGTTCCGCGGTTCGGTGGACGCGGTGCTGAACGGAGGTGCGCAGTGACCGACAGAGGTCGAGTCCTCTCCGAGGTGCAGCGCTACTGGCTCGAGACCGGTCTGTCGCCGGAGAGTGTCGCCGAGATGCGAGAAGAGCTCGAACGGCATCTCATGGAAGCGGAGTTGGACGGAAGGACCGTTGACGACGTGGTCGGGGACCGGGCCGCCTTCGCCGAAGGCTGGGCCGCGGCCCGGCGAGGCAAGGCGGTGGCTAGTTGGGTAGACGTTCGGAGTGGGACGACCAGGAGACGAAAGGAGACCCGTCGGGAGCTGGTCCTGTACGGGTCGGGAGCGGCAGCGCTGGTCGCCGCCGTTGCCGTGGCAGCACAAGGAGGTAGCGACGTGGACAATGAAATGTGGCGATGGCTATGGACAGTGTTCGCCATCGCGCTGGGGATCGGGGAGATGTTCACAGCCGGCTTCTTCCTCTTGCCGTTCGCGATCGGCGGTGGCGCCGCAGCGATCCTCGCCTGGATCGGGGCCCCCGTCGTCGCGCAATGGCTGGTCTTCTTCGGGGTGTCGATGATCTCGCTGGTCTATCTGCGCAGGTTCATCGGCCGTCAGGACGAGGGCGAGCAGCCTCGTGTCGGAGCGAATCGTTGGATCGGGTCCGAAGGAATCGTCCTCCAGGGCATCGATCCACATACCGGCGCTGGCATGGTCCGCATCCTCAACGAGGAGTGGCGGGCAACGGCATTGGGCCAGATCCCGGTCGGGGCGAAGATCGTCGTGACCCAGGTAGATGGTGCTCGGCTCATCGTCGAGCAGCTCGAGGACTGACGGGAAGTCAGGTTTAGGAGAAAGGAAGCAATGTCATGGATCCAGTAGTGATCCTGTTCGTGATCATCGCGATCGGTCTGATCACCGTCGCAGCCGCCGGGTTCAAGGTGGTCCGGCCCTTCCAGAAGGGTCTGATCGAGTTCCTCGGCCGGTACGAGAAGACCGTCGAGTCCGGTCTGCGCTGGGTCATGCCGTTCGTGAAACGGCTGACCAAGGTCGACATGCGGGAGCAGGTCATCGACGTGCCCCCACAGGAGGTCATCACCAAGGACAACGTGGTGGTGACCGTCGACGCCGTCATCTACTACGAGGCCACCGACCCGGTGAAGCTGCAGTACAACGTGGGCAACTTCATCCTCGCCGTCACCAAGCTGGCCCAGACCAACTTGCGAAACGTCGTGGGTGACCTCGATCTCGATGCCGCCCTCACTTCACGCGAGGTGATCAACGCCAAGCTCCGTCAGATCCTCGACGACGCCACCGACAAGTGGGGTGTCCGTGTGGTCCGTGTCGAGATCCAGCGGATCGAGCCGCCGGTCGACGTGACCGACGCCATGCACCGTCAGATGAAGGCCGAGCGTGACCGGCGTGCCGCCGTCACCGAGGCAGAGGGTCTGAAGCGGGCCGCCATCCTCAGGGCGGAGGGGGTCAAGGAGTCCCAGGTGCTCGAGGCCGACGGCCAGGCCGAGGCGATCAAGCGGGTCGCCGACGCCGAGAAGTACCAGAAGCTGACCGTGGCCGAAGGTGAAGGCCAGGCCATCGAGCGGGTGTTCTCGGCGATCCATACCGGAGACCCCACCCCTGACCTGATCGCCATCCGTTACCTGGAGGCGCTGCAGGGGATCGCCGACGGCCAGGCGACGAAGATCTTCCTGCCGCTGGACACCGCGGGTGTCCTCGGATCGGTCGCCGCCATCGCCGAGCTGTTCAAGGAGACCCAGGAGGAGGCGGCGGGCACCACACCGCGGCCGCAGTGACCTCGAGAAGGGGCCTCCAGGGGCCCCTTTTCGCGTCCGTTGTGCATCGGCATGCCACTACGGCAACTCGCGGCACAACCGTTCAGCCGCCCACGCGGTTCATGCCCTGCAACGTCTCCGCGACGTCATTGGGATCCCACGGTGGGTAGAACACCATGGTGTAGAGATCGCAACGCTCTCGCGGCTGCTCGAACCAGCCGGCCACCCATGTGCCGTCAGGATGCGGACCCACCGCGGCCCGGGTGCCATCGATGGATACCTCGCCCTTCTCCCCCGGCCAGTCGACCGCAGGGAGAGTTCCCCTGATCAACGCTATGGCCACGGTGTCGTCGCTGCGGGGGACGAAGGTGGTGTTGGTCCCCGGAACCGATGTCCAGACGTCGGGGTCGAGCGTGTCGGTGTCGAGCTCCCCTTGCCCAACTCCGAGAGGCAGTGCGGGCATCTCATACGGAGCGGCGGGACAGTCCGGTGGAGGCTGGGTGGTCGTGGTCGCCGATGACGTCGAGGTGGTCGACTCCACCGTGGTCGTGGTGGTGGTGGCGTCGCCCGCACCGTTGGAACAGGCTGTAAGGGCCAGGGCCAGACTGAGCGCGAGTTGTCTCATCTACTTGAAGGCACGGATGTAGCCGTCACGAGACCCGAGGTAGATGACACCGTTCCAGATGGCGGGGGTGGCCTCGAGACAGGACTCCCCCACCGGCACCGTCCAGCTCAGCTGGGGAGCCCGCGGGTTTTCCAACGAGTAGCCACGCAGATCGCCGACACAGGTGGCCACCACCAGCGTCCCGTCGACCACCGCCGGAGACGACCAGGAGTGCCAGCCGACCGTCCCGTCGCGCCACACGACGTCACCGGTGGCGGCGTCGACCGCGATCAACGAGCCCAGGTGGGTGTTGGTGTAGAGGAGCCCGGCGTGGAGGGCCGGGGTCGCCCACGTACCGGAGTCGCCGCCCTCGGCTGTCAGGTCGACACCCCAGACGAGGGGGTCGCCGCTGGTGTATGGGTCGAGCTTGATGAGCTGGCCGACTTCCCGGGTGCGCTCGATGTTGCCTGCGGTCCGATATCCCTGGCCGACCTGCGCCGGCTTGACGTTGACCGAGACGTAGAGCGTCCCGTCCGAATCGATGACGATGCTGGCGTCGATGTCACCGCCCGCGTAGTAATCGAAGACGACCGGTGCGTTGCCGTTGCGGATCTCGGAGACGTCGAGACCGACCACCCGGCCGGCGGAGTTGGCGAAGTAGACCCGCTGCTCGTAGGCCGCCACCGAGTTCTCGATGGAGAGGTTGCCACCGGCCAGACTGCGCAACTCGCTGTCGTACCCCGGCATGGCCAGGAGCCGCTCCGGTTCGACCGTGACCAGGCCCGAGCCGTCGTAACCCCGGTTGAGCTGGTAGGCGAAGAACCATCCATTCTCCCCACCCTCGTACATGATGTCGTCGATGATGAGGGGATTGCCGTCCCAGTCGTCGTTCCAGGTGCCCTCCACGTCGTAGGCGTCCAGAGACCACAACTCGGTCGGCTCCGACCGGTCGAGGGCGATGATCCGCAGCTTGTTGTCCCGCGATCCCGAGTAGAGGAGAGGGAAGCCGTCGGGGTCGACGGTCACCGATCCCTTGATGATGTCCCCGGTGACGAACCGCGACCGGAGGTCCTGGCCGGTGGCGGCGTCGACGAAGTGGATCGCACGGTCGTACGCCCCGAAGATGAGCTCGGTGACCCCATCGGGCCGCTCCCAAACCGCAGGCTGGCCGGTCCAGCCCATGCCACACCACGTTGTGGTCTGCCCCAGATTGGTCGACTGGCTGCACATGCCGCTGTCGGGGTAGCTCCAGATCTGCGAGGGCGAGCCTGATATGGGCCCCGTCCCGTAGAAGGTGCGGGTCGGGTTGCCCCGGAACATGCTCAGCCCGGTGATCGATCCCCAGGGCTGGCCCACTGTCGCGCCCGGGATGGTGTTGGGCTCACGATCGAGCCCGGCCAACGTCGTCGTCGTCGCATCGACATCGCCCGTCGTCGAACCGGGTGCAGACGTGGTCCCGGATCCCCCGTCACCCGGAGCGGGGGCGACGGTGGTCGCGGAGCCGGCGAGGGTGTCGCCACTGGCGTCACGCGGCCCCACGAGGAGGAAGACGACGAATCCCAGCATCGCCCCGAAGGCGATCATCAACAGGATAGGTCCTGATCGTTCCTGCATCATTTTCCTGACTCGGGCCCGCACTCCGGTGCCCCGGTGAGCACAGGTTGGCCTGGATTCTCGATGAATGCAGGTATCAAGCAAGCATCGATGCTCCCGTCGGGGTGTACGACGGCCCGGGCAACCGCGGTCGTCGACCCCGCCGCCGAGTGTCGCGGCCAAACGAAGTTACCGAGAGACCAGAATACCGCCGCCCCGTCGACCATCTCCAATGGCTGCATCCGGTGGGGATGATGACCGAAGATCACGTCGGCCCCCGCCTCGATCATCGCCAGGGCGCGCTCCACATCCTCCGGCCGTGGCTCGAGGTCGAGCTCGACACCCCAATGAATGGCGACCACCACGATATCGGCGACCGCCTCCGCCGCCTCGACCGCGGCCACCATCGAGGGAATGTCGTCGCCATCTCGCATCCCTGCGCGGTCGTCGGTGGCGAACCAGGCCGGTGTCGGGAACACCCCGCCAAAGCCGACGACGGCGATCTTCCAGCCGTTGGCCTCGAAGACTGCGGGCTCGCCGGCCTCGACGACGTCGCCCCCCGCACCCACCGGGGCGACTCCGGAATCGATCAGCTGGGCCCGACCGTCGACAAGGGCGTCCTTTCCGTAATCGCCACTGTGGTTGTTGCCCATGTTGGCCACTTCCACCCCCGCGGCGCTCAGCGACGACAAGGACTCGGTGGGACACCGAAACACGAACTCCTTCGGCTCGGGGGCGCCGATGTCGGAAGGGGCGCACTCCAGATTGATGACGGTCAGATCGTCCTCGTGGAAGATGCCCTCGAGAGCCGACCAGGCGTAGTGGTAGCCGTTGGCCCCGAGGGCGGGGATGTAGTCGGGGTCGAGGTTGACGTCCCCCGTCCCCTGGATAACCACCGTGCCTTTGGGTGGGATCGTGGTGGACGTGGAGGTGCTGGTGGTGGAGGTGGTCGTGGAGGTGCTCGAAGTGGTTGTCAGCGAGCTGGAAGTGCTGGGCTCGTCGGCCAAGGCAGGGGTCTGGTCGGGATCCTCAGCCGTGCCCGACGAGACCAGAGCGAATATGAGTGCGCCGGAGAGGGCGCCTCCACCGAGCGCGAGCAAGACCTTGGAGGAAGTGGCGGACACCGGTCATGAGGGTAACGAGGGTCCGCCTCGACGGCATCAAGTGTGACCTGAGGAGTTCCGCGCGCCGTCAAGCCTGCTGGATACCGGCCCGGGCGCATCAGGAACGAGTTAGAGGATTTGGCTGAGGAAGAGTTTGGTCCGCTCTTCTTGGGGGTCGGTGAAGAAGTGCTCGGGGGTGCCCACCTCGACGATCTTGCCGTCGGCCATGAACATCACCCGGTGTGCCACGGCCCGGGCGAAGCCCATCTCGTGAGTGACCACGATCATGGTCATCCCCCCCTTGGCCAGCTCCACCATCACGTCGAGCACCTCTTTGATCATCTCGGGGTCGAGTGCCGAGGTGACCTCGTCGAACAGCATCACCTTGGGCCTCATCGCGAGGGATCGGGCGATGGCCACCCGCTGCTGCTGGCCACCCGACAGCTGGCCCGGGTACTTTCTCGCCTGCTCGGGGATGCCGACCCGCTCGAGGAGCTTCATCGCCTCCTCCTCCGCCTCCATCTTGGGCAGGCGGCGCACCTGGCGAGGGGCCAGGGTGATGTTGTCGATCACGGTGAGATGGGGGAAGAGGTTGAACTGCTGGAAAACCATGCCGGTCTCCCGTCGGACCTCCTGGATGTTCTTTATGTCATCGGTCAGCTCGATGCCGTCGACCACGATCGATCCCCGGTCGTGTTTCTCGAGACGATTTATACAGCGGATCAGCGTCGACTTCCCCGACCCGGATGGCCCGATGACCACCACGACCTCCTGCAGCCCGACTCTCATGTTGATGTTCTTCAACGCCTGGAAGTCGCCGAAGAACTTGTCAACGTCGGACACCTCGATGAGGGCATCGCCCTTGGCCTTCGTGGCGTCCGTGAACGCCTGTGCTCTCTGCTCGCTCGTCATCTGCTCACCCTCAATCTACGTTCCAGTCTTTGGCTCTCGCGCGACATGGCAAAGGAGAAGGCCCAATAGCCGATGGCCACGAACACCAGGGTCTCGGCGATGGACACTCCGCGAAAGTCGGCTTGGGCATGGGCGATCTCCCTGACACCGAGGAACTCGGTGATACCGATGATGGTGAGCAGCGAAGAGTCCTTGAACAGGGAGATGAACTGGCCGACCATCGCCGGGATCACCGCTCGCAGCGCCTGGGGAAGGACGATGAGACGGGTGGTCTTGGCCGGGCTGAGACCCAGGGCCTGCGCCGCTTCGGTCTGACCCTTGGGAAGCGCCTGCAAACCCCCACGGACGATCTCTGCGACGTATGCCGCGGTGAACAGGGTTATCGCCGCGATCGCCCTGGTGACCCGGGATAGGTCTGTCCCCTGAGGCAGGAGCTGCTGCAACACGAACTGGCCCATGAACAACAGAGTGATCAGGGGGACACCACGGATCAGCTCGATGTATGCGGTCGACATGATGCGAAGCGCGGGCAACGATGAGCGGCGGCCCAGTGCGAGCAGGAGCCCGACCGGGAACGCCAATACGATAGAGATCGCTGAGACCATCAGGGTGAGGTGGAGACCCGACCACTCGTCCCACCCGATCCCCGGTTGGTCGACCGCCGAGTAGACGAAGCGAACGGTGAAGGCCACGACCACCGCGGCGACCAGCCTGGTCACCACTCGAGGGAGCGCTCCCCCGAAGGGGGTGGGGGTCACCGCATAGGCTGCTATCCCGAGGATCAAGCCGATGGGAATCCAGTCGTCCGCTCCGAACCCGGAGACGACCTGGAATCCGAGGAGCAGCAACACCGCGGTGAGGAGCCACCCCAGGTTGCGTATCCGGCGGGGCAGCCGTTTTGCCTGGAATCCGATGATGGCGATGACCACGGCGGATCCGACCAGGAGGAACGGGTTGAAAGGATTCCCGGTCTCATCGATGGTGGCGAAGTAGAGCAGCAGGGCGATGAACCCGACCAGTGACCACATACGGGCCAGCGTTGCCCGAGCCGTCTCCTCGTGGAACGGGAGCCCGGCGTCCTGTGCTCGATCACTCGCCGAAGCCCGGCTGGTCCCCGCGGCCATCCCGAAGGCCAGGGCGAATGCCAGGATCTGGGCGGTCAATCGCCATTGCTGAGCTCGAGGGAAAGTTCCCTGCATGAAGAGGGTGAGGTTGCGGGTGACCGCATCCCATTGACCGTTGACGAAGAAGAAGAGAAACGCCCGGTATCCCGCCAGGAGGACGATAGGCAAGAGGACGATGGTGATGAGACCCGACCACCAGTTCTTGAACAGGCTCCGCTTGACCCACCCGGTGAGAGGCCCTGAAGCGATCGGAGGCGAACCAGCCGTCATCGTTCCACCAGGGTGAATCGGCGGTTGACGATGTTGAGGATCAGCGAGATGACCAGGGAGAAGCCGAGATAGACCACCATCAAGATGATGATCGACTGGAAGGTGGGACGACCATTGCCGATGGAGGTCCTGGTCAGGGCGGTGATCTCGGCGTAACCGACCGCCACCCCTAGCGAGGTGTTCTTCACCAGGTTGAGGTATTGGTTGATCGTCGGCGGCAAGGCGATTCGCATGGCCTGGGGCAGCACCACGAAGCGATATCGCTGAAAAGCCGAGAGTGCCAGGGCGTTGGCCGCCTCGGACTGGCCACCGTGCACCGCAAGGATCGAGCCGCGAACGATCTCACCGATATGGCTGGCGGTGTACAGACCGAGGGCGGCGGTGAGCGAGATAAAGCCCCAGTTGAAGGCGAATCCCCCCTGAAAGAGACGCCGGTCCTCGGTTATCACCGGCCACGACATCTCCAGGGGTGTTCCTGTCGCCAGATACCCGACGAGGAAGAAGCCCAGCAGCACTCCGACACTCCACAGGACCCGATGATGGGGCTGGCCGGTGTCGTCGAACACCCGGGTGCGCCATCTCCACACGATGTAGGTGGCGACCACTCCGACTGCAAGGATCATCCAAAAGACGGTGAGGCCTCCGGTCGCCAGGATCCCCGGCACCGCCCAGCGGTCCTTGTTGAGGATGAGGAGGTTGTTACCGCCGAGGGAGAGCTCCCACGACTCCGAGAGGATGGGAAACGGACCGAAGAAGAAGAGGGCGAAGCCGAAGAAGATGATGATGACCAGGGGCGGGATGTTGCGGAAGATCTCGACGTAGATGGTGGCGAGCCGGGCCACCAACCAGTTGTCGGAGAGCCGGGAGACGCCGACGATGAGACCGATCACCGAGGCGACGATTATGCCGAAGAACCCGGCGAGAAAGGTGTTCTTGATCCCGACCAGGACCATCTGCCACACCGGTGAGCTCGGTTCGAACTCGTTGTAATACGCGATGCGGAACCGGGTCTGACTCGTCAAGAAGTCGAAGTTGAGGGCAATGCCCAACCGGTCGAAACTGGCGACCAGGTTGTTGTAGAGCCAGCGGAGGAGAAGGAAGACAATCACCACCGCGACGACCTGGCCCACCACCCGCAGCACGCGGATATCACGCCAGAACGGCGGACGCGCCACCTCTCGTCGCGGTTTAGTTGTTGTCATCCAGTGAAGACGGTGAGGGTGGCCGGATGGCCACCCTCACCGGTTTCGTGGTCAGTGGTAGGGCGGGACGTACTGAAGACCACCGTTGGTCCACAGGTCGTTGGGGGTTCCTTCGAGCGCTATGCCGATCGCCGGGATGTGCCGGTTGTAGATCTCCTCGTAGTTGCCCACTTGGGTGATGATCTGCACCGCGAAGTCGGCCGGCAGATCGAGGCCGGCTGCTTCATCGGTGCCCGCACCCAGGAGGTTCTGGACGTCGGGATGATCTGATTGGAATCCGTCGACGTTCGACGAGTCGATGCCGAACTCCCAGGCCTGCACCGTCGCCATCACCGTCCACTCGACCGCCTGCGCCCATTCGGAGTCGCCGTCGGAGACCACCGGGCCCAGGGGCTCTTTCGAGAAGATCTCGGCCATGATGGACTGCTCGGCGCCACCCTCGTCCTCGATGGAAGCCTTGAAGGCTGCCAGCTGGGATGCGTCCGAGGTCCACGCCTCGCATTGACCCTCTTCATAGGCGGGCCGGAGCTGGGTGTTGTCCTCGAACACGATCGGGTTGAACGGTATGCCGCGGGAGTCGAAGACCGCGGTCAGGTTCAACTCGGTGGTGGTGCCGGAGAGCACGCAGATGTTGGCGTTGGCCAGGTCTTCGAGCTCGGTGAACCCGGTGTCGGCCGGGACCATCATCCCCTGCCCGTCGTAGAACGTGGTGTGGAGGAAGGTTGCGCCTTCCTGACCGTCACGAAGGGCGGTCCAGGTGGTGTTCCGGATCATCACGTCGATCTCACCCGACTGGAGGGCGGGGAACCGAGCCTCGGCGGTGAGAGGGAAGAACTCCACTGCCTCGGCGTCGCCGAGGATGCCCGCCGCAACGACACGACAGAAGTCGACGTCGAAACCCGAGAAGTTTCCTTCATCGTCGATAACGCCGAACCCGGGAAGGGTCTCGTTGACACCACAGACGATGACACCAGCCTCTTGCACGGCGGCGAGTCTGCCTCCAGCAGGTGCTCCGTCGCCGTTGCCCTCGCCACCGGCATCGGCGGTAGTGGTGGTGTCGTCACCGCCACCTGCGTCGGTACAGGCCGCGAACACCAGCGCCAAGGCAGCCAAGGCCACCAAGAGCTTGCTTCTCTTCATTGGTCCTCCATCGATAGGGGGCGCGCCGACCACAGCCCGCGCGCATAGCCAGCGACCCTAGCCAGGTCGAAGATGGGTGTGCGAGGGAAACGGGTGGTCGCTCACCTATGAATTACCGTTCGGAGAAAGCGACGGGCCCGCTCGGACTTGGGCTCTCTGAGCACCTGGGAGGGAGGGCCCTCCTCGATTACGACCCCCTCATCCATGAAGACGACTCGATCGGCCACCTCTAGGGCAAAGCTCATCTCGTGAGTGACGACCAACATCGTCATGCCGTCTTTGGCGAGGTTGCGCATGACGTCGAGGACCTCGCCGACCAGTTCGGGGTCCAGCGAAGAGGTGGGCTCGTCGAAGAGCATCATGTCCGGTTTCATCGAAAGGGCCCGGGCGATGGCCACCCGCTGCATCTGACCGCCAGAGAGCCGCTGGGGATATTCATCGACCTTGTCGCTCAAGCCGACCCGGTGGAGCATCTCCACCGCTATCTGGTGGGCCTCCTCCTTGGAGCGGCCCAGGACACGGCGTTGCGCGATCGTCAGGTTCTTCAGTACGGAGAGATGCGGGAACAGGTTGAACTGTTGAAAGACCATGCCGATCTTGGTGCGGAGTGCGTCGACATCGGCGTCGGGGTCGGTGATGTCCTCACCCTCGATGAGGATCGTGCCCACCGTTGCCTCCTCGAGACGGTTGACACAACGAAGCAAGGTGGACTTGCCCGAGCCGGAAGGCCCGATGACACACACCACCTCTCCCGAGTCGACCTTGAAGTCGATGCCCTTGAGAACCTCCAGTGGGCCGAAGCGCTTGTGGAGATCCTTGATCTCGATGACCGGTGTCGTCACGTGGCGGCCTCGGCTTTCTTGCTCTCCTGCCGGTTTTCCCGGTCGGTGGCGCTTCGACGACCCTTACCGGCGCTCCTCTCCAGCCGACGCACCAGGAACGTGAGCGGCAGGGTGATTATCAGGTAGAGGATCGCCGCAACGGTCAGTGGGGTCGCATTCGCGGTCAGCGCCATGAAGTCGCGGGCGAACTTGGTCAGCTCCTTGGTCAACGGAGTGGTGCCGATGACGAACAGGAGCGAGGTGTCCTTTATGAGAAGCACCAGCTCGTTGGTGAGCGGGGGGATGATGATGCGAAATGCCTGGGGAAGGACGATGAACATCATCGCCTTCCCGCTCGACATGCCGAGTGAGCGAGCCGCCTCTGCCTGACCCAGGGGAACCGCCTCGATCCCCGCCCGAAGGGTCTCCGCCATATATGCGGCGGCCACGATCCCCAGACCCACGCTTCCCGTCCCCAGGATGCCACCCGGAACCCGGGCCCCCAACGCGATCGGGATGCCGAAAGCCACCACGAGGATTGTGATCAGGGCGGGGATGCTCCTGAAAAACTCGATATAGCCGGTTGCGATCCAGCGATAGGGCCCGACCGGAGAGAGACGCATCAACGCCAGGATCACGGCGAAGACAAACCCGAAGGTGAACGCCCCTACGGTGTAGAAGATGGTGTTGCGCACCCCAACGGTGATGGCCTCGGGCATCATGTCGGCCATGATCTGGGGGTTGAAGAAGACTCTGGCGATGGACGCCCAGTCGGCCAGGAGAAGAGCCATCGCGCCGGCGATGATCATGACGGCGTAGAGCCCGGCCCTCTGCAGGGAAGCTCTTCGTCGTCTGGTCAGGGCCATGGAAGAAGGGCGACCCTACCGGGTCGCCCTTCCGTCGGTTATCGACAACACCGGCTCTCTAGCTGAACCAGTCGGCGTAGATATCGTCGTAGGTCCCATTGTCGCGAAGCGTTTGCAGGGCCTCGTTCACTGCCTCCAGGAGAGCCTCGGCGCCTTCTTCTTTGGTGGCGAAGCCGTAGGTCTCGTCCGTAGGGAAGGTCTCGGCGAGGCTCACGCCATCGTTGTTGAGGGCGTACTCGGCGTTGGGGACGATGTCCTGGAGCACACCTTGGATGTTCCCGGCTTCGAGTGCGGTGAAGACGTCACCGGGGTTCTCGAACGACTGAATTTCGGTGCCCTCGGGGGCGTTCTCATTGGCGTACGCCTCACCAGTGGTCCCAGTCTGCACTGCGAGCGAGCTTCCGGAGAAGTCGGCCAAAGACGTGGGGGCCCCGTCAGCGACGAGCAAGGACTGATCGGCGGTGAAGTAGCCGTCGGTGAAGTCGATGTTCTCTTCGCGGTCATCGGTGATCGTTATCGAGGCGGCGGCGATGTCACAGTCGCCGGCCTCCATCGCCAGACCCGAGGTGATCGGGTCGAAGCCGGTGTTGACCACCGCGATATCGGACAGACCCAACTCGGATGCGATGGCGCGCATCAGCTCGATGTCGAATCCGGTGAACTCGCCGTCTTGTTCGAACTCCATGGGCGCATATGGCGAATCGGTACAAACCGTCAACACATCATCGGTGATCAGCCCGAGGTCGCCGGAGCCGCCGTTCCCGCCACATGCGGCGAGAACCAGGGCCAACGCAGCCGATAAGGCCACTAGCCGGGTCTTGTTCTTCATTTTGCCTCCATTTGAAAGCACAGGCCGGAACCTGTGGGAGTCGAGAGCGTATACCGGTCCGGCAGCCCGTGCCGACCCGTTTCGACGCCTCGTCGTGCCCGCTGCCCATTCCGGCAGTTATGCTCCCGCGTTCGCATCAATTGGAGAAGGTGATGATGGACACTCGAATCCGTCTGACCAAGCTGGTCGCAATCCTGTCGGCCCTGGCTCTTGTGGTGGTTTCTTGCGCCGACGAAGACGTGACCGACACCACCGGAACCTCCGCCGAGAGCTGTGAAACCGATGATCTGAACCTGGTGACGCCGGGCTCCCTCACCGTGGCCACCGGGGAGCCGGTGTTCCCGCCATGGATGGGAGTCGGGGACGACAACTTCGACGTGCCCGAGTCGGGGACCGGTTTCGAAGGCGCCCTCGTCTACGAGCTGGCCGACAGACTCGGGTTCTCCGACGACCAAGTCACCTTCGTCCGCACCGGGTTCGACGAGGCGATCGCAGTGGGGCCCAAGGACTGGGACTTCAACATCCAGCAGTACTCGATCACCGAGGAGCGGGAGGAAGTCGTCGACTTCAGCGATCCCTACTACACGACGAGACAAGCCCTGGTCACCTTCCCGGACTCCCCCTTCGCCAACGCCACTTCGATCGAAGATCTCAAGGACGCGAGGTTGGGGGCCGCCATCGGCACCACCAGCCTCGACTTCGTCGAGGACGTCATCCAGCCCAACGAGGAGGCCAGCGTCTACGACGAGAACGTCGACGTGGAAGCGGCGATGAATGCCGGGCAGATCGACGGTCTAGTGGTCGACCTCCCCACCGCTTACTTCATCACCGCGGTCCAGGTCGAGGGCTCGGTGATCACCGGCCAATTCGAGACCGAGGCCGCCGAGCCCGACAACTTCGGGCTGCTGTTCGAGAGCGGCAACAGCCTGGTCGCCTGTGTCAACGAGGCGCTCGGCGAGCTTCGCGACGAGGGGACCCTGCAGGCACTCGAGGACGAGTGGCTCACCCAAGAAGGCGCGGTCCCCACCATCAGCGGATAACCGATCGCAACATCTCGTCACAGCGGCCCGTCCGGTGATCTGAGGGCGTGGACATGAGCACACCCCCGGACAAGGTGAGAGGACCGGGGTTGTGGCATCCGGTGCCACGGCCGCGTCGGCATTGGGAGGAAGGGGCGCGTGGCGCGCTCATCGCCGCCGTCTCGACGGTGGTGTTCACCGGGCTGATCTTGTGGTGGGTGCTCACTTCGGAGGCCTGGCCCGAAGTCCAGCAACAGTTCTTCAACCCGGAGCACTTCAGGGCGGCCTGGCCCGACGTGCTGGGAGGCTTCTGGCTCAACATCCAGATGTTCGCCGTGGCCGAGGTCCTCATCCTGGCGTTTGCGTTGGTCCTGGCGATGATCCGTGCCCTGCGCGGCCCCGCCTTCTTCCCTTTGCGGGCGTTGGTTGTCGGCTACATCGACCTCATCAGAGGCATCCCGATCATCCTGCTGATCCTCGTGCTCGGATTCGGGGTTCCCGCACTCCAGTTGCCAGGTGTTCCCAACAGCCGGCTCTTCTGGGGAGTGGCGGCATTGGTGATCAGCTACAGCGCCTACACCGCCGAGGTCTACCGGGCCGGAATCGACTCCGTTCACGAGAGTCAGCGCATGGCGGGGAGGTCGTTGGGTCTCACCCAGGTGCAGTCCCTCCGGTATGTCACCGTCCCCCAGGCGATCCGCAACGTGATCCCGGCGTTGCTCAACGGCTTCGTGAGTCTTCAAAAGGACGTGGCCCTCGTCTTCGTGCTCGGTATCCGTGAAGCCGTGCGGGAGGCCCAGATCTACAACGCACGCACCTTCAACTACACCGCCTACGTCGCCGCCGCCGTCCTGTTCCTCGTCGCCAGCGTCCCGATGGCCCGGTTCGCCGACTGGTTCACCGAACGGGACAGGCGTCGCAAACAGAGCATGGGAAGCGCATGACGGCCAAGGTCGAGATCAGAGGGCTGGTCAAGGCGTACGAGGGCAGGGCGGTGCTCCGTGATGTCGACCTCGAAGTCGAGCCACACGAGGTGGTGTGTCTCATCGGCTCTTCGGGATCGGGCAAGTCCACCCTCCTCAAGTGTGTCAACCTCCTGGTGCCCATCGATGACGGTGACATCCTCATGGACGGCGAGTCGATCACCGATCCCGGCGTGAACCCGAACACGATCAGACAGAAGATGGGCATCGTCTTCCAGGCCTTCAACCTGTTTCCACACATGAACGTCCTGCGCAACATCACCCTCGGCCCGATCAAGGTCCACGGGGTGGGCAAGGCAGAGGCCGAGGCGAGGGCTCACGAGTTGCTCGACCGTTTCGGGCTGTCCGACAAGATCGACGAGTACCCGGACCGGCTCTCGGGCGGCCAACAGCAGAGGGTGGCGGTCGTGCGCGCCCTGGCCTCCCAGCCGGAGTTGATGCTGTTCGACGAAGTCACCTCGGCGCTCGACCCCGAGCTGGTGGCCGAAGTGCTCGGGGTGATTCGCAACCTCAAGGACGAGGGAATGACGATGATCATCGCCACCCACGAGATGGGCTTCGCCCGGGACGTGGCCGACAAGGTCTGCTTCCTCGACGACGGGGTGTTCCTCGAGACGGGGCCCCCTGCCGACATCTTTGGCAACCCATCGGAGCCCCGCACCCGCCAGTTCCTGCAGAGAATCATCGACGCCGGACGGTTGTGAGGAAGGTAAGCGATCCCGACGAGTTAGGCGAGCTGTTCGGAGGGGACCGCGAGACACATCTATACGGCCTGGCGGACCTCGAAGAGCCCTACTGGTCGGCCAGCGTCTGGTTCCGGGACGGTTCGGCAGCGGTCGGCCTGGTCTCTGTCGGCGTCGACTGGCTGACCGGGTATGCCATGTCCCGGGTCGCCCCCGAGGCGACGGTGGCCCTGCTCGCAGAGGTTCAGGCCCGCCTACCGGGTGGATCGTGGGTCACTGGGCCAGTGGGCATGTACGAGTCGATCTCACAGGTGCGCTCGACCAGGGCCATCGGGCCCCACTGGAGGATGATCCTCGAGGAGCTCAACGAGCAGGCCGACGGTCCTGATGCGGTGACCCTCGGTGCCAACGAACTCGATGCCCTCAACGACCTCCACCGGTCCGACGAGGGTGGCGCCTTCTTCCTTCCCACCATGATGAAGCGCAATCCCTTCGTCGGCATTTGGGAGGATGGTCGTCTGGTCGCCTCGGCGGGGACCCACGTGGTCAGCAAGCGACATGGCGTCGCGGCCATCGGGGCGGTGATCACCCGCCCCTCTCACCGGGGCCGGGGGCTGGGGAGGCTCGTGATGTCGGCGTTGTGCCGTCACCTGATGGAGCACTACGAGACGATCGGTCTCAATGTCGAGACGGCCAACCAGTCCGCGCTGCACCTCTACGAGCGGCTCGGCTTCCGCGCCGTCTTCCAGTATGAGGAAATCGAGCTTATCTAGACGTTTCTGTGCGAAGGTTCAGGAGCTCTCCTCGACCACCAACAGGACCCGCGCCGCCACCGAGTCGGGATCCATGCCCACCGACTCCATGACGTCGGGGGCCGCCCCGAAGGGCAGGAACCGGTCGGGTACCCCGATGTTGGTGACTTCCTTGGCCAGACCGGCTGCGGAGAACGCCTCCATCACGGCGGACCCGAATCCTCCGGCCACCACGTTGTCCTCCAGGGTGACCACATGTCGAACCGGGGCCGCCCACTCGATGATGCGGGGGTCGAGTGGCTTGACCCAACGGGCGTTGACCACCCCGGCGCTCACCCCCTTTTCCCCGAGGTCGACCGCGGCCTTCTCCGCGATCTCCACCATCCGCCCCACCGCGATGAGCAATACGTCCTCACCCTCGCTGATCAGCTCTGCCCGGCCGATGGGCAGAGGCTCCACCGGCAGCGACGGCACCGACACCGCGCCACCTTTGGGATAGCGAACCGCGATCGGGCCGTCGTGATCGAACGCGGTCTCGATCATGGCGCAGAGCTCGGTGGCGTCGGCGGGGGCGCCGATGACGAGATTGGGGATCATCCTCAGGTAGGAGAGGTCGAAGACACCATGGTGGGAGGGCCCGTCGGGCCCGGTCACCCCGGCCCGGTCGATGAGAAACGTGACCGGGAGATGATGCAATGCCACATCGGCCACGATCTGGTCGAAGGCCCGTTGCAGGAACGCCGAGTAGAGGGCGACGACGGGGCGCTTGCCCGCCATCGCCATCCCTGCGGCCAGGGTCACGCTGTGCTGCTCGGCGATCCCGGTGTCGAACACCCGGTCGGGGAAACGCCGCGCCATCTGCTTGAGACCGGTCGTCGAGACCATGGCGGCAGAGATCCCAACCAGGTCGGGCCGGGTCCCCGCGGCTTCGGCCACCGCCCGGCCGGCCACGTCGGTCAGCTTCAACTCCGACTTGTGGGCCCTACCGGTCGCAACGTCGAAGGCGCCGACACCGTGCAGCTTGTCCTCCTCGTCCTCGATGGCCGGCTGGTAGCCGTTGCCCTTCTCAGTGATCACGTGAACCACCACCGGCTCGTGATAGGTCTTCGCCTGCTCCAGGGTCTCTTCGAGGAGGGCGATGTCGTGTCCGTCGATCTGACCCGTGTACTTGAGGTCGAGTGCATCGAAGACCGTTGCCGGCTCCAGTATCTGCTTGACCGCGTCCTTCATGCGGCTCGCCATCTCGTCGGCCGTCTCCCCGACCAGGGGTATCCCCCGGAGAATCCGGCCGATGGCATTCTTCGCCTTCTCGTACCTCGGGTCGATCCGGTAGTGGGCCAGGTTGGACAGCGCGGCTAGACCGCCCACGGTGGGGGCATAGGACCTTCCATTGTCGTTGAGGATGATGATGAGCCGCTCGGGGCGGGCCACCGAGATGTGGTTGAGCGCTTCGTAGGCCATGCCCCCGGTGAGGGCGCCGTCACCGATGACCGCCACCGTCCATCCCTCATACCCGGCGAGGGCGTGGCCCAGCGCGTAGCTCAATGAGGTCGAGGCGTGGCTGTTCTCCACGAAGTCGTGTTCGGACTCCTCACGACTGGGGTATCCGGAGAGACCACCGGTGTGCCTCAGCTCGTCGAAACGGTCGGCGCGCCCGGTGACGATCTTGTGCACATATGCCTGGTGGCCCACATCCCAGATGAACCGATCGCGTGGCGAGTCGAACACCCGGTGCAGGGCAAGGGTCAGCTCGACCACACCCAGGTTCGGGGAGAGATGCCCGCCGGTCGTCGACACCTTCTCGAGGATGAAGCTGCGGATCTCCTCACTGAGTGACACGAGCTGTTCGTGTGTCAGAGAACGTAGGTCGGAAGGTTGAGAGATCGATTCGAGCATGGGTTCGAGACGCCAGTCCCGGCGGGTACAGGCTAGTTGCCCGTGGGCGCTTCGCTTTCGGGGGCTACGGGGAGACGGATGGTGAAGGTCGAGCCCACCCCCAGCCCGCTCTCCACCGAAACCGCCCCTCCGTGGCTCTCCGCGACGTGCTTGACGATGGACAGCCCCAGGCCGGTTCCCCCGGTACCCCTGGATCGGGCCGAATCCACCCGGTAGAAACGCTCGAAGACCCGTTCGATGTCCCTGGATGGGATCCCCTCACCGGTGTCTGTCACCGAGACCACTGCATTGGGGCCTTCGCGGCGAACCATGACCTCGATCGAGCCGCCGGCTGCGGTGTGCCGGACCGCATTGTCGAGCAGGTTTCGAGTCGCGATGGCCAGGTCACGGTTATTCGCCGGTGCGGTCACCTGCTCGGTTGTCACCGCGAGGTGGATCCCCTCGCTCTCGGACCGGCCCCTGATTCGCTCGACTTCGTCACGAACCAGGCTATCGAGACGTACCGGGGCCGTCTCGGGAGTCTCCTTCTCCAATCTCGAGAGATCGAGCAGATCGGCGACGAGGAGGTCGAGCTGACGGGCCGAGGCCGCGATTTGCTCGGCGAACCCTGCAGCCGAGGGGTCGCCGCGGTCGAGGGCGATCTGCAGCGCCTCGGTCGAGGCGATGATCGTCGACACCGGCGTCTTGAGCTCGTGGGAGGCATTGGCGACGAAGTCGCGTCGGATCGAGTCGGTGCGCTCTCGCTCGGTGATGTCCATCACGAAGAGGAGGACTCGATCGTCCGAGGTGAACGGGGTGGCGACACCACGCAAGCGCCGGACGGGGCTTCCATGGTCCAACTCCCGGATGTCGGGCTGCTTGGTCATGCGTGCTTCCCGAACCGCGTTCTGGAACTGGAGCGGCGCCACGTTGGACAGCGACTCGGGGATGGCACCGAGTAGCGCGTGCGCCGCCGAGTTGACGTAGAGGACCCGGTCCTCAGGGTCGATCAGGATGGTGCCCTGTGGCAGGGCCCCGAGGACGACCTCGAGGGTGGCGGTCGCCTGCTCGGCATCGGAGACCCTCGAGCCGAGGCGATTGGCCATCACCGAGATCGCCAGTCCGAGCTGGTCGAGCTCGTCGATGCCCGACCGTCCTGTCGAGACTCCGAATTCCCCGTCGGCAACCGCGATCGCCTGGTCGGTGAGCTCGCTGATCGGTTGTGCCAACCGGCGAGCCAGATACGACATCAAGACGACCCCGAAGAGTCCGAGGGCCGACGCCGCGACGATGACCGACCGCCGAACTTCCCAGAGCGCGTCGTCGATCACCCGGGTCGGCACCGAGGTCCTCACCATCAGCCCGTTGCCGGGTGGTAGGGCGAGGTAGCGCTGCGCCGCGCCGGTGCTTTCGCTGACGCGACTGTCCCGACCAGGCTCTCCCGTCAGGGCCATTTGGACCTCGGGCCGGTCGAGGTGGTTCTCCATCACCGCCGGCTCGGAGTGGGAGTCGGCGAGGACCACACCATCGACTGTGATGAGTGTGGTCCGGAAGCCACTCGAGTCGAAGATCGTCTCAGCCCATCCCGGGTAACCCGATTCCTCCTCGGGCAACACATCGCTGCCCAGTTGAGCCACGCTGAGGAGACTGTCGTCGACCTGCTCGAGGAGGGCCGACCGGGCCGATCGGTCGAAGCCGAAGCCCAACAGGCCGATCATCACCAAGTAGGTGATGGCGTAGTAGGTGATGAACCGTGAGGAGAGTCTGGTTCTGGCGCCGGAACGGCTACTCATCAACGAATTTGTAGCCGAGACCCCTTACCGTGACGATGTGGCGTGGCTTGGAGGAGTCGGCCTCGAGCTTCTCCCGAAGCCGTTTGATGTGAACATCGAGCGTTTTGGTGTCCCCGAAGTACGACGGGCCCCACACCTCGTCGATCAGAGTGTGCCGTGCGGCAAGACGATTCTTGCGACGCATCAACGACTCCAACAGCTCGAACTCCTTGGGACGCAGCTCCACCTCGTCGCCGCCCACCCGCGTCACGTGAGCATCGATGTCGAGCTCGATGGGGCCACCTCTGAGCACCTCGTTGGACTCGGCCAGGAGCCCGGTCTTCGCGGCACGTCGGAGATGAGCCCGGACCCGGGCGAGCAACTCCCGCATCGAGAATGGCTTGGTCATGTAGTCGTCGGCGCCCAACTCCAAGCCGGCGACCTTGTCTGCCTCGGAGTCCTTCGCGGTCAGCATGATGATTGGCACGTCGGAGGAGGACCGGATCTGCCGGCACACGTCGAGTCCCGACATCTCCGGGAGCATCAGATCCAACAGGACCAGATCCGGGCCCGACCGCCGGGCGAGGTCGAGCCCATTGACCCCGGTACTGGCGACCATCACCTCGAATCCCTCGGTCTCCAGGGCGTAGCGAACCGACTCTGCGAGCCCCGGCTCGTCCTCGACGATCAGGATGCGATGGGCGCGTCGGTCAGTCGTCGCTGTCATTCAGGACTCGGGCCAAGCCTTCTTCATCGAACTCGACCCATTCTCCCGTGATGAGATATGCCGTCTGCTCGGCGAAGTCGACGGCCTGGTCCCCGACCCTTTCCAGGGCACGGGACACCATGAGCATCTTCGTCGCCCACTCCAAGAGCTTCGGGTTGTCCCGGACCGCCACCGTCTCCTTGTACATGTTGGCGTTGAGCCGGTCGACCGGATGGTCCATCGCCGGGAGGAGCCTGGCTTCGTCAATGTCAGCGCGCACATAGGCCTCGATAGCGGTTCGGATCATGGGACGAACCAGGTCACGCATCTCCCGGATCTGTTCACAGATCCTCTCCACTCGGGGCAGCCCCGCATTGAATTGGGCGATCTTGGCGATGTTGACACACTGGTCGCCCATCCTCTCGAAAGTGACGTTGAGCTGAATCAAGCTGGTCATCCGGCGCAGGTCCGAGCCCATCGGCTGGTTCCTGGCCATGAGTGCGGTCCAGTCCTGATGCACCTCGAGATAGGTCTGATCGATGCCGTTGTCCCGCTCGATGACCTCAGCAGCGAGATCGACGTCGTCGGTCGTCACCGCCTCCACTGCCATGTCGACCATCTGCTCGGCACGATCGACCATCGACAGGACCTTGCGTTCGAGCTCCTCGAGCTCCTGATGGAAATGGACGTTGGTGTCTTTGATATCTGTCATCCGAATCTACCAGTGATGTAGTCCTCGGTGTCCTTCTCCCGGGGTGAGGTGAACAGCTGGTCGGTCGGGCTGTACTCCACCAGCCGGCCCGTGCGCATCCCCGTGTCATCCAGCTTGACGTTGAAGAAAGCGGTCTTGTCACTGACCCGGGCCGCCTGCTGCATGTTGTGGGTCACGATGATGATCGAGTAGTTCTCTTTGAGCTCGAGCATCAGCTCCTCGATCCGCAGAGTGGCGATCGGATCGAGAGAGGAGCATGGCTCGTCCATCAGGATCACGTCCGGTTTGGTGGCGATGGCCCGCGCGATGCACAGACGTTGCTGCTGGCCGCCGGACAATGAGTAACCCGAGTCGGCGAGCTTGTCCTTGACCTCATCCCAGAGGGCAGCTGCGCGAAGCGCCTCCTCCACGAGCCCCTCCATGTCCGTCTTGTTGCCTTTGAACCCGTTGACCTTGGCCCCCCAGGCGATGTTGTCGTGGATCGACTTCGGGAACGGGTTCGGCTTCTGGAACACCATCCCGATCGTGCGGCGCACCCGCACCGGATCGATGCCCTCTGCGTAGATGTTTTCCCCGTGATAGTGGACCTCGCCGACCGTCCTCGCAGTGGGCACCAGGTCGTTCATCCGGTTGAGCGACCTGAGCACCGTTGACTTGCCGCAACCGGAAGGCCCGATGAGGGCCGAGATCTGGTTCTTGGCGAAGTCGAGCGAGACGTCGGCCACGGCGAGAAAATCGCCATAGAAGACGCTCATACCCCTGGTCTCGATGACGTTGGGGACGGAGTTGACCGCCGGGCTCGACGCGGCGCGCTCGATCCGGGGCACAGGCACGTCACCCGCTGGCGAGGTCACCGTTTCCTCGGTTGAGGTCTCGTTGGTCATTCCACTCTCCTGGAGAATCGATTACGAAGTATCACGGCGGCGGCATTGAGGGTCAACAAGAGGAGGAGAAGGGCAATGCTGGCGGCAGCGGCGAGATTCCTGAACTCATCCTGAGGAAACGAGGTCCACTGAAAAATCTGGATGGGGAGGGCGGTGAACTTGGAGAACGGCCCGCTGGGGTCGACGGTGATGAAGCTGGCGGCGCCTACCAGGATCAAAGGGGCGGTCTCCCCCACGGCCCTCGCCACGGCCAGGATCGTCCCGGTGAGCACTCCGGGCATGGCCACGGGCAGTATCTGGCTGCGCACGGTCTGCCACTTGGTCGCGCCCAGGGCCATGCCCGC
This sequence comes from Acidimicrobiia bacterium, assembly GCA_035512955.1. Taxonomy (GTDB): domain Bacteria; phylum Actinomycetota; class Acidimicrobiia; order Spongiisociales; family ZC4RG35; genus JANQRA01. The sequence continues at coordinate 122,969 of DATKCZ010000034.1, forward strand.
CTGCCGCAGGGAATCGGGCACCGCCTTGAGGGCCTCCTGGGAGCTGATGATGACCACCGGGAGGGTGAGCAGCCCCAGGGTCATGCCCGCGGAGAGGATCGTCCGACCGTTGTCGGAGGGCGAGGTACCCCCGGTGAAGATGTCGCCCGAGGTGATCGGCTCCAGAACCCGGACCAGGATGGCCAGACCCAACATCCCGTAGATGATCGAGGGCACACCGGCGAGGTTGTTGATGTTGGTCTGGATGAGGTTGTTGAATCGCGACGGGCGGGCAAACTCGACCAGGTAGATCGCCGCTCCCACACCGACCGGCACCGCGAAGAGCACCGTGATGATCACCAGCCACATCGATCCCAGGATGGCGGTGCGAATCCCGGCGATCTCGGGGGTGGCGCTGGCCGGAGAGAGGAGGAACGTGGGGCTGAACCAGGCTCTCCACTCGAACTCCACCTGCTCGAAGGTGTACTCCTGGAATCGGCCCGCCTCGAACCCTGAGGCCACCTCATCCTCGAATCCCCCGGGGTCGAGCAGGGAATGCACCAGTTGGTTGCTGGCGATGACGTCTGGCTGGACCACCCGCTCCTGGACCAGCGCGAACACGTTGGCCTGGTCCCGAGGTGCCGCCGTGCAGCCAGACGGCGGTTCCTCCGATGCACAGATCTCCGCCCACACCTGGTCGGACTCGAAGACGAGGCGATTCTCGTAGAAACGTTGCTCTCGCTCGAGGCGGCGGCCGACGCCGCTGGAGACATCGGCTTCGATGAGCCCCACCATCTCGTCGAAGGTGATGCCATTGAGCCCGGTCGTCTCGGGGTCGTAGCCCAGGTCGGCGACGATGTCCTCCGGCTGGTTCTGGTTGACGATCGCGACCAGGCCGAACGAGTCGTTGATGATCGTGTAGAGCAATGTGACCAGAGCGATCACGGCGATGGTGAGCATCGCCATGCAAAAGCCCTGGAACCAGGTTGCCTTCCTGCTGCGCCAGCCGAGATGACCGGTGTACTCCTCCTCAGTGGGGAAGAAGTCGGCCCTGCGGCGTTCCGGCGCCTCCACGCTCATTGATAGGCCTGGCGGAACCGGTTGACCAGACGCCGACTCAGAGAGTTGAGCCCGAGGGTCATGAAGAACAGGGTGAGACCGATGGAGAAGATCGAGTTGTAGTCGATGGTGTTGTAGCTCAGGTCACCATTGGCGGTTATCGCGATGTAACCCGTCATCGCCTGCGCCGATTGGAATGGGTTCAGGATGTAGCCGAAGAAGGGGTCCTCACCCGGGATGAAGTTTCGGGGCGAAGCTCCGGCTGCGAGGGTGACGACCATGGTTTCCCCGACCGCTCGCGACATGGCGATCACAATGCCTGCGGCAATGCCGGAGAGTGCTGCGGGAACCACCACCCGTGTCGACACCTCGAGCTTGGAGGCCCCCAAGGCGTAGGCGGCCTGTCGCAGAGAGTCAGGGACCGCGCTCAGGGCGTCCTCGGCCAGGGAGCTGATCAGGGGGACGATGAGTATCCCGACGACGATCCCGGCGGAGAGGACATTGAAGAACCCGACCACGTTGGCGCCGAGGACACTCCGCAACAAAGGGGTCATGAAGGTGAGAGCGAAGAAGCCATAGACGACCGTGGGGATCCCGACCAGGACTTCGAGCACCGGCTTGAAGAAGCCCCGCACCCGTCGGCTGGCATACTCAGACAGGTAGATGGCCGAGGCCAAGCCGATCGGCACCGCCACGAGCATGGCGATAATGGTGATCATGAGTGTCCCCAGGACCAAGGGCCAGATGCCGAAACGACCAACCTGAGGCTGCCAGAAAGTGTCGGTGAGGAAGTCGACGACCGACACGCTCTCGTCCTGGAAGAAGAGAAAGGACTCCTTGCCCAACTCGTACAAGATCCCGACCGTGATGGCTATCGAGATCGCACCGCAGATGAAGAGAAAACCGCGTATGGCCGTCTCCCCCGGCCGAGGGCTCTTTTGAAGTGAGGATGGCGGGCCCTCGGCCCGGATCCGATCGTCAGCCGTCATCAGGTAGTGGGGGTCCTTTCCGCTGCGAATGGTGGAGCCCGCCCACTACCCATGGGAAGCGAGCGGGATCCACGCTGTCTAGTCGGTCTACCAACCGGCTGCGGCCTTGATGTTGTCCGCGGCCTCCTGCAGCGACTCGTCGGGTGCCGGGAAGTAGCCCACCTCATCGATGAGGTCGTTGACGTTGTTCAGGTAATAGGCCATGAACTCGGCCACCTGCAGCTTGGCTTCGATCACCGGAGCCGATGTGTACATGTACAGCGGACGCGAAATCGGGTAGGTGTTGTCGTCCACGGACTCGGCGCTGGGCTGCACTCCGTCGACCGCCACCGTTTGGAGGATGTCGGCATTCTCCTGGTAGTAGGCGTAGCCGAAGTAACCGATGGCACATGTTGTGGTGGTATCCCCCTCGGTGCAACCGTCGCCGGACACACCCTGCACGGTCAGGTTGTCGTCCTCACCGACGATCTCGGCGATCGAGGAGAGGATGGGGGGGTTGTCTTCCGCCTCATACAGATCAGGCCACACGATCTCGAAGAAGTAGTCGAAGGTCCCCGAGTCGGCACCCGGGCTGAACGGCTGGATCGGGTGGGCCGGGAAGTCGGGATTCACATCTGCCCACGTGGCCCCGGCATCGGTGAGCGAGAACGCGGTGGCGATCTCCTCGAGAGTCATCTCCTGGGCGAAATAGTTGCCCGGGCTGACCACCAGAGACAGGGCATCGCTGCCAACCCTCACCGATATCGGCTCGCTGCCCCAGGTCTCGGTGCAGGCGGCGATCTCATCGTCGGCGATCGCCCGCGATGAGTTGGCGATGTCGGAAGCCCCCTCCACGCAGAACCGTTCCAGACCTCCCCCGGAACCGATGGAGTCGATGGTGTACTCGGGGCCACCCTCGTCGATCCATTGCGACACCACCCCCGTCGAAAGGGGGAAGACAGTCGACGATCCCGCGATCAGGACGTCGACACTCGGGTCCACGTCGAGAGGGTCGATGATCGGAAGACCCCATTGGGAAAGCTCGCCATCATCCGTGTCCTGGGTGGTCGGCGTCTCGCCACCACCACCATCTGCAGTTGTCTCGGTGGTTTCGTTTCCTCCACATGCGGCGAGCACCATCGCCAATACGGCAACGAGCGCAGCCAGATTTCGCATTTTCATTCCGTTCATCTCCTTGTGTCGGATAGAAACTCCCTGGAATACGGGCGGGAAGCTAAAGAGACGGGTTAACCCGCCGGCAATGTACGGGTGAACGGGAGATGAACTGTTTTGGGGGGTCTGGCTAGGCGAGGGCCGATATCTCGAGCTCGGCCATCAGGTCGCGGACCCTCTGCTCGATGTCGTCGCGAATGAGGCGGACCTGCTCGAGGGGCTTGCCGGAGGGGTCGTCGATCTCCCAATCGACGTACCGCTTGCCGGGAAAGACCGGGCAGGCGTCACCGCACCCCATCGTCACCACGACGTCGGCGGCGCGCACTATCTCGTCGGCCCAGGGCTGGGGGATCTCTTCGCTGATGTCGATTCCCATCTCGGCCATGGCGGCCACCGCCGCCTGGTTCACCCTCTCGGCAGGTTCCGAGCCCCCGGAGAACACGTCCACGTCATCGCCGGCGAGGTGACGCATCCAACCTGCCGCCATCTGCGAGCGGCCGGCGTTGTGCACGCACAAGAAGAGCACGCTGTGGTTGAGGGTGCTCGCCTCTGACTCGAGGCGGATCAGGGCACGAAGCCGGTCCCGGGCGAATCGCTCAGCGAGGAGTGGCACCCAGGTGCCGGTGGTAGCGCGCTGGATCAGAGCGACGAGCGAATCGTTCATGAAACGCTCGATGGTCTCCGCGTTCAGTTGCCCGGAGAATTGCCGCTGCAAACGCACCGATGCCTCGTGGATCTGCAGTTGCTCTCCAGAGGTGAGTGTGACGGGCATGAGTCCTCCTCAGGTCATTGCCTCGGACAGGGTGTCTGCCAGAAGAAGAAGGGGGATGAGTACCCGGCTGCGATCCCGGCCAGGACTGCACCACGGTCGAGAGGCTGCAGGGCACTGCGCGGACCCTCGGCCGCAAGCTGTCTGCTCACCGAGCGCCCAACGTCGCGTCTGCCAGTCGCCCGACCCGCTGGGCGATGTCGAGGAAGGCGGCGCGGAACGAAGCGATGGTGCCCGAGGTCACCGGGTCGGGGACAGACCAATGGCTGTGGCCGCGCCCTCTCGGCATCCCCATCTCCCGTGCCCGATCGCAGACGGTGACGATCAAGTCGGGAGTGCCGCTGATGCGCTCGTAACCCCCAGGCTGGGCTCCCGAGATGTCGACCCCGAATTCGGAGGCGACCCGCACCGCCCCGGGATGGACCTCGGCTGCGGGCGCACTGCCCGCGCTCGTCGCCCGCAAGCCTGTCGACTTCTCCCACAGAGCGGCGGCGAACTGGGATCGCGCCGAGTTGTGGGTGCAAACGAACGCCACGTCGCGCACCGGTCGCTCCAGAACGCGCAGACCGGAGTGGAGACGGCCCCATTGGAGGGTCACGTACTTCCGTCGGGCGTCGCCCTCCGACACATGCCTCTCGATCAGCCCGGCGGCCTCGAGGACGCCGAGATGATGGGCGAGGAGGTTGCCGGTCAAGGCCGCCGACTCGGCCAACTCGGCGACGGTGCGATCGCTGGCGGCCAGCTCGTCGACGATGAGAAGGCGCCGGGGATCTCCCAGGGCGGCGTGGACGGCAGCGCGCTCATCGTTGTCCATCACTCAGATATTATTGACTCAATTTATGTTGAGTCAAGTAGGCCCCACGGTTCAGAGGTGAGCGCTGCTCCGGGCGAGGGCGCGGACCTGAAGGGCGACATGGGTGTCGATCCCGGCATCGCCGTTGACCCTGCTCCAGGTTCGATCGGGGCCCAACTCCCAGGCCAGGGTGTCGTCGGAGAAGATGACATCGAGGATCTCGTCGAGCCGTGACTGGAGGTCCGGATCACCCACCGGCGCCAGCGCCTCGACACGCCGGTCCAGGTTCCTCGGCATCATGTCCGCCGAGCCGTACAAGTACCGACGCTCCCGCCCCGTCGCCCCGAACCGATAGATCCGGGAATGCTCCAGATAGCGGCCCACGACCGAACGGACCTTGATGTTCTCCGAGATGCCGGTAATGCCGGGGACCAGCCCGCAAATGCCACGGACACAGAGGTCGACCCTGGCTCCCGCTTGTGACGCCTGGTAGAGCGCCTCGATGATCCCTGGGTCCACGAGTGAGTTCATCTTCAAGGTGATCAACCCGTCGGGCCTCGCCGCCTCCTCCTCGATGAGACCGACGATGCGGGCGCGTACCCCGTCTGGAGACACCGCCAGGGAGCGGTAACGGGTCTGACGGCTGTAACCGGTCAGATAGTTGAACAAGTCGGAGAGGTCCGAACCGAGATCGGGATCGGCGGTGAACACCCCGAGATCCTCGTAGTTGCGGGCGGTGGTCTCGTTGTAGTTTCCCGTGCCGATGTGGGCGTAGCGGACGACCCGATCTCCCTCACGTCGCATCACCAGGGCGATCTTGGTGTGGGTCTTGAGCCCGACCACCCCGTACATCACGTGGACACCGACGTCCTCGAGACGTTGCGCCCATTCGATGTTCTTCTCTTCGTCGAACCGCGCCTTCAACTCGACCAGGGCCACCACCTGCTTGCCCCGCTCGGCGGCGTCGATCAGCGATTGCATGATCTGTGAGTCGCTGTTGGTCCGATAGAGCGTGATCTTGATGGCGAGCACCTGGGGGTCGCGGGCAGCGCGACCGACGAAGGCCTCGACCGTGGACGAGAAGGAGTCGTAGGGGTGGTGGGCCATCAGGTCGCCCTGACGGATCATTTCGAAGAAGTCGACGGGCTCCGCGGCCCCCGATGACAGACGGGGCGGGGTGACACCGGTGAACACGTCGAACTTCAACTCGGGCAGGTCGAGGTCGAACACGCCCCATAGGCCCGACAGGTCGAGGGGCCCGTCCACCCGGTACACGTCGTCCTCGGTGGCGCCCATCTCACGCATGAGCAGGTCGAGGACTTCACCGGGCATATCGGGGTGGACCTCGAGCCGAACCATCCGTCCAAAACGTCGTTGGGTCAGCTCGGACTCGATCGACATCAGGAGGTCGCCGCCCTCGTCTTCCTCGACCTCGAAGTCGGCGTTGCGGGTGACCCGGAACACATGGTGACCCAACACCTCCATTCCCGGGAACAGCGAGTCGAGATGCGCCGCGATCACCTGCTCCAGCGGTACGAAACGCTCGCCGTCGGGAAGGACCACGAAGCGAGGGAGGATTGGCGGGATCTTGACCCGGGCGAAACGGGTCAGGTTCGTCTCCGGGTTGCGCACGAAGATCGCCAGGTTGAGCGAGAGATTGGAGATATAGGGGAAGGGATGAGCGGGGTCGACGGCGAGCGGGGTGACCACCGGGAACACAAGCTCTCTGAACTGATGGTCGAGGAACTCCCTGTCCTCGTCGTCGAGGGGGGAGTAGTCGCTGAAGACGATCCCCTCCTTGGCCAGCGCCGGAGCCACCTCGGAGAGGAATCGCTTGGAGACCTCCTGGTACTGGGCGTCGACATCGGCCCGAATGGCGGCCAACTGCTGGCCGGGGGTGAGCCCGTCGGGGGTGGCCGACCGCAGGCCATGGGCGACCTGCTCTTTCAACCCGGCTACCCGCACCTGGAAGAACTCGTCGAGGTTCGCCGACCAGATGGCGAGGAACTTGGCTTTCTCGAGGAGAGGGAAGTCCTCACGACCGGTGAGCGCGAACACCCGCTTGTTGAACTCGAGCCAGGAGAGCTCGCGGTTGATGTAGGTGTCGGGGTTGATCAACTCATTCACGTCAGACATGATCGTCGGCCTGAATCACCCCCCGGTTAACCCTCATTGCCCAGTCCCCCGAGGAGAAACGCCTGCACCCCCATTGTGACCTCTCTCCGGCGGGTCTCGTCATCGATGAGGGCCCGGGCCGCCGACATGATGGTGTCCTGGATCAGCCGGCCCGCCAGATAGTCGGGCATCGGCCGGAACACCCCCGCGGTGACACCTTTCTTGTAGATCGAGGCGAGCTCCGTAGCGAGTTGGGCATGGGAATGTCGGATGCGGTTTTGGGCGTCGAGACCCATCCGGCCCGCCTCCCGGTGGAGGATCACGCCGAAGACACGATCGGTGGCCACGAACTCGACGGTGGCCGACGCGAGACGGGCCAAACGCTCGGTGGTGGGGAGATGCTCCGGCACCGACTCGATCAGTTCGGCAATCACCCCGGGGAGGTTGTCCTCGACCAGGGACGCGATTACGTCGTCACGGTCGTCGAAGTAGTCGTACAACGTGGTCCGGCCGACCCCGGCCCCGAGGGCGATCTCCCCAAGTGGCACCTCTGCGGTCCCTGCCTCGTCGATGAGATGCCGCGCGGCGTCGAGCAAGGCCCGTCTGGTGAGCTCTTTGTGCTCATCGATCGAGGCTGCGCGGATCTTCGGCATCCCTAGAGGCTATCCGGCCGGTGCGGAAAGTCATCCGCCCGACGCCGGGTCTCGTGTCAAACAGGATTAACTTGGCGGACCGGAGGTGTGAGCAAATGCGCAAGCCATTGTCCGGCGCCGTTCTCGGGTTGCTCATCGGAGTCGCCCTGGCCATCGTGGTGCAAAGACAGGGGGTCTGGCCACTCGACCAGTTGACTCTGTTCTTGATGCCGGCGCTGCTCGGCCTGCTCGGGCTGCTCCTGCTCAGCGTCGGTCGGGAAGGGTCGAGTGCCACACTGGTCGTCGCTCTCCTGATCCTGCTGCCGATGGCGGTCTGGGGGGCGCTCGGGTTTGCCGAGCTGAACGCCACCGGCGAGCTCAACGGCGGATGCGAGGTGACCGCAGCCTCGGACATCGACAGCACCACGGTCACCGAGACCTCGAAACAGGCCCCCTTCAAGATCGATCCCGAGGGCGGCCTCACCTGGGGTGCGACCTCCCCGACGGTCTTCACCGACTACGAGTGGGAGATCCATGTCGTGCTGGGCGGGATACCGGTGACGCTCGACTCGGACACCGAGCCCAACGACGACGGTAGCCTGGTCAACGGTGGCGAGGTGAGCGACATCGCCGCCTATGCCGCCGACAGGGGCGTCGATGTCGACCTGTTGATCGGGGTACACGAGGTCGGCGGGTTCGCCGCCACCTGTGACGGCTTCGGCTTCGTCGAGCTCACCAGCGACGGGTTGGACACGATCAGCCTCATCGCCCTCGGCGTGATCCTGCTGTTGATCATCCTCCTCATCGTCCTGATGTTCACCGGTCGGGGCGAGCCGGTGGTCGAGTCGACCACCGTCATCACCAGCCGCGAAATGACCGACGATGGAGAGGCGCTCGAGAGTGGCGACAGCGGCTCTAGGGACATCGGCGACGGCGACGATCTCCACTGATCTCGTTTTGCCACAGTTGGGTGTCACCGCGAATATGGGGATGTGACCTACGGGCCAGCACAACTCGCGACCGAGCTGGTTGCGGACTGGAGGGCCCGCGCCGCCTGCTCCGGTTATCCCAACACGCTCTTTTTCCCTTCCACCGATGGTGCCGACGAGGAGGCGATCGGGAGGGCCAAGACGGTGTGCGCCGTGTGCCCCGTCGTCGACGATTGCCTCGAATACGCCCTGGAAACCAACCAACGCTCCGGTATCTGGGGTGGCACCTCCGAAAAAGAGCGCAAGTCGCTTCGCCGCAAGTGGCTCGCCGAGCGCCGTCGCAGCGCTTGACCCTTGACGGCGAACCTAAGGTTCTGTAGCCGGTGTACCGACCGAATCAGCTGAGAATGGCTGGCAGATGAGCAAACAATCCGACTACGTTATGCGCACCGTCGAGGAACGCGGGATCCGGTTCATAAGGCTGTGGTTCACCGACGTCCTCGGGTTCCTCAAATCGGTGGCGATCAGCCCCGCCGAACTGGAGGTGGCCTTCGAGGAGGGGATGACCTTCGACGGCTCGGCCATCGACGGCTACGCCCGCATCCAGGAAGCGGACATGCTCGCCAAGCCAGACCCTTCTACCTTCGCCGTCCTCCCCTGGCGGGCCGAACAGCAGGTGGCGCGGATGTTCTGTGACATCCACACTCCCGACTCCGAGCCGTTCGGGGGCGATCCCCGCACTGTCCTCAAACGCAACCTGGAACGGGCCTCGGAGATGGGTTACACGTTCTTCGCCGCGCCTGAGCTCGAGTTCTTCTACTTCGAAGACAGCGGGCCCGACCCACAGGTGCTCGATCACGGCGGATACTTCGACCTCACCCCCCTCGATGTCGCTCAGGAGTACCGGCGCAAGACGATCAACGCCCTCGAGCAATTGGGCATCCCCATCGAGCACTCCCACCACGAGGTGGCCCCCAGCCAGCACGAGATCATCGCCCGCTACACCGACGCCCTGACCATGGCGGACAACATCATGACCTCCCGGCTCACCGTCAAGGAGGTGGCGCTCCAGTCGGGCATCTATGCCACCTTCATGCCCAAGCCGCTGGAGAGCTTCGACGGGTCGGGGATGCACCTGCACCTCTCGCTGTTCGAAGGTGAAATCAACGCCTTCCACGAGCCGGGGACCCAAGGAGTGTTGTCCAAGGTCGGAGAGGCTTTCATCGCTGGTCTGCTGCGCCATGCCGCTGAGATGACCGCGGTGACCAACCAGTGGGTCAACTCGTACAAACGTCTGGTCGACGGGTTCGACGCCCCGATCTATATGTCATGGGCACGCAACAACCAGTCGGCCCTGGTCCGGGTCCCCTCCGTCAAGAAGGGCAAACCCTCCTCGGTTCGGGTGGAGTACCGCGCCGCCGACGCCGCCTGCAACCCCTACCTGGCCCTCTCCGTGATCCTGGCGGCTGGCCTGGCCGGGATCCGGGAGGGTTACGAGCTGCCCCCCGAGATCGCGGCCGACGTCAAGCAGATGACTGCGGCGGAACGGGCCGCGGTCGGAGCCAAGCGTCTCCCCGAGACCATCGCCGAGGCGCTCGACATCATGGAGTCCTCAGACCTGGTCGCAGAGGCCCTGGGTGAGCACGTCTTCGATTGGTTCCTCCGAAACAAGCGGGCCGAGTGGGACAGATACCAGCACCACGTCTCCCGCTTCGAGCTGGAGACCTACCTGCCGATCCTGTGATCGCGTCGGTGCAGCCCGAGGCATGCTCGGAGAGCCTCAACGACGGGCTCGCCCTGGCCGGGTTGACCACGGTCCCCATCCGTGAGATCGACGTGGAGAGCTCTTCGATCCGTGACTCCGACATCCTGGTCGTCGAGTTGGGGCAGGGCCCGGTCCGCCAGCTCAGAGAGGTGGCTCGGGTCGAGGAGGTGCTGGGGATGCCGGTCCTCTTGGTGGTGGCTCCGGAGCACCTCGCCCTGGTGGAGAGCAGTGGCGTCAGCGCAGATTTCGTCGTCTCGCCACTCGACCCGGTGGAGTTCAGGTTGCGGGTCAAGCGTCTCGTCAAGTCGGATCCCGGTGAGGAACTGCTCCGCTTCAAGGACCTCGAGCTCAACCCGCTCAACTACCAGGCCGCACTGGCCGGCAATCCCATCGACCTCACCTACATGGAGTACGAGCTGCTTCGCTTCCTCGTCGAGAACCCGGTGCGGGTCTGGTCACGCGAGCAGCTTCTCTCCAAGGTGTGGGGGTACGAATACTATGGAGGCGCCCGCACCGTCGATGTCCACGTGCGTCGTCTCCGGTCCAAGCTCGGAGAGGAGCGCGCCTCCTGGATCACCACGGTGCGCTCGGTCGGGTACCGCTGGGGGTAACGAGCACCGGTCATCCGTGGTGCAACCGCATGCCTACGGGGCACACGCCTGCACTTTCGTCGCCCGGGCATCTTCGAGTGTGCAACAGATGTCGGTCACGGCACTTGACGGCCCAACAGGTCAAGGGGGTTGATTGCACGGTGGGCACCGACGAATGCTCGCGGGATGCGACCCGATCGACTCCTCGACGAGTACGCCGCACGTCAATACGGGACGTTCTCCCTGGACCAAGCCAAGAAGGCGGGATTCTCCGCGAAGATGGTCCACAGTCGCGTTGAGGGCCGGGCCTGGATCCGGTTGGCCGCCTCGGTCTACGCACTGGCCTCGGCGCCGTCGAAATGGGAGCGCGACATGGCCGCCGCCTTGCTCACCAGGGCAGAGGCGATCGCGGCGGGTCGGTCGGCGGCGCATCTCCATGGGTTCGGCGGGTTCGGTCCATCGAAACCGGTGATCATGATCGGCGAAGGCGGCAATGCGCGCTCGGCACTGGCCACGGTGATCAGGAGCCGGCGATTCGGCACCATGGGTCGGGTGAGGCGACGGGGGTTCATCGTCACGGACGAGGCAGAGACGGTGATGACCCTGGCCCGCGAACTGAACGCTGTGCGTCTTGAGGCCTTGGTCGACGAGATCCTGGCGCGTAAGTCTTGCTCGGTCGGCGAGCTCCTCGCAGTCGTCGACGCTGCTCGGGGATGCCCCGGGTTGGCCAAGCTCAGGCCAATCGTGCACCACCGACTATCCGATGCCTATCAGCCACCAACGACCGAGCTGGAGCGGCTTCTCTACCGTCTTCTCGACCACCCGCTGCTGCCCCCGTACTCACGTCAGGTGCCGATGCACTATCGACAGGTCGAGGCGACGGTGGATGCGTACATCGACACCTGGCGTCTCATCGTCGAAGGCGACGGGCGTCGCTGGCACACCCGGCGCGCCGACTACGACAGGGACCGGCTCCGGGACAACGAGGCAACGGCCCATGGATACGCCGTCCTCCGGTTCACCTACGAGATGCTGCGGAATAGTCCTAAAGACTGTCTCGACACTCTGCTTCGAACCGGAAGAGTGCGCCTCGTCTCGTAAGGACTGTGCCGCGGATGCCACCACGGCAACTGATTGCACGACCGATGACGTGACCGATCTGTGGTGCAGCGGAGTTCCGCTATGGCACGTAGTTGCTCAATCGAACTTCAGGCCCAGCCGTGGCACAATCGCGGCATGGGTTTCCGCACTAAGCAGGTCCACGAGGGAGTGACGCCAGATCCGGTGACCGGCGCCATCCTCACCCCGATCTATCAGTCGACCACCTTCGTCCAGGACTCGGTCGACGAGTACATGGGCAAGGGGTACTCGTACTCACGGGGCGGGAATCCGACGGTCAGGGCGCTCGAGGACAAGCTCACCGCCCTCGAGGACGGAGTTGACACCACGGCATATGCCTCGGGGATGGCGGCAACGGTGTCGGCGTTCCTCGCCCTCCTCGGGGCGGGGGACCACATCGTCGTGGCCAACGTGGTGTACGGCGGCACCTATCGATTCGTCGACCGGTTCCTCACCAAGTTCGGGGTGGAGGTCAGCTTCGTCAATGCCTCCGACGTCGACGCGGTGGCCGCAGCCATCCGGGCCAACACCAAGCTGGTGTTCACAGAGAGCCCCGCCAACCCGACCTTGCAGGTCACCGATCTGGCCGCGGTGTCGGCGGTCTGCAACGAGCGCGGCATCCTCCACGTCACGGACAACACCTTCCTCACCCCGTATTTCCAGCGGCCGTTCGAGTTGGGCGCCGACATCATCATCCACTCCACCACCAAGTTCCTCGACGGTCACAACTCCACGCTGGGCGGTGCGGTGGTGGTCAACGACGCCGACCTGCACGAGAGAATCGCCTTTGCCCGGATGTCGGCCGGTCTGGTCATGTCGCCGATGGTGGCCTGGCTCACCCTGCAGGGGATCAAGACCCTGAGCGAGCGGATGGACCGTCAATCGGCCAATGCCCTCGCCGTTGCCGAGTACCTGCAGACCCACCACAAGGTCGAGTATGTCACTTACCCGGGTTTTCCCACCCATCCCCAGCATGAGCTGTCGAGCAAACAGGCGTCGGGGTTCGGGGCGATGGTCTGTTTCGAGGTGAACGGTGGCCTGGAGGCGGGAAAACGACTCATGGACTCGATTGGCTTGTGGAGCCTCGCCGAGAATCTCGGCTCGGTCGAATCGCTCATCACCCACCCGGTCACGATGACCCACGCCGCCATCCCGCCTGAGGCGCGGATGGCTGCGGGCATCACCGATGGGCTGGTCCGTCTCTCCGTCGGGCTGGAGGATGCCGAGGATCTGATCGACGCCCTGGATCGAGCGCTCGCGCAGGTGTGACCGTGGGCGACCGGAAAGGCTTGATCCTCGCGGTCGCAGGTCTCGCCGTCGCCATCGTCGTGGTCCTCGCCGCGACCGGGCCCCGTTTAGAGCAAGAGGCCAGCGGGCCCATCCGTCGCTATGGAGGGGCATGCCTCCAGCTGGAGCGATGGGGCCTTCTCGGATGGCGCGCCCTCGGTCAGTCCTACACCGTGGCCGACATCCGTGACGGCACCTGGCATGAGCCTCTGGAGCCTCCCCCTTGCGCCCCGGTCCCTGATCAGACCTACATGGTGCGGCCGCCCTCCGATGCCCCAACCGGGAGTTACCGGATCTGCGGTCTCTCCGACGACGAGCCGTGTCTCGAGTTCAGGCGGATCGAGTTCATTCCCGGGCCGCCCGGGCCCTGACCAGGGCATCTCGGGCGAGGGCGGTGGCTCCGTCGACGTCCACCGGTCGTTCGACCACCCCAGACTCGATGATCTCCAGGTCAGTGAGCCAGGCGACGATCTCGTCTACGTCCCACAGGATCTCGAGAGTCTGTGGGCCCCCCACCCCCCGGGCGATGTTGGAACCGTCATGACCGATCATGAACAGCTCACCACCGGGCAGAAGCCAGCTCACCGACCTTCTGACCAGTGGCTCGAACTCGGCCGCTACGAGATGGAGATAGGCGATCAGCACCAGATCGAAGCATTGCGCGGGCTCCCAGGAGCGCACGTCGGCGCTGATGAACTCGACCGCTTCCGATCGGGACCGGCCCCGCTCCACCGCCACGTCGGAGAAGTCGACCGCGGTCATCTGCCAGCCACGCTCTGCCAGCCAAATCGCGTTTCTCCCCTCCCCGGAGGCGAGGTCCAATCCGACACCGTTGGTCACGCCCGACAGCCGGTCATCCACGAAGAGATTGGGCCCTTCGGACCAGAGTCGCCCGGTCGCCCGATAGCGCTCGTCCCAGGCCGCCGCGTCCACGTCTACCCGAACTCGATGCCCTGTGCCAGCGGCAGGTCGTCACCCCAGTTGATGGTGGTGGTCTGACGCCGCATGTAGGCCTTCCAGGCATCCGACCCGGCTTCGCGCCCGCCTCCGGTCTCTTTCTCGCCCCCGAACGCCCCGCCGATCTCCGCACCCGACGTCCCGATGTTGACATTGGCGATGCCACAGTCCGACCCGGTGGCACTGAGGAACTTCTCCGCGTTCTTGAGCGACTCGGTGAAGATGGCCGAGGACAGTCCCTGGGTCACTCCGTTCTGGATCTCGATCGCTTCTTCCAACGTGTCGAACTCGATGACCCAGAGAATCGGGGCGAAGGTCTCGTCCTGGGTGATCGAGGCCTGCTTGGGGATGCGGATGATCGTCGGCTCGACGAAGAACCCATCCCGGTCGACCCGGTTGCCGCCGGTGACCACCTCGCCGCCCTGCGACCTGGCGATTTCGATCGAGCTCATCATCTGGGTTATCGCATGCTCCGAGACGACCGGGCCCATGAGGGTGCCTTCCTCGAGAGGGTCGCCGATGCTCACCTGCCCGTAGGCCTCGGCGAGACGGTTGACCACCTTGTCGGCCACCGCCCGGTGCACCAGCAGACGCCGCAGGGAGGTGCAGCGCTGACCCGATGTGCCCACCGCGGAGAACAGGGCGGCCCGGACCGTCAGATCGAGGTCGGCGTCGTCCATCACGATGATGGCGTTGTTGCCACCGAGCTCGAGGATGGACCGCCCCATCCGCTGGGCTACGGCGGGGCCGACGATGCGGCCCATGTTGCACGACCCCGTCGCCGATATGAGGGGGAGCCTGGTGTCCTTGGTCATCGCCGCGCCCACCGTCTTGCCATCGCCGACGGCCAGGTTGAACACGCCTTCGAATCCTGAGCCCGCCATGACCTCATGGGCGATCTTGGTCACGGCGATCGCGGTCAACGGGGTCGCCTCCGAAGGTTTCCACACCACGGTGTCGCCGCAGACTGCGGCGATCGCCGCGTTCCACGACCACACCGCCACGGGGAAGTTGAACGCCGAGATCACCCCTACCGGGCCCAACGGGTGCCAGTGCTCGTACATGCGATGGTTGGGCCGCTCCGACGCCATGGTCTTGCCGTAGAGCTGACGGGAGAGCCCGACGGCGAAATCGCAGATGTCGACCATCTCCTGGACCTCACCGACACCCTCCGCGTGGATCTTGCCCATCTCGAGGGTGACGAGGGCGCCCAGCGCCTCGATGTTGTCCCGCAGAGCATTGCCCAGCCGGCGCACGTAGTCACCGCGCTTGGGGGCGGGGAGGCGCCTCCAACGCTCAAAGGTCTCCACCGAGGAGACGGCAACCTTGTCGTAGTCCTCGACCGAGGCCATGCCCACCGAAGCCAGAGAGAGGCCGGTAGTCGGGTTGATCACCTCGGTGGTCTCCCCGGTGCTCTCCAGCCACTCACCGGCGAACACCCCGGAATGCTTGGGCTCGATCCCGAGTGCAGCGAAGACCTTTTCTCGATTCATCGCGCCGCCACCACCTCGATCTCAACGAGAAAGCCCCCAGGCAGTGCCCCCGCCTGCACGGCCGAGCGGGCAGGGAACCCGGTCTCGAAGTAGGGCGCATAGACCTCGTTCATCACGCTGAAGTCGCCTATGTCGGCGAGAAAGACCGTGGTCTTCACGATGTCGCCGTACCCCAGCCCCAAGTCGGCCAAGATCCCGCCGATGTTGGACATGGCCTGACGGGTCTGCGCAGCGACGTCGTCAAGCGCCCGCTCCCCGGTAGCGGGGTCGAGGCCTACCTGGCCGGCGAGAAACACGAGACCTCCGGCCTCGGCAGCCAATGAATACGGCCCCATTGGCTCAGGGGCAGAAGGGGTGTCAGGAATGATCTTGGGCAAGCGGCGACTCTCGTGTGGCGAGACCCGAGCGTACCCGGTGCTGGATAACTGGAAGAAAAGAGACCCGGCCGAAGCCGGGTCTCCATGCAAGCCCATAGGGGCGTCTCAGCTGAAAGAGTTTCCGCACCCACAGCTGTGGGTCACGTTGGGGTTCTCGATGGCGAACCCCGCTCCCATCAGACCTTCCTTGTAATCGAGTGTTGCGCCACGAACCATCTCGGCGCTCTGCGGGTCGACGAGAACCTTGACGTCATCGAACTCCTCGACGATGTCCTTGTCGTCGACCTCGGCGTCGAAGTACATCTCATAGGAGAATCCAGAGCAACCCCCGGGACGAACTGCCATGCGCAGGGCGAGACCGGCCTCTTCCTCGGCGGCGATCAACTCGCGGACCTTGGCCACGGCCGAGTCGGTGAGGATCACGGTCTTCTCGGGTTTTGTCGACTTGATGGACAGAATCTGTGTCATTGGCTCCTACCTGAGTCTCTACCACTTTAACGCCGAAGTGGGGCTTGGCCATTCCCCCTATGCCAATAGTGCAAATTACCCTGGATGTCATGTCCATCGTCACCAGGGAACATGTCATGAAGGCCCTCGAAGGGGTGCGCGACCCCGAGCTCGGCGGAAACGTGGTCGAGTTGGGGATGATCAGCGATGTCGTCATCGACGACGCCACGGTCGACATTGGCCTTGCCTTGACCATCGTCGAGTGCCCGCTCCGATCTCAAATCGAAGGTGACACCCGGCGACGTGTCGAGTCGATACCCGGCGTCGACAGGGTGAACATGAGGACCACGGCGATGACCAAGCGTCAGCGGGCCGAACTAATGTCGGTGGCCCGTCGTCGCGCCCGGGAAAACGCCGAGCCGACGCAGGTCGCCTCCACCACCCGGGTGATCGCCATCGCCTCGGGCAAGGGGGGTGTGGGCAAGTCGTCGATGTCGGTGAACCTCGCCGCCGGGCTGGTCGCCGAAGGGTTCCGGGTGGGGCTCCTCGACGCCGACATATGGGGTTTCTCGGTGCCGCGGATGATCGGGGCGAGTGGGAAGCTGGAGGCCGATGCCGAGTCGAAGCTGATCGAGCCGGTCGAGGCCAACGGGGTGAAGGTGGTCTCCACCGGTCTGATCATCGAGTCCGAGGAGACGGCTCTCATGTGGCGGGGGCTGATGCTCTCCAAGGCCCTGGAGCAGTTCCTCACACAGGTCGCCTGGGGCGATCTCGACTATCTGATCCTCGACATGCCTCCAGGGACGGGCGACGTCCAGATGGCTCTCACCCGGATGCTGCCCCAAGCCGAGATGATCGTGGTGACGACACCACAACACGCCGCCCAGCGGGTGGCGATCAGAGTGGCCGACATGGCCCGCCGCTCTCACATGCCGGTGGTCGGTGTCATCGAGAACATGTCGGGAGAGGTTTTCGGTGAAGGCGGCGGCACCCAGCTCGCCGACGAGCTGGGTGTTCCCCTGCTGGCCTCCATCCCGCTGGATCACGCCGTGGTCGAGGGTGGTGATGTGGGGCACCCGGTGGTGCTCGACACATCGTCGGGTCCGGCGGCGCGCGCACTCCTCCAGGCGGTGGAGAAGGTGATGGCCGTCGTGCCGCCGGCCGAGCTCGAGACCTGCACCGGGCGCATCGCCAAGCTCATCGCCGACCTGGAGGACGGCGCCGCCTAGGTGGTCTTCGGCGGGCTCCACAGCTCAACGGCGAAGGGCTTCTTCTCGGCGCCGATCACCACGTAGGTCTGGAGCAGCTTGTCGGCAATGGTCTGCCGCTTGGCGTCGACCAGGGGGAGCAGCCACCCCAACAGGCACACCATCGAATCGACGATGTGGGCGAACTTGCGGCCGATGCCGGCGCCACTCCCTATGACAACGCCCTGTTCGTCGACCAGGCGGATGCCCATGATCGCCTTGCCGGGCGTCTGGCCGGTGACACCCTCGAGATGACCGAGATAGGCCAGATAGCCGAGGCTGGCCAAACCGATGAGCCAACTGAAGAAGGTGCTTCTGAAGAAGATCGCATTGAGGATTATCACCGGGGCCCAATCGATGAGAAGCCCCAGGGCTCGAGTGCCCCAGTCGGCCAGCGGGGCGGGGGTGGCCGGCGGCGAGGGGACGGGGGGTTCGGGGGTTGTCACTCGATCTCCTTGCTCCGGGACGGGTAGCGCACCATAGACGAAGGAAGATTGCCGGGTCAGCATCCGGTGCGATCTCACCCGATAGGGGAGCATTTGCGTAGGCCACCTGTGCTGAGGTCCTCGCCGGGGGTCGACAGGTGACAGAATGGCGCACTGTGCCCTCGGGCACGCCACGAAATTGAAAGGCACTTGGAATGAGAACGAGGAAGAGGACGCCACTGCTGGTCCTCGTGGTGTTGTTGGCTCTGGTCGCTGCTTCTTGCGGCGACACGGCGGGGACCACCACCACGACCGACGGAGGCGACGACACGACGACCACAGCGGAGGCGACGCCGACCACCGAGACACCCGACACGACGACAGGTGAAGCGGATGGGGAGACCATCCTCATCGGCGCCGCCGTCGACCTCACCAGCCAGATGGCTCCGTTCGACGCCCCCGCCATCGCGGCGGCCCAGATCGAGGTCGATCAGATCAACGCCGCCGGAGGCGTCGACGGGCAGATGCTCGAGCTCCAGGTGATCGACACCCAGCTCGACCCGGAGCAGACCCTGGCCGCAGCGATCGATTTGCTCGACCAGGGAGCCGTTGCCCTGCTGGTCACCTGTGATGTCGACTTCGCGACCCCGGCTATCCAGGAAGCGCTCAGCCGGGAGGTGCTCGCCGTGGCGCCGTGCATCGGCACCGATCAGATGGGGCCGAACAGGTTCGGCGATCAGGGGAGCCTCGCTTTCAGCTTCGGGAACGTCGCCCAGGACGAGGGTGCGGCGATGGCCGAGTTCGCCGTCGACCAGGGTTGGATGACGGCGGCCACCGTCAAGGACAACCTGATCGTCTACTTCCAGGACGTGGTCGATGCCTTCGCAGCCCGCTATCAGCAGCTGGGCGGGACCATCGTGGCCGAGGAGGAGTTCACCAACTTCGACGGCACCATCGGCAGCGTCGTCTCCTCGGTCGCGCAGGAGGACGTCGATGTGATCGCCACCTCCACCGCCTTCGACGACATGCCCGCCATGGTGCAGGGTCTGCGGAGCCTCGACAACCAGACACCCATCATCTGTGGATGGTCCTGCGACGGCGCGTACTGGACATCCGCGGACCTCTCGGAGTTCTACTACGTGACGTTCGCCTCGGTCTTCGGTGACGACCCGAGCGCCGACGTCAACGACCTGATCACCGAGATGGAGGCGGCGACCGGCCAGCCGCCGGTCACCGGTGGCTTCATCACCGGGGCGGCCACGATCGAAGCGATTGCAGCCGCGATCACCGATACGGGCGGCACCACCGGGTCGGAGCTCGCTGCATTTCTGGAGACACTGGACGGGTTCACGACGCTGACCGGCCCGATAAGCCTCTCCCCCGAGTTCCACACCGTTTTCGGCCGTGAGTACCGGGTCATGGAGGTGCAAGGCGGACAGCACTCCCTCGTGGAGACGCGACAGGCCAGTTCACCGGCAGACATCGGCTAGTGGGCCACTAGACCAATAATGCCTCGCTCCAGGTCGGGCGGAGACTACCGAGGGCCCGCAGAGACACTGCGGGCCCTCGGCATGAGCCGCACCTTCGCCGGCATCCACGCCCTCGACGACGTGGACCTCGAGCTCCACCGTCACGAGGTGGTGGGCCTGATCGGCCCCAACGGGGCCGGCAAGTCGACCCTGGTCAACCTGATCACGGGATTCGACACCCCTGACCGGGGCACGGTCACCCTCGGTGACACCGACATAACCGGGCTCGCCCCTCATCGCCTCGGCCGGATGGGGCTGGCGCGCACCTTCCAGCAGGGCCACACCTTCCCCCGCCTCTCGGTGCGAGAGAACGTGGAGGTGAGTGCCCTCGCGGTGGGAGCACAGACGGCCGAGGCGAGCCAGGAGGCCGAGCGTCTTCTCAGCCTCCTCGACCTGACGTCGGTGGCCGATCAGCCAGCGGGAGCCCTGCCTCACGGTCATCTGCGCAGGCTGGGGGTGGCGAGGGCACTCGCCACCTCCCCCCAATTCGTCCTCTTCGACGAGCCCGCCGCGGGGTTGAACGAGTCGGAGGTCCCCGACTTCGCCGCCGTCATCCGCTCGCTCAGGGACGACCATGCGGTCGGGGTCCTGCTCATCGACCACAACGTGACCCTCATCATGTCGGCATGTGATCGGGTCCATGTCCTCGACCAGGGCGTGATGATCGCCGAGGGGACGCCCGAGGAGATCGCCCGTGATCCCGACGTCGCCACCGCCTATCTGGGCACCACACATGTCTGATGGGTCAGTGCCGATCCTCGAAGTCCGCGACCTCGAGGTGCGCTACGGGCCGGTGGCGGTCGTCCGCGGGCTCGACCTCACGCTCGACCACGGACAGGTGCTCGGTCTGATCGGGGCGAATGGGGCGGGAAAGACGAGCACGCTCGCTGCCATAGCCGGGACGGTTCGCCCTCGGAGCGGCGACATCCGGCTCCGCGGCGAGCCGATCGTGGACCTCCCGATCGAGAGCCGGGTCGGCCTGGGGCTGGCGCTGGTCCCCGAGGGTCGCCACATCTTCCCGTCATTCACCGTGGAGGAGAACCTGAGACTCGGGCTCCTCGGACGGCGAGACGACAGCGGCGCCAATGCCGCCTTGGAGTTGGTGTACACCCTGTTCCCGGTGGTGCGCGATTTTCGTCGGCGGGTCGCCGGGGAACTGTCGGGAGGCCAACAGCAGCAATTGGCGTTGGCCCGTGCCCTGGTGAGCGGGCCGGACGTCCTCCTGTTGGACGAGCCATCTCTCGGTCTGGCGCCGACGATCGTGGCGAACCTCATGGAGGCCCTCGCCGCCATCAGGGACACCGGCGTGTCCATCCTCCTCGTGGAGCAGCGCGCCCAGTTCACCGTGGCCTTCGCCGACAGGACACACGTCCTCAGAGGGGGCAGGATGGTGCTCACCCTCACACCGGAGGACGCCGACGACGTCGACCGCATGACCGCCGCCTATTTCGGCACGTGACAGCCCTTCAGGTCCTCATCGACGCCCTCGCCCTCGGCGCCTTGTTCGCCGTGGTGGCCATGGGGATAAGCCTCCTCTTCGGTGTGATGCGCATCGTCAACTTCGCCTACGGGGAGCTGATCACCGCCGCCGCGTATGCCCTGGTGCTCACCAAGGCCCTGGCCGTGCCGGTCCGGATCGCGGCGGCTCTCGTCGTAGCAGTGGCACTGGCAGCCCTCATGGACGTGATCTTGCGTCCTTTTCGATCCGCCTCCCCCACCGCAATCCTGATCGGCACCTTCGCCCTGAGCTTCCTCCTCCAGAACGTGGCACTCCTCGGCTTCGGCACCCAGGGCACGGCCATGGACTTCCTGCCCTCCTTGAATCAGGCCTTCGCCCTGGGTGCGCTGCGCATCCGCTGGATAACCGTTGTCTCCCTTCTGGTTGGAGGGGGAGTCCTGACCGCCGTCGCCGTCCTCCTGCGACGGACCGACATCGGGCTCCAGATGAGGGCGGCCGCCGCCGACCTCACCACCGCCCGCATCCTCGGGGTCCGCGCCAACCGGGTCATCACCGTCGCCTTCATCATCACCGGCCTGCTCGCCGGGCTGGTGACACTGGCTCTCGGCGTGCAACGTCCTCTGGTCACTCCCTCGTTCGGCTTCAACGTCTTGGTGCCGGCACTCGTAGGGGTGGTCGTCGGGGGCATGGATCGACTCGTCGCCGGCACCATGGGTGGTTTCTTCGTCGGGTTCGCAACCGTGGTCCTCGGTCAGGTCCTCCCCACGGGAACCCGGGTGTTCCTCAACTCCGCGCTGTTCGCGCTCGTGATCATCGTCCTTCTGGTGAGACCCAACGGTCTCTTCGTCCGAGACCAGAGAGGTTACGAGAGGGTATGAGAAAGATGCGCCTCTCGGAGCTGATGGGGCCCACGCTGCTCCTGATCGCGGTGGCGGTGGTGGGCTCGTTCCTCGGCTCGGGGTTGCGGTTCCAGGCCCTGTCGATCTTGGTGACCACCGCCATCGTCGTCTCCATGTACGTGTTCATCGGGAACTCGGGCGTCCTCTCATTCGGCCATGTCAGCTTCGTCGCCCTCGGCGCCTTCTCTGCGGGTCTGGCCACCGCACCCGCCGTGGTGAAGCCGACGACGTTCCCGGAGCTCCTTCCCTTCCTCGCGAACCTCGAGACGGGCAACATCACGTCGTTGGCCCTGTCGGCGGTGCTCGGGGGTGTCTTTGCATTGCTCGTGGGGATCCCGATCATGAGACTCTCGGGGCTGTCCGCAGGCATCGCCACCTTCGCCGTGTTGATCATCACCAACAACGTCCTCCGCAACTGGGAGGCGATCGGGCCTGGAGCGAAGACGCTGTCCCTAATCCCCACGACCACGGGCTTTCTGCAAGCGACGATCGGCAGCCTTGTCGTCGTTGCAGTGGCCTTCGCCTACCAGCGGAGCAGGTGGGGGAGGATGCTCAAGGCCGGGCGGGAGGACCCGGCGGCGGCGCGCAGTGTCGGAATCGACATCCACCGCCAGCGGCTGATCGCCTTCACGCTCAGCGGAGCCCTCGCCGGATTCTCCGGGGGGTTGCTGGTCCATCTCCTGGGAAGCATCAACACCCAGCAGGTCTTCCTCGACCTCACCTTCATCACGCTGGCCATGCTGGTGGTGGGTGGGATCGGGAGCCTGTGGGGAGCCGTGGTCGGCGCCGTGATGATCTCGGGCGCCAACTCGGTGCTGGCCGAGGCGGAGCGGGGGATGACCGTCCTGGGCACGGCCCTGCAAGTGCCGGCGGGCACCCGGCTGATCACGGTCGGCGTGCTGATGCTGCTAGTGCTGGCGATACGACCCGACGGCGTCAGCGGCAGCCGTGAGATCTCCTGGCGGTTCTCCCGTCCAGGGGAGCCACGGCTCCCATCCCAGAGATGAGGCTCACCGTCGGAAGCGGGCGAGCCGGCTCGTCGTCAGCCGCTCGCCGAGGAGGGTCCCCGATCCCGCCCCAACCCCGGCGCCCGGCCAGGTGGCGGCGCCACACATGTAGAGGCGATCGATCGGAGTCGTGTAGCGGCTCCATCCGGGGAAGGGCCGAAACAGGAAGAACTGCATCGGGTGATGACTTCCCGACAGCTGATCACCACCGACCAAGTTGGGGTTGAGGGCCTCCAGGTCCTCTGGTGACATGACGTGGCGGGCGAGGACCCTGGGGCCGATCCCGGGGGCGTGCACTTCGAGGATGGCCATCACCCGATCGGCGAGTGGTTCCTTCGCCTCGGCCCACTCGGTGGCGTCGATCTCCCCGGCGGCATCGGCCCGGATCCGGGGCGGCACCATCCGCACCTGGATCCAGAGGACGTGGCGACCGTTGGGAGCACGGCTGGCGTCGACGATCGTCGGCTGGCCTACCACCAGGGTGGGGAGACGGGGCAGCAGGCCTGCTACCGCCTCGCCGTAAGCCCGGCTCATGTCGTCCATGTAGCCCCCGACGTGGACGTAGGCCGAACGACCGGCGGCGGAGCCGGCCTCCCAGTCGGGCGGGTCGGACAGGGCCAGGTGGACCATCATCGTCCCCGGTGCATAGCGATAACGCCGTACCTTCGACCGGAACTCGGCGGGGACCTGATCGTCGGGGACCAGGCTGCCGAAGAGGATGTTGGGCACGACGTTGGCGATCACCGCCCGTTCCGCGGCGAATCTCTCCCCCTTCACCGTGACGCTGGTGGCGGCTCCGCTCTTCACGGTGACACCATCGACCTCGGCCCCGTATCTCACCTCACCGCCCAGGTTCCGAAGCAGGTTGGTGAGGCCCTCGACCATCGAGAACGCACCGCCCTTCCCGATCGCCATCCCGTTGGCCTGGGCGGCCATCGTCTCCAGATAGGGGAACAAGGCCCCACCGGGCACGTCCGGCGGAAAATCGAGATGCATGCCCCAGGTGGCGATGAGCGCGGCCACCTCCGGGCTCTCAAAGTGATCCGCGGCGAACTCGCGCGAAGATTGGAGGACGAGCCGGCCCAGCTCGAGTGGCCAGCCTCGGCCCAGGGCCCTGAAGCCACTGAACAGGGTTCTGGCCGCGGCGATCGACGGCATGGGGACGCCGAGCAGCGGGAACAAGTGCGGGGCGGTCTCGGCGAACCGGTCGAAGAGGGCCCGATAGGACCCGACATCCGCCGCTGACAGCGCCGAGATCGAGGAGAGTGTCTCGTCGAGGTCGGTCGAGATCCCGACGTGACTGCCGTCGGGGAAGACCGAGCAGACCGGGTGTGAAGAGGGGACGAGATCGAACCCTCCCTCCCGGAGACGGCCGCCGTATCTCTCGAAGAACCTGGATCCGGCGAAGAGGTTGAGGTTCATCGCCATCAGGTCGTGACGAAACCCGGGGAGGGTCACCTCCTCGGTGCGAACCGCTCCCCCCGGCCGGTCGTTGCGCTCGAGCACGACAACGCTCCACCCGGCGTCGGCGAGGATCACGCCGGCGGCCAGGCCGTTGTGCCCTGCCCCGATGATGACCGCGTCGTAGCTCTCCACGACCCTCCTGGCTACGTGAACTCCTGGGCGACCATATACCCCGAGCCCCCTCCCAGGCCGGGGCCCGGGTGGGTCGAGGCACCGATGTGATAGAGACCGGCGAGCGGAGTCTCGTGGTTCTGGGTCTCCGCCATCGGACGCCAGAGGAGGAACTGGTCGAGCGTGCATGCCCCCGAGTAGGGGTCGCCGCCCACCAAGTTCATGTTGAGACGCTCCAGATCTGTCGGCGAGTAGACGCTCCGGCCCACCAGCGCCTCGTCCAGGTTGGTTATGTGGCGGCCGAGCCGTGCCTGGATCCGATCGGCGTACGCCTCGCGCACCTCCTCGGTCCAGGTGCCGTCGGGCGGGGTATCGATCACGCCGGCTGCATCACCCCGGATCCGGGATGGCACCTCCTGAAGCTGGATCCAGAGGATCGCCGCGCCCTCCGGAGCGCGGCTGGGATCGGAAAGCGTGGGTTGGCCCACCACCACCGTGGCCGCCTCCGGCAGCAGGCCCCGCTCGGCCTCACTGACTGCCTTGGACACTGCGTCGAGGCCGCCGGTGAGGTGGACCATGGTCGCCGCCCCGACCCCCTCGTCGACCCAATGCGGAGGTTGGTCCAGGGCGAGATGGATCTGCATGTCCGCCCGGCCGTAGCGATACCCGAGCGCATGTCTCACCGTCACCTCGGGGACCTCCCGACGAGGGATCAGCCGGCCGTAGAGTTGTGTAGGGGTGACGTTGCAGATCACCGCCCGGCTTGCTCGATGAACCGACCCGTCGGCAGCCCTGACCCCCACCGCCTTGCCCCCTTCCACCAGCACCTCTACCACATCGACACCGGTGTGGATCTCCCCTCCGTGGTCGGAGATCAAGCGAGCGAAGGCGGCAACGACCTGGTCGGATCCCCCTTTCACGACGGGCATTCCCGCCATGACGAGGGTGGCTAGGATCACCTTGCCCATGATCCCGGAGTAGGCGTCATCCGGCCCCAGCCCGGCATGGAGCGTCCAAGGCGCGATCAGGGCCCGAGTCAGATCATCCTCGAAGTCGGCCTCCAGCCAGCCTCGGCCCGACGCCAGGGCCTCTCCGAGGAAGGACACCAGCGATCGCAGGCCGCCCCTCTTGCGGGAGTCCGACCACAGCAGGCGAGTCGCCGACAGTGTCCACAACTGCCGGCCCAGCAGCCCGAACACCAGGTCGGAGTCCCGTGAGAGGAACTGCTCCATGACGGCCCGGTAGCGATCACCCTCACCGGGGTTGAGGGCGTTGAGACGGGTGACGTTGGCGGAGTCGTCGGTGGTGAGGACCAGGCCCCGGCCGTCGTCAGTGAGAACCCCGGTCGGGATGTCGGTGTTGACGATCTCGAGACCGCGCTGGTGGAGATCGTCCCCGAGGGACTCGTAGGCGGGTGAGCTGGTGAATAGCGGGTACCACCCCGAGAGCACATCGTGGCGGTACCCGGGGAAGAGCTCCTCGGTGCGAATGCAGCCGCCGGCTCGGTCGTTCCTCTCGAGCACCGTCACCTTCTTCCCGTCACGCGCCAGCAACGCGGCGCACACCAGCGAGTTGATACCACTCCCTACGATCACGAACTCCGACATCGGATCGATCATTCAACACAACCGACTCTGAAGACGGCGGGGCCGGTGAGGATGCCATGGCCATGTCGGGGACTAGTACGCATGGTGATTTCACGAACAGTCATTGCGAGATCACCGTGCGTGACGACAATGCCGACAGAACGTGCACCTAAAAAGCGCGCTGGGAGTAAGGGCAGGGAGGCTCTGAGACTGGGACCCGACGGGTCCCTTTCTCACGTGATGATGCGGGGCGGATTCTTGACCGGTGTCGTCCCCCTGGACCACGCATACCCGGGGATCACCTAGAGAGTCAACCGTTGGCCCCTGGCTCCTGTTACTCCATACGTCCTACCCACACAGTGACTTGACCAGCGGGTAGGGGTTGACCGCAGCGCCCCCGCCGGGGTGATACTCGAAGTGGAGGTGGGGCAGCCATGACGGCGCGTTGCCTGTGGAGCCGTTGTAACCGATCACATATCCCACGGCGACCTGTTGACCGGGGGCGATGTCACCGAATTCGTCTAGATGGGCGTAGTAATAGAGATCACCGGCATCAGAGGTGAAGTACACCGACTTCCCTCCCAGAGAGCTGTTGGACAGCCGGTAGATGGTTCCCGAGTAGATGGCGACGATCGGTGTCCCCCGGGCCGCGATCATGTCCACACCCTTGTGGGTGCGCCCTCCCGACCGGGGCGCCCCCCAACTGTCGGTGAACGACACCGCCCCCGCCACCGGACACGTGCCGCCGCCGCCTGATGACGGCGGAGGAGGAGGGGGGGATGTGGTCGTGGCCGGGGGCGAGGTCGTGGTGGAGCCGGGGCCTGACACCGCCGTGGTGGTCGGTGTCGTGGCCTGGGTCGTCGTGGTCAGCGCCGCGGCGGCCGCGGCCTCCCTTCGCCGTCTCTCCTCTTCGCGACGACGGCGTTCCTCCTCCTCACGCTGCTGTTGGGCGACCAGCCGGTCGTACACCTCTTGGGCGGCGATCAGATCGCCCTGGAGCTCGGTGGCCAAGGCTTCGAGCTCGGTGGCAAGCACCTGCTGCTCTTCCAACGCCTCCGCCAATCTCCCGGTCTGCCGGTCGAGCTCGGTGCGGAAGGCACGCAATTGGTCGATGACGCCTTCGTCGACACCGCTGACTTCCCGGAGATACTCTATTCCCGCCGGGTATTCCTGATCGGTCGCGGAAAAGAGAACCGAGAGCGAGACACCGCTGGTCGAGCCCATGTAGAGCTCGACGGCCAACTCCTCCAGCCTCACTTCTGTCTCGGTGATCTGGATCTGTGCGAATTCTATGGAAGTGCGGAGACGCTCGATCTCGGAGTCCAAGGCTGACTGGCGCCCGTAGGCCTCGATGACCGCCTGACCCAGCTCGGCCGACTCGTCGGTGATGCGGTTGACCTCCGCCCGGGCGCGGTCGATGTCGGCATCGGTGACCTGGGCCAAAGCCGGGAAGGCGATGGCCGTCATCAGGAGGCCGCTGAGAATTCGGGCGAGTTTGCTCATGGGGAATCGGGGACGGCGACCACTCGGTCGCCGAGTAAGGCTATCCGTCCTTCCTCATTCAGCAACGAGATGTGTGCCTCCACCGAGCGGGCGGCGAGTGGGTGGAGGGCCGAGTCGACCTCGGCGTAAACCACCTCCACGATGTCGGGCACCGAGCTCGCCCCTCGGGAGATCGCCCCGAGAATCTCGGCGTGACGCTGCATCCGGTGGACCAGGTACCACTCGATGACTGCATCGGGGTCCTCCATATCGTCCCCGTGTCCGGGATGAAGCCGCTCGAGCCCGGTGCCCTGAAGTCCTCGCAACGAAGCGAGATAGGCGCCCATGTCCTCCACCATGACCGATGAGCCACCCATGATGTGATCACCGGTGAACAGCACATTGCCGGCCCGGAAACACAGGTGATCGTTGGAGTGGCCCGGGGTGTGGATCACCCGAAGTGCCAGGGACCCCACCTCGAACCTGGCCCCGTCCATGAGTCTCACATCCGGTTCGAAGTTCGGCCCGGCCGCATACCCCACGGCTGGTACCCCCATGTCGCCCGCCAGCGGGTTGGCCATCGGGGCGTGGTCGCTGTGGGTATGGGTCACCACCACGGCGACCAGACTCCGCCCGCCGACCATCTCCAGGATGGCTTTGGCATGCTTGCTGTCTACCGGCCCGGGGTCGATGACGGCCACCGCTCCGCGCCCGTCGTCGATCACCCACGTGTTGGTGCCCGGCCCGGTGTACGGGCCAGGGTTGTTGGCCAGGACCCGATTGATCCTCATGGGGTGTCGGCGGGCATATGGATCGGCACGAGTGACCCGTCTTCGACCCGGCGGGGCCCGATGAGCGTTCGACCGTCTGCTCCCCGGGCCGAGGCGAGGGCGTCTTCGATCGATGTGCGGCGCTCCAGCCACCTGAGAGGAACGAGAGTGGGGACGGCGACGGGGTCGGCGATGGGCATCGGGGCATCCTATGAACCAGACCTGGCAAACTCGACCCGGTGAGCGCCAACCCCTATCGGGAGCTGCCGGCTGTCGATGTCCTGGCCGGCGAGATCGAGACCACCCTTCCCCTCGCCCTGGTGGTCGATGTGGCTCGTCTCGTCCTGGAGCAGGCCCGCAAGGAAATAGCCGCCGGGCAGTCCGCCAACCCCTCCGCGGCCGCCCACCACATGGTCCGCGCGATGGAACGCACGGCGGGCGTCGGCGTGATCAATGCCACCGGGGTGCTCCTCCACACCAATCTGGGCAGGGCACCGTGGTCGGAGAGAGCCATTGACCGGGCGGCGTCCGCCGCCTCCGGGTACAGCAGTGTCGAGATCGACCTCGAGACGGGAGAACGAAGCCGCCGGGGAGTACACGTCGAGCGTCTCTTGACCCGTATCACCGGGGCCGAGGCGGCCCATGTCGTCAACAACAACGCCTCTGCCCTCCTCATCGCCCTGGCATCCACGGCGAGAGACCGGTCGGTGCCGGTCGCCCGAGGCGAGCTCATCGAGATCGGCGGCTCCTACAGGCTCCCCGATGTGATCCAGGCCGGCGGCGCCCATCTCGTCGAGATCGGGACGACCAACCGCACCCGGTTGGGTGACTATCAGACCGCGGTCCAGACCCATGACTGCGGCGCCATCCTCAAGGTGCACCCGTCCAATTACCGGGTGGAGGGCTTCACCGAGGAGACACCCCTCAACGACCTCGCCGGTCTGGCCGCCTCCGCCGGGCTGCCGTTGATCTACGACATCGGGTCCGGGCTCCTGGACGCCGATGCGCCGTGGCTCCCCGATTGGATGCGGGGTGAGCCCGGCGCCCGCCAGGCCCTGGCCGCGGGGGCCGACCTGGTGATGTTCAGCGGGGACAAGCTCCTCGGCGGCCCCCAAGCAGGGATCCTCGTCGGGTCCGCCCTGCTCGTCGAGGCGATCCGCCGACACCCCCTGGCCCGGGCGCTGCGAGTTGACGGAGTGACCCATGCCGCCGTGGCCGCCACGCTCGAGGAGTACCTCGACGGGCCACCCGTGAGGATCCCCTTCTGGCGACAGGCGCTGATCGGACGAGACCAGCTCTCGACCAGATGCCAGACGCTGGCCGCTCGCGCCGACGGGACGGTCGAGCCGGGATCGTCGGCGGTCGGCGCCGGCAGCGCGCCGGGAATCGCCATCCCCACTCCGGTGGTGCGGCTCTCCGGCTCCCAGGACCTCTATCGATGTCTGCTCGACCAGGATCGTCCCATCCTGGCGCGACGCGACGCGGGCGACTTGATCATCGATCTCAGGGCGGTCGACCCATCTGACGACGAGACGGTGGCCGCAGCCATACTCAGATGCCGCTGATCGGCACCGCCGGCCATGTCGACCACGGCAAGTCGACCCTCATCCAGAGAATCACCGGCAGGGACCCCGATCGATGGGCCGAAGAGAAGCGACGTGGCTTGACGATCGACCTCGGATTCGCCTGGACCACGCTCCCCGACGGTACCGAGGTGTCGTTTGTGGACGTGCCCGGGCACGAGAAGTTCCTCAAGAACATGCTCGCCGGTATCGAGGCCATCGACGTGGCGCTGTTCGTCGTCGCCGCCGACGAGGGCTGGATGCCACAGTCCGAGGAGCACCTGGCGGTCCTCGACCTGCTCGAGGTGGGGCGGGGGGTGATCGCCCTCACCAAGGTCGACCTGGTGGAGGAGGACTTGGCCGAGTTGGCCGCGGCAGAGACTGCGGAACGTCTCGCCGGGACCAGTCTCGAGGGCTCCGAGATCATTCCCCTCTCGGCGATGACGGGCGAAGGGGTCTCCGCCCTGCTCGATGCGCTGGTCGCCCAGATACCGGACAATCGGGCACCCGGGAGTCGGCCACGGCTGTGGGTGGACCGCTCATTCACCCTGCCGGGGGCGGGGACCATAATCACGGGGACCCTTCTCGACGGAGGGCTGTCGGTCGAGGACGTCGTCGAGGTCTACCCCAGGGGAGACCGGGCGCGGGTCCGTGCCATCCAGAGTCATGAGAGATCACACCAGCGAATCGGTCCAGGTCGTCGGGTGGCGCTCAACCTCGCCGGCGTCGACCACCACGAGGTGACCAGGGGCCAGATGATCGGGCTCCCCGGGCACTGGGAGACGACCCGCCGATTTGCCGTCAGTCTCGACTTGGCCCGTTTCGTCGAGGGGATCGACCAGAGGGGCGCCTATCAGATCCACGTGGGGACCTCGTCACACCGAGTCGAGATCATCGGGATGCGGGATGGGATCGCGGTGCTCCAACTGGACGCTCCGTTGCCGCTGACCGTGGGCGACCGGTTCATCCTCCGGGACACCGGCCGCAAGATGGTGGTCGGAGGGGGTCGGCTGCTCGACCCAGCCCCGGGCCGGACCCGGCAATCGCTGGCCGCCTCCCCGACAATCGACCCATCGGCCGGCCCCGACGAGGTGGCGGCCCGGCTTCTCGAACTGCGTCGCCTCGATCGGGCAGCCAGGCTTTCCGCTCACAGTGGCGGGGGCACCGCTCGCCACGCGGTGACCATCGGCGACCAGGTCGTGGAACCGGGCCTCATCGCCGCCCTGGCCGAGAAGGCCACGGTCCTCGTCGAACATGAGCACCAGATGCACCCCCTGCGGCCGGGGCTGCCATTGGCGACCCTGGCGGAGCGTCTCGAGATGGACCAAAGGATCGTCGAGGCCATGGTCGAACGCGGCGAGACCCTGGTTCGCCTGGGCCCGGACATCGCCAGGTCGGGTCATGTCGCCCAGATGAGCTCCGAGGACGAGGCGGCCTGGAAGCTCGCCGTGGCCCGTCTCCGGGAGGGGCTCTCCGTCCCCGAAGAGTCAGGGCTCGGAGTGGGAGCCGAGATCATCCATCTAAAGGTGCGCTCCGGGGAGCTGGTGCGGGTGGCCCCGAGGCTGCTCTACCTGCCGGAGCAGATCGAGGAGCTGAAGCAGACTATGGCCGGTCTTCCCGAAAGCTTCACCGTCGCCGAGTTCCGCGACGCGGCCGGTCTCTCCCGCAAATACGCCGTCCCGATCCTGGAATGGAGTGACAAAGAAGGGCTCACCGTCCGCCGCGGTGATCGCCGCCGCCTCAGGTGAGCCCTGTCGCTTGGCAAGGGAATCGTCAGCCGGCTACGGCGATACTCCTCCGCTCGACCTCGGTGAGCCCGCCCCAGATCCCGAAGGGCTCTCTGATGTCCAGCGCGTGGCTAGTGCACGGCTCTTGCACCGGGCACACCCCGCAGATGGCTTTTGCCTTCATTTCACGTCGCTCCCGCTCATCCTTCCTTTCGAAGGTCGAGGGGGGAAAGAAGAGATAGGCATGATTCCCACGACAAAGCGCTTCCAGCTGCCATTCGTCTGAGTGGGGCAAACCTCGTATCCTCCCGCTTGCTTGCGACAACCGGGCCGAAGCTACAGAATCTGTCGTGCGGTAGCAAGGGAGAATCTGGCAGTTCCTCTGCTTATGTTTCGCGTCTTGTCGTCTCGGGGCCGACTTCGAGGTACAAACCGTCCACCCCGGTCACCTCGATTCGATCACCCTTCGCGATGCCCGCCTCACGGTGTGCGGTGGCTCTCCATCGCGCCCCAAGCACCTCGACCAGGCCGTCGGGGTCGAAGTCGACGAGAGCCAGCCCGGTTTCCCCTATCAACGAATCACGCCCGATCGTCGTCGTGGAGAGGCGAGCCCGCTGCACCGTGGGCATGGCGAGGAGGAAGAAGAAGAGGACGCCGAGCACCGATGCCAGGACCAGCCACCAACTGGGATCGATCTGGCCCCCTCCGTCGATGAGGAACATCCCGGACAATTGGAGCAGAGCCGCCCCTACCAGGGTCAAGGCATGAATGCCCCCCCGTTGGTGTGCTGTGACCAGCAGCAAAAAGCCCAGCGCGACCAGAACCACCGCCCACCACCGGACCGGTAGGGTCACCAGTCCCCATCCGGCCAGTATCAGCGAGACGGAGGCGACGCCTGCCGCCACTCCCGGGCCGAGGGCGTAGAACTCGAACACGGCGACGGTCAGCCCGATCGACAGGAAGAAAAAGGTGGCTTCGGGTGTAACCGCCAGCCGGAAGAACCGGGTGGCCGGCCCGGGTTTGCGGAACGTCACGTCCCTGGTGGTCACCCCGCCATCGACCTCCCGGATCGTCGACACGGTGACCGGGCCCGAGCGGGTCTCGAAGGTCACACCGTCGAGGTCCTGGAGATACTGCCTGAACCCCGGCTGGAGATCGAGTCCGCTCTCCTCTGCGGTGATCACCTCGGCGGAACGTCCGGTGTCCTCCCCCAGGATGGCCGGCTCGAAGTGCCCCAGCTCCGATCCGAGCGGGGCGATGGCGGCGTGGCTCGCCAACTCGGGAAGGCGGGCAGCGGCTCCGTAGGCGGCGGCCGGAGCGGGACCCACCCAGACCGCCACCGGGAGGGGAGGCGACTCGACGAGAGCGGCCAGACGCTCAAAGGCCTCACCGTCGAGCACCGCCCTGGAATTGAGTTGCACCACCGACAGCTCCTGGCCGATCTCGGCCGCCTCCTCGATCGAGTCGGAGATGAAGTCGAGCGCCGAGGCGTCGAGGGGCCCGCTGACGTCTATGAGATCGATCCCGCCCCCGGTGGGCTGAGCACATCCGACGAGGGCGAGCCCGGCCAGGACCACGAGGAGACGGAGACGACGCACGTCGGGAGGTTAGAAGTGGGGCGTTTCCTACGTTTCTGTGAGTGGCAAGGCGCGTTTACCGGCGGTGGTCTCACCCACAGAGCAACCGAGAACGCCCGGTTGCCAGCAGCTCTCACTCACAGAACGACTGGAGACGGGGCTGCGTTAACGTCCCGGCGATGCCAACCGTTCTCGTCGTCGCCGACGGCACATGGGTCACCAACGAGGTGCGTTCCGCGCTCTCGGTCGGCTCGTGGCAGATCGAAGAGATCAGCGATCCCAGGACGGTGACCGCCCGACTCGACGAGTCTCGAGTCGATGCGGTGATCGTCGACATGCAGGTGGGCTCGAAAGGTGGGATGGCCGTCGTCCGCTCCATCAGGCAGGAGATCTCGGAGGTCGACCGGCCCCGAACCGTCCTGCTCCTCGACCGCGAAGCCGACGAGTTCCTGGCGAGGAGGGCCGGGGCCGACGCATCGGTCCTCAAGCCGATCAACGCCGCGGAGTTGAGGGCGGCGCTTCGAGTGCGCCCGGCGGCGAGGTCGGCACCGGGGGAGAAAGGAGGGTAACCCACTCCCTTGTATCCCCTGGAGCGGCAATAACCGCCCCTTCGATGACGAAGTCGACCGCGTGGGTCCTCCTCTTGGCCGCGGGGGGCTTGGTCTACTCGCTGGCCTTCACCTCCTACGAACACGCCACCAATCGTTGGGAGACCACCGATTCGGGCGGTCTCACCCGGGTCAGGGTCGAATGTCCTCCCCCATGGGAGGTCCTGCTTCTCGACGCCGAGCCCGCGAGTGAGCGGGATCAGGGCTCCTGCGAGCTGTCGTCACGCACTCTGACCGTCGAAGCCGGAGTCGTGGTCGTCGTGGCATTCCTGCTCGCCTGGAAGCCGATCACCAGACCCGAGCCGGACAGACTCGAGACCCTGTCCGAGACAATCGGTCGGGTCAGCTCGGGTCGAGGCTGAAACCGTAGGGAAGCTCGAGACGATTGGCCGAGAGCATCTCCTGATCGGCGAGCAATGACGCAGTCGAGCCGTCCGCCACCACACGGCCGTCTCGCATGATGATGGCCCTGGGACAGAGCTCGAGGGCCAGGGGAAGATCGTGGGTGATGACGATCTGGGTGATGGGCTGGACCTGCAGCGTGGAGATCAACTCACGTCGCCCACCAGGGTCGAGACCCGCGGAGGGCTCGTCGAAAACCAGCACCTCTGGCTCCATGGCGAGCACGGTGGCGAGTGCCGCCCGACGCTTCTCCCCCCCGCTGAGATGGTGCGGCGGTCTGGCGGCGAACTCGGATCCGTCGACCGCCGTCAGCGCAGCACGCACCCGTTCACCCAGCTCTTCCCCGGTTAGTCCCAGGTTGGCCGGCCCGAAGGCAACGTCCTCCCAGACACTTGGCATGAACAGCTGGTCGTTGGAGTCCTGGAAGACCAGCCCGACCCGACGTCTGATCTCGGGGAGATTCGTCTCATTCACCGGGAGACCGCCAACGGAGATGGAGCCGGACGACGGGGTGAGGATCCCGTTGAGGTGGAGGGCGAGGGTGGTCTTCCCGGCGCCATTCGGCCCCAGCAGGGCCACTCTCTCCCCCGGATCCACCGAGAGGTCCACTCCCCTCAGGGCGACCTGCCCGTCCGGATAGGTGAACTCCACCGCCGTTACGACGATCCCGGTGCTCAAGTGACCACCAGGGCCACCGTGGCGGTGAGCACACAGATCGAGACCACCAGAGCGACCTGCGCCCACTCGGCCCAAGTGGCTGATCGGTGACCAAAGCCCGGCATCACGCCGGTGAACCCTCGGGAGAGCATCGCATCGTGGACCCGCTCACCACGTTCGTAGGACCGGACGAACAGCGCACCGGCCGCGCTGGCGATCGGCCGTGCCTGAGCGAGCCAGCTGGGGTCATAGCCACGTGCGGTCATGGCCACTCTCATCCGTCTCAATTCGTCCACCGTCAACTCGAGGTAGCGGATCATGAATGTGGCGATCGAAGTCATCAGCGCCGGCACCCGGAGCAGGCCCAAACCCCTGATGATCTCGGGTATCTCGGTGGTGGCGGTCAGGACGATGCTGACACTGCCCCCGATGAGAGCCTTGATCAGGATGTTCCACGAGCCCCAAAGCCCCTCCAGGGACACTGGCACCCCCAGTACGTCGATGGTCTCACCAGACGCCACGAAGGGGATGACGAGGGCGAAGAGGACAAAGGGGACCAGGGCGAGGAGGCGGATGGCGAGAAAGCGGGGCGGAACCCGGGAGACGGCCACGATCGAAGCCACCACCAGCGCATAGAGGGCGAATGCCCAGACCGCCTGACGCGGAGTCAGTGCCGCCGCGGCCACCACCCCGACGGCTCCCGCGATCTTGGCCTCCGGCGCAAGAGCGTGAATCGGGCTGTGCTCGTGGACGTACAGGACGTGGGTGTGGCCGACGCCCACGGCTCAGGTCACAGCCGGATCGCGGCCCCGCCGCTCGCGAATCGCAAGGAGCACACCGGCCCCGACCGCGAGAGTGACCAGCGTCCCCACCACCCCGGCCACGGCGAGACTCACCCGCTCGTTGGAGACACCCGCCGTGGCGTAATCGGCGAAGATGCCCGCACCAAGAGCGTGCTCTTGGGCGGATGGGGCAAAACCGGTGTCCTCGGCCACCCACTCGAGCCCATCGGGAGCCTCCACCGCGAACTGGCTCACTCCGGCGGCGAAGACCAGTGCCACCAGCACCCCGCCGATCAGGAGAGTGCGCGCCTTGACTCGTGTCCGCTCGCCGATGCGAGATCGATCGAGGTCGGCGGCACCATGGACCAGGTCGGGCCGGAGCGAGAGAACCGCCCCGATGGCCATGGCGCCGATCACCCCCTCACCTATCCCGATGAAGACGTGCACGCCGACCATGGCCAGGAACACGGTGTCGAAAGGGACCGGAGCACTGGCGCCAAACAGCCACTCGACGGAGAAGGCCATGGCGCTCATCACCACCGAGGCCCAACCTGCGAGAGCTGCGGCTCCCATCACTCCGCCGCCCGACGCCGGCAAGAGCCTGCGGAAGAGTCGGAAGGCGGCGTAACCGCCGTAGGCGGGGACGATCGCCATGTTCAACACGTTGTAGCCGAGGGCGGTCAGACCACCGTCGGCAAACGCCAGAGCCTGTACCGCCACGACCACCGTCACGACTATCACTCCCACCGACGGGCCGAGGAGGATGGCGGCGAGCGCGCCGCCGAGGAGGTGACCGGTCGTCCCCGCTGCCACCGGAAAGTTGAACATTTGGGCGGCGAATACAAAGGCGGCCGTGATCCCGGCCAGCGGGATCGCCTTCTCCCTCAGCCGGTCTCTTGCCTGGCGAAGGGCGAGGCTGAGTGTGCCCACACTCACCGCCCCGGTGGCCACCGCGGCGCCGGCGCTGAGAAAGCCGTCTGGGGCGTGCATGCCACGATGTTACCAATCTGTTGCGAACGATTCGCAACAGACAGACGGTCGCATCAGAGACGGCCACCTCGTACCATGCGGACGATGGAGTCGAGCGTCTCCGAGCTCGGTGTGGTCCTCAGGGACCACGGATACCGCCTCACCAGCCCCCGTTGGCTGGTGTGGTCGGTTTTGCGCTCCGCCGGCGGGCACCTAACGGCCGAGCAGATCGCCGATCAGGTGAACCAGGCAGACCCCACGGTCAACATCTCCTCTATATACCGGGCCCTGACCTTGTTCGAGGATCTCGACCTGGTCCGGGAGTCACATCTCGGGATCGATGGCTCGGCACGATGGGAGATCGCCCATCCCGACGATCACTTCCACATGGTGTGCCACCGATGCGGCTCGGTCGACCATCACGAAGGGGGGTTGGTCGATCAGATCCGCTCCCATCTCGGCGACCACCATGCGTTCGACGCCAATAACATCGATCTCGTCGTCACCGGGATCTGCCAGGATTGTGCCGATCGACGATGAGCATATCGGCCTCCTAGGTCGGGACCTCCGCACCTGGGCAATACCGGGGTGATGCCCGAGAATCGGGTTGGTGCACCCGCACACGAAAGGAAGCACGTCGATGAAGGTTCGACACTTGATGACGACCGACGTGATCACGATCGGCCGTGATGCGTCGCTGAAGGAAGCAGCCCGAAGGATGATCGACGCCGGAGTCAGCGGTCTGGTCGTCACCGATGACGAGGGCGCCCTCGACGGGGTGATCACCGAAGCCGACTTCGTCAAGACCGAGTCCGATCGGCGCGCGACGAAGAGAGCACGACTTCTCAGGTGGCTCAGTTCCGAAGAAGAGTTCCCCAGCACCGCGCGCCATGTCGCCGACGTGATGACCGCCGAAGTGGTCACCCTGGGCCCTGACGCCGACCACGCAGAAGCCGCGCGGGTGATGCGCAAGGCCGGGATCAAGCGCATTCCCATCGTCGACAACCAATCCAAACTCCTGGGGATAGTCAGCCGTTCCGACATACTGAGGGCCTTTGCCCGGCCCGATGCCGACATCCTCAAAGAGATCAGAGAGCACGTCATGGGCAAGGTCCTCTGGATCGACCCGAAGCGGATCGAGGTCTCCTCCGACGAGGGCAACGTCACCCTCTCCGGCCGTCTCGAGACCAAGAGCGACGCCACCCTGCTCGAAGACCTGGCCAAGCGCGTCGACGGGGTTGTCTCGGTGAAAACCGCCCTGACCTGGGAGGTGGACAACACCAAGTTGGAGATGGTGTCTCCCCCGCCCGGCCGCCATCGGCCCAACTGGTGACTCGACCGTGAGTGCGGCCAATCCGCCCCCCGTCGTGGTGGGGGTCGATGGAAGCCCCCAGAGCCTGGCGGCGGTCGAGGCCGGCATGGAGCAGGCCCGATTGCGGGGCGCACCACTTCATGTCGTACATTGCGCCGACGTGACTCCGGCAACCCTCCATCTCAAGGGTGGGGTCACCATGAGCACCCGTGACATCGCCAGTCAGCAGCATCAAGAGGTGTGGGAAAAGATCAATCCGAGCATCGAGTCCACAGACCTCGACGTCACCACCGTGGAGCTGAACGGCTACCCGGCCGATGAGCTCGCCGACCACTGTGCGGAGTCCGGTGCGGTGGTCCTGGTACTGGGGAGCCGGGGTCGGGGGAGGATTAGGGCGGCAGTGCTTGGGTCGACGAGCATGCGCGCGCTCGAGAACGCCCCGTGCGATGTCCTGATAGCCAAGGGCGCCTCGACCGCCTGACACCGCCGTCTACGCGCGGCTGGTCTCCCCACCGGGTGTCAACTCCACCCTCCGGACGCGGCGACCATCGGTGCTGACCACCCGTAGCCGCCAGCCTTCCTCCTCGACGGTGTCGCCCACGGCGGGGAGCCGACCGAGCCGATCCATGATCAGGCCTCCAATCGTCTCGTAGTCACCGTCGGGCAGATTCACTCCGTGCTGCGCGAGCTGATCGGGCCGCACCGAGGCGTCGGCGATGATCACCCCGCCCTGGGTGACGGTCAGCTTTCGCTCTCTGCGGTCGTGCTCATCACGGATCTCACCGACGAGCTCTTCGGCGATGTCCTCCATCGTGACGATCCCGGCGGTCGAGCCATGCTCGTCGACGACGATGGCGAAGTGGATCCGGGTCCGTCTCATTTCGTCGAGGACCGCCTGGATGTGGGCCGACTCGGGTACGAACAACGGCGGCCGTATCAGCTCGGCGCCGATGGTGGCCTCGCGCTCCTCGTCATCGACTCCCATCAGGTCCTTGACGTGCACGAACCCGATCACATTGTCGAGGTCGCCATCGTGTATTGGGATCCTGGAGTGGCCGGTGGACCTCATGACCTCCTCGATCGCCGCCACCGTGGTGTCGGCGGACATCGAGTCGACGTCGGGGCGGGGGATCATGACCTCGGAGGCGTCGAGGTCACCAAAGATGATCGCCCCAGTCAGCAGACGATGGGCAAAGTCGGCGATGACCCCCTCCTGTCGCCCGGCGGCGATGATCACGGCAAGGTCCTCCGCCGAATGACCGGCCTCGAGGGCGTCGGCAGGCCTCACTCTGAACAGCTTGAGGACACCGTTCGCCAAAGCGTTGAGGGCCACTATCAGCGGTCGAAACACCGTCACGAAGGCGCGGAAAGGCAGGGCGAGAGTCGTTGCCGACCGCTCCGGGTTCGAGATCGCGATGTTCTTCGGCGCCATCTCCCCGACCACCATGTGGAGGAAGACGACGATGAGCAGCGCGATGATCAAGGCGATGCCGTGGATCACGCCTTCGGGGATGGGGAGAAAGCCCAGACCGCGCTCCAGGATCGATGCCACCGCCGGCTCGGAGACGGCACCCAATGCCAGGGATGCCATGGTGATGCCCAACTGGGAGGCGGTGAGACTCAACGAGAGATCACGGTTGAGCCTGACCGCGGCCCCGGCTGCCCGGCCCGGAGTCGCCTCGAGGACGTTCCGTCTCGCCGTGATGTAGGCGAACTCCGCCGCCACGAAGAAGCCGTTGGCCAGGAGAAGGAGGACCATCCATACCAGAGGGGTCCAGCTCACGATTGGTCGGCTCCCGGCGGCGTGATGCCAACCACTCTGACCTGGTCGACCCGATAACCGTCCATCGCCAGCACCTCGAAGGTGGCCCCGTTGACGTGCACGCGATCACCCGGCTCGGGAAATCGTCCGAGCGTCGCCACCAGGAACCCGCCCAACGTCTCGTAGTGCCCTTCGGGCCATTCGAACCCGATGAGCTCCTCGACGTCGTGACGGTGCAACAGGCCCGAAAGGACTTCCGCCTCCTGATCTGGGTATTGCGACGTCTCGGCGGCCTCGTCGTACTCGTCCTCGATCTCACCGAAGATCTCCTCGAGGAGGTCTTCGATGGTGATGATCCCCGCCGTCCCCCCGTACTCGTCGATCACAACCGCCATCCCCTGGCCCTGGGCTTGGAGCTCGGTGAGGAGGTGCTCCAGCCTGCTCGCCTCCGGGACCCGAAGACCGGTCTTGGCGATCGCATCCACCGACGTGAGGGCGCGTTGTGAGGTGGGGATCCCGATCGTGTCCTTGACATGGACGATCCCGACGACCTCGTCGAGGTCCTCGCCGTAGACCGGGAACCGGGAGTGCCCGGTGGAGGTGGCCAACTGTCTGAGCTCGGAGATCGGCTGATGCCGATTGAGGGCGATGACGTTGACCCGGGGGACCATCGCCTCGGCCGCCACCTTCTCGGTGAAGGTGATTGCCCTGGTGAGCAATTCCAGCTCCTCGTCGTCGAGACGCCCTTCCTCACCCGACGAGCGGATCATCAGCTCGAGCTCCTCCATCGATCGCACCCCGGCGAGGTCGGCGCGCGGCTCGATGCCGAGCCTGCGGACCGTCCAATCAGCCGAGCTGTTCAAGAACAGGATGAGACGACGAAGCGCTCGATTGACCATCTGCATCGGGATGGCGAACAGGACCGCGGACCGGTAGGGCCGGGCAATGGCCAGGTTCTTGGGGACCAGCTCCCCGAAGACCATTTGGGCCGTCGTGGCCAGGATGAACGCGACCACGATGGAGACCGCCAGAACCGACCCTTCCGGCAGGAATGGCACCTCCGCGATCAGGGGGTCGAGGATGACGGCGATGGTGGGCTCAGCGATCGCCCCCAGGATCAGGGAGGTGACCGTGATCCCCAGCTGAGCCCCGGACAGTTCGAAGGAGAGATGGCGAAGAGATTGGAGGATCCTCTTGGCGGCCCGGTCACCCTCCCGGGCGCGCAACTCGACCTGGCTCCGCTCCACTGCGACGATGGCGAACTCGCCCGCCACGAAGAACGCGTTGGCCAGTATGAGGATGATGACCCCGGTCAATCCGAGGAAGGTGCTAATCAGCGAACTCCGTCGTCACCGCCGATGATGAGGATACCCGCCGAGCGGCACGCGTAATCCATGGTTTCGGGGCTCGTCGTTCGACCGGGCCGAACCTTCAGCTCCCCGGAGCTCTGGGGCGGTGATTCAGGCTCTCACTTCCTGGCGCATGAACGAGACATAGGCCAGGGCGAACAGGGCGGCCGTCATCGCCACCAGGACGACCATCTGGGGCCACACCACGCCGAGGCTCTGGACGAGGTCGAGCTCGGAGATGATCGCCCGGTCGACCTGCTCGAGGGTGAGCAGGCCGGTCGAACGGACCTCGGGGTCCAGGAGCACGGTGGAGCCCTCCTGGAACAGGACGATCGGTGACGCTTGGGAGATGACGTGCTCGGTCCGCAGGTTGTCCAACAGCGCCGCCTGGGTCCCGTCGTCGGGAGAGATCACATCGGCTAGGGCCCCGAAGATGAAGCTGCCGAACAGGGCGAGCACCAGCCACACTCCGATGGGGATGAGCGCGGAGGTCGAGGCACGGGTGGTCCTCACCGAGACGAGCGTGGCCAAGGCTTGCCAAAAGGCGACGTAGACCACGGCGAACACCAGCCACACGAGGAGCCGGGAGATCTCCGGCACCGTCGGGGTCACTCCCAGGCGAAATATGCCGATGCCGGCGACGAACACCACCAATGCGGTGAGCATGAGGGCGACCACCGAGATTCCGGCGACGAACTTGCCCAAGATCACCTCGTCGCGATGGATCGGCTGGGAGAGAAGCCGGGGAAGCGTCCCCTGGGCCCGTTCACCGTTGACTGTGTCGAATCCGAACATGATCCCGAGCAGCGGCGCGAGAAAGCTGACGAAGATGATCAGCGGAAATGGCACCGGATCGGTGGTCACGGTGAACAGCTTCAGGAAGAGGGCAGTGATACCGTCGGCGTCGGAGGCGACCTCCCGAATCCCTCCTGAAGCGGCGAACACCGCAGCCGCGGTGGCGATGGCGAGCACCGCCAGCAGGACGATGAAGCGGCCCGAAAAGAGATGGTCGGCCAGCTCCTTGGTGGCCACCACCCACCATCCGCCCCGACCAACCTCGGATCGGGCGGCGCCCCTTCGAGCGGCATCGGTGGCGGTCATGCCAACACCTCTTTGCCCTCGAAGTACCTGCGATAGATGGCGTCGAGGTCTTCGTCGACCCGATGGACGCCGGTGATCTCAGACCCTGCCGAGACCAGCCGGCTCACCGTCTGGGGCAACGTCCCCACGTCCATGGTGGCGATCCACGATCCCGGGACTCGCCCGTGAGTCACGTCCTCGACGTTGTCGAGATCTTCGAGACGACGAAGGGCATCGTCGAAGTCGGAGGCAAAGCGGAACTCCACCTTGGCGTGGCCGACCTGTCGGGCTGCCAGCTCATGGGGCCGGCCCTGGGCGACGATCGCCCCCTGGACGAAGATCGCCACCCGGTCACAGACGGCCTGGACCTGATTGAGGAGATGGCTCGAGAGGAGGATGGTCACCCCCTGTTCCACCGACAGGTGACGGATCAGATCGAGGATGTCGGCGACACCTTCGGGGTCGATCGCCGTCGTCGGCTCGTCGAGGATGAGGATCGAAGGATCCTTGATGAGCGCGTCGGCCAGCCCGAGACGCTGTTTCATGCCCCGGGAGTACTGGCCGGCCGGCTGGTCGGCGGCCTCCGCCAGGCCGACCTCATCGAGGAGACTGCCTATCCGCGCCTCGCCGTCTTCGATCTGATTGAGCCGCGCGGTGAAACGCAGGTTCTGTCTGCCGGTGAGATCGTCGTAGAAGCCCACCGCATCCGGCAGGTACCCCACTCTCCGCTTCACCTCGAGCGGGTGACGCCTCGGGTCGAGCCCAAGCACCTCCATCGAGCCCGACGTGGGCTCGGTCAGACCTAGGAGCATGAGGATCGTGGTCGTCTTCCCCGCTCCGTTGGGGCCGAGCAGGCCGAAGACCTCGCCAGGCGCGATGTCGAGGTCGAGCCCGTCGACGACTGCCACGTCGTCGTAACGCTTGGTCAGCCCCATGACGCGAATGGCGCTGGCCACGGTCATCTCCGACCGAAGCGCCGGAACACCAAGGCCAGCCCGGCGAGAGTGAGGGCGATGAGCCCTATGCCCACGAACCCCCAGAGAGCCGAGGGGTTCACCGTCGTTCGTATGTCGACCTCACCTCTCGCCTGCTCGCTCACTGCGGAGAAGGCGATCACATAGTCCCCGGCTATGGCCTGGTCGGACGGCGTGATGGTGGCCAACACGTTGACCGACTGGCCGGCGCCCAACTCGGCGATACCCGGCTCGGCGAAGGTGACATCCCATCCGCTTGGCGGAGTAGAGGACATCTCGATCCCCTGGATCGGGGCCGTCCCGGTGTTGGTGACCACCAACTCGAGGTCGCTCGAGCCGTCGGCGCTCACATCGGTGCTGAGCCGTTGATCGACAGTGGTGAGGTCGAGGGAGAAGGATCCGACGATCTCGACGATCATCTCCGCGCTCACGTCGACCTCGGGAGCCGTTGCCTGCACCGAGATGCGGTATTGGCCGGATTCCGCCCTCACCGGGGAGGTGGCAGACACGTTGATCGTCGCAGTTGATCCCGAGTCCACTTGGATCGTCGACGCCTGAGCCTCGGTGGATGGCTGCGCGGTGACCTCCCAGCCGGCAGGTCCCGCCGAGTCGAGCTCGAACTGGAGATCGGATGGCGTGTCGTTGCGCAACTCGACACTGAAGGTGGCCGCCTCGCCTGCCGGTGTGCGTAGTCCCGGGAAGTCGGGAGTCAGGGTCACCTCTCCCCCCGCTTGGGCCGAAACCCTCACCT
Organism: Acidimicrobiia bacterium; assembly: GCA_035512955.1. Lineage (GTDB taxonomy): Bacteria > Actinomycetota > Acidimicrobiia > Spongiisociales > ZC4RG35 > JANQRA01. Next base: position 166,912 of record DATKCZ010000034.1, read on the forward strand.
GGAGGGCGAGCTCGGTGCTGCCTCCGCCACCGGTGGCGGTGACCGCCAGGTCGTAGGTTCCTTCGGTGGCGTCTACCGGCACGGTCAGGTCGAAGCTGACTTCGGGTGCGGTGGGCCCCGCGGTGACCCCATCCACCTCGAAACCGCCCCCACGGAAGGTGCCCACCCAGCCATCGGGCAGCCCGGTCGCCGCCAGGGCAACTTCGGTCGGCTCCGGGGAGGTGATGGTCAGGTCGAAGCTCGCCTGGTCACCGGCCTCGACCGCCACCCGCGGGTACGGAGCGCTGACACTGAGCTGGTCCGGTGGCACCTCCTGAGCCAAGGCCGGTAAAGACAGGAGCACCAAAGACAGGGCAACCAGGGATGCCAATCTGCGAGTCGAGCGCATGGTCTTGATTCCTCCAGGTGACTGAGTTGACGGGTCTGTCGCTGCGGGGCGAAGGCAAGCTCACATTGATCTGAAATCTGTAAACGACCGGTTAAAACACCGAACATTCACCGTGACCGAGGTGATGCGAACCGCCCCGTCGTGGAGGTTATAGCCGAATTCACGGACCGTTCTGTGAAGATTTGTCGCGCCACAGACGGCATAGATCCTCACAGGACGGTTTTCACGACGCCCCGATTGCGAAAGCGAGCCCCGTGAACAGGCGTTCGCCACCCGCTCTGGTAGGGACGGCTCAGTCGATAGCGGTGTTTTCAATCACTTTCGGTTGCAGGTGGAAGGGAACACTGGTGACTGCAATTCCTGCCTCAGCTCCGAGAACGCCCTTTATCGCGAGCCCGGTTTGGTTGTGGAGCAGTTGAGTTATGCGGCCCGGCACGATGAACTCAGGAATGATGGCTGAGATCAGGGTTCCAGGGGCGGCCGCCCGCCGTCGCTCCCTCAGGTATCCGACAAGCGGGCCCACGATGCTCCGATAGGGACTCGGAATGACCACCAGCGGAAACTCATACCCGGCTTGCTCCCATTGTCGCTCCAGCTTCTCTCGTTGAGCGACGTCGACATCGATGTGAAGCGCGGTGACCGGAGGCCCGAGAGATCGTGCATAGGTGAGCGCTTCTCTGATCGGCCGGGTCAAGTCGGAGACCAGTACCACTTGCTCGATCCTGAGGATCGGCACATGAACCAATTTGCTTCGTCGTGAGCGTCTCAAGACGTTGAGGTCGGTCACCACCGCCCTCGGCTCGAACAGCAATCGAGACTTGATGGCCAGGCTGTGTCGATGGGCGAACGGTGCGAGGATCGACCTTGTACGCACCGAGTCGGCGAGGATCACGGTGATGATCGACTCAGGGTGGGCATCCCGCTCTTTGCGGACTCGATCAACGACCCGTCTCGAGATGGGGTCCTTCTCGCCCGGTATGACCTCGAGGGAGTGTCCGGGATGTGCTGCGTCCCACGTGTAGAGGAGGTCGTCGGATCTCGGCTCCTCGGCATGGACACACGTAACCGCCTCCGAATTGGCCAACTCTGCGTATCGCAGGGCCCGGTCCGTTCCTTCGTCGTGGTGGGCGACCAGCACGAGGATCCTCGTCGGGCGAGGCTCGGCATCTAGTGGCACCAGTCTGAGTTGGGCAGCCACACCAAGGTAATGACGGCGGGTGACCAGCATCACAGCCACCAGGATGGGGACAATGAGGATCACGATCCACGCCCCGTGAATGAACTTGACCGTGGCCACCACGATCAACACGACCCCGGTGGTGACAGCACCTACCGTGTTGATCACCACCGAGCGTCGCCACCCCGGCCCTCTCGCTTTCAACCAGTGCCGAACCATGCCGGTCTGACTCAGGGTGAACGCGGTGAACACACCCACCACGTAGAGCTGAATCAAACGGCTCACCTCGGCGTCGAACACGACAAGAAGTGCCACTGCCACCAGGGCAAGGGTGATGATCCCGTTGGAGAAGACCAGGCGATCGCCGCGGTTCAGATACTGACGGGGCACCAGCTTGTGCCGGGCGAGGATCGCCGACAGCCGCGGGAAGTCCTGGTATGCGGTGTTGGCAGCCAGGATGAGGATGGCGGCCGTGAAGATCTGAAGCGCGTAGAAGCCGGCACCGCCGTTGAAAGCCGCACGCCCGATCTGAGAGATCACCGTTCCGTATTGGTCGATGGTGTCCTCCGAGATCCTCACGTCGAACCAACGCGCCAGCGTCGAGATGCCCAAGAACATCGAGATCGAGATAGCTCCCATGACACCGAGTGTCGTGGCGGCGTTGTGCGCCTTCGGCTCACGGAATGCCTGCACCCCATTGGCGATGGCCTCGACTCCGGTTAGGGCCGTGGAGCCCGAGGCGAACGCTCTCAGGATCAAGAAGAGGCCCACCGCACCTACCTGCGTCTCGAGCTCGACACCCGATGAGATTGCGCTGGGACATTCACCGTCGAGACACTTCACAAACCCCACCACCAGCATCGTCCCTACCGTCGCCACGAACAGGTAGGTCGGAGCTGCGAACAGGGTCGAAGCCTCCTTCACCCCACGCAGGTTGGCCAAGGTGAGGAGAACAACGAAGCCGAGGGCGATTTCCACTCTCCATTCGATCAAGTTGGGGGCAGCCGATGTGATGGCGGCGACACCTGCCGCCACCGAGACCGACACGGTCAACACGTAGTCGGTCAACAAGGCTGAGGCGGCCACGGTGCCCGTGTGGATACCCAAGTTGTCATTGGCGACGATGAAAGCTCCCCCACCGTCGGGGTAGGCCTTGATCGTCTGACGGTACGAAACGATGACGACCAGGAGCAGTGTCGCGATTGCCAGAGAAAGGGGGGTCAACAGACCGAACGCGGCCGTGCCGGCGAGAGCCAACACCAGCATGGCCTCCTCAGTGGCGTAGGCCACCGACGAGAGAGGGTCTGACGCGAAGACCGGTAGCGCAAGTCGCTTGGGGAGAAGCTGTTGCTCCTCCTCATGGGAGGCGAAGGGCCTGCCAAAGAGTCTCCGCTTGATGTTGAGCTCTGATTGGCCCCTCACAGTCTTGCCCTCATTCCGGACTCCCCATCTGTGTCGAAACGCCATCGGACATGATGCAATGATTGATACCGCGGGCCGCAATGGTGGTCGAAGCAATTGACGTCGAGACCGCCCCGGCCAGGCTCGGACATGCCGACCCACATCTCAACTGACGATGCGCAGGCGCATGACTGAGGGAGATCGCTTGGCCTTTCAGCCGAGTGCCCGACCGATGGGATCCGCGACGGGGATGTTGATGCATCTCAGTCAGCGGAATCATGACGTTGGCCGGCAGGCCGTCGATCACTCACTGGGACGCAGGACCCAGGTCACAGCCGCCACTGCCAGAAGGAGAGCTCCGACCCCGACAAGCCGCCAATCCGCTTGCTCGTCGAGCCCACGTCCGGATTCGATCACGACCAGCGATGAAACCTCCAAGTAGGACTCCCCTTGTCGCTCGGGGTCGTGGGACTTCCAGACGCCGGTCAAGCGAACCACTGGACCGCGATTGCGGTAACCGCCAGGGGGATCGAGATGCTCAACCAGCTCCGTTGGCATCCTGACCCCGATCCCGGTGTTGGCTCCTGCAGGCAACCCTCCCTCCCTGATCGGCTGATGTACATATGAATCACCGTTGAGCTGGGTCCACATCCAACCGTCGTTGCGGAACCCGTAGTCGCCGACGAGCTCGCCCTCCACAACCGCGTCTGTTCCCGCGAGCTCTTGGGCGAAGTCGATCAGCTCGCCCACCGTCACCTCCTCGCCGGCCATGGCCACCGCTGGTATGGCAAACAAGCAAGTGACCATTCCCGCCAGAAGGAGACACCGGCTCATTTCCCTCTGACCCAGGAATAGAAGAACCCGAGAAGGGAGAACACGGCCACGAACTCGAGCCGTCCCACCCACATCTGCAGCATGTACACCAGCTCGAGCAGGAGCGGCATCGAGGGGTCGGTGATGCCGACGGAGAGGCCGACGTTGGCCGATGCGCTCACCGACTCGAAGAGGGCCTCTTGCAAGGGGATGCCGTAGGCGAGTCCGATCCCCGCTCCGAGGAGGTAGAGCGCGACATAGAGGAGGGAGATGATCATCACCGATTGGGTGAGATTGGGAGTCAGGTGCTTGCGTCCTGACTGGTGGTAGGCGGTGCCGACGACGGCGTGCTCCGGCAACAGGACCTGTCTGATCTGGTTGACCACTGTCTTGATGGTGAGCCCGATCCGAAGCGACTTGACTCCGCCCGCGGTGGATGAGCCCATACCGCCTAACGCCATGGCGATGGCCATGCCTCCGAAGGCGAGCCCGCCCCATCCCGCCAGCTCGGCGGAGGGGACCGTGGAGAACCCGGTCCCGGTGTGTGCGGAGAGGATCTGAAAGAAGCCATGGCGGGTCAAGCCGGCCACAGTTGTGAAAAGGCCGGTAGCGGCCAAACCGAGGATTGTCAGCACCATTGTGAACCCGAACGTCGAGAGGATCGTCCGGGTCTCCAGATTGGCGAACACGGTACGACGCGGACCGCGCCACAGGGCGTAGTGGAGCCCGAAGGACATTGCCCCGGCCACCATCAGCAAGGAGGTGACACCCTCGAAGATCGCCGAGTGGTAGTAGCCGATGCTGGTCGACTGGGGAGAGAATCCACCGGTGTCGAAGCCGGCGAAGAAGGTCATCAAGCCATGGAAGAGGGCACGGTCGACGTCGAAGCCAAGCACCAGCCAACCGACCAAGCCGAGAGCCGACACCCCAAAGACGAGGTGCACAACCGAGACAGCCCAGATGAACCTCGCCGTCGAGGTGACCGACGGCAGGATGCGCTCGTCTCGTGCCTCGCCGAAGTAGAGAGTGATCCCACCTGTGCCGGCGAAGATCGTAAGCGCCGCCAGGATGATTCCCTGACCGCCGAGAAACTGGAGGAAGTGGCGCCAGAAGTTGAGTGATGAGGCGAGATGATCGACATCGCTGAGGAGGGACAATCCGGTCGTGGTCAGGCCAGACACGGCGTCGAAGAGCGCGTCGATGGGCCGGCCAAAATGGCCGGAGAGAAAGAGAGGGATCGCCCCGATTACAGGCACGATCAGCCATGTGAGGGCCACCACGACCATCCCGTGACTCCATGTGAGCTTTGACTCCAGGGGAGCGAGCCTGACGCCGACCACTCCGAGAAGGGTGAATATCCCGACCATGACGAGGAACGACCCGAACGGGCTCCACTCGCCAGACACGGCAGCCCAGGACAAGGGGAGAAGGCCGGCTGCAGCCACGACCAGGAAGATGCGTCCCAGGTAGAACGCTATTACCTTGAAGTCCTCGGCGACGGGTCGGATCAGCATTCAGAGGACGGCCAGGACCACGACTGACAGGACCCACGCCACGACGCCGAGGCCGAGGACCGTCAGGGCTTCCGCAGCAAACATGGCCAACCCTCCCACGAGCCCATGGATGGTTGTCCACTTGTTGTTTCTTGGCGCTGTCATCGCCGACGGATGCTTTTGTGGCCGAGGGCGGCGCGCACTTCGTCTTCGAGCTCGACACTGCTGACGGCCGCGACCTGATCACCCGGGTGGACGCTGGTCGTGGCAGTGGGAACCCTCACCTCGTCACCACGCACCACCGACACGAGCAGCGCCCCTTTGGGTAGCCGCAGCTCGGCGACTGGCCGCTCTTCGAAGTCCGGAGGAATGTCGATCTCATAGACCGAGATCTCCCCCCTTCCTAACAAGGTGACGAGCCGGAAACCCGACACGTCCACCTCATGGGAGATCAAGTTCGCCATCACATCGGTCACTGCAACAACCGGTACGTCGAGAGCATCGAAAGTGGGGCGATTCAACGGATTGTTGAGTCGAGCCAAGACGTGACGTGCGCCCAGGGTCAACGCCAGCTGACAGGCGACGAGATTTACCTCATCCAGCCCGGTGACCGCAAGCACCCAGTCGGCGCGGGCCGTGTCGGCCGCCTTGAGCAGCTTGACATCTGTGCCGTCGCCCTCCAGAACCAGCACCTTGGACTCGTCGGTAAGAGCCTCGGCGTGCCCGTGGGCTTCCTCGATGACAGTGACGACATGACCTCCCTTATGCAGTTCGCGTGCCAGATAGGACCCGACCTTGCCGCCTCCGATCAAGGTGACTCTCATTGGCGACCCTCCTTGACCGCGAGATAGCGGCGGATCTTCTTGCGCGCGCCGGTACGGGCCGCGGCCACCACCAGGTCACCTTCGGCCAGGGCGAAGTCGTCGTCTGGAATGATGGTGCGCTGTCCTCGGTGAACCGCTGCCACGCGCAGGTCGTCGGATATCTCGAAATCTTCGACGGGAAGACCGACTCCTTCTGGGCCAATGATCATCTCCACCACCTCGACGTCACCTCCCGAGAACGTCACGTGGTAGCTGAACTCCTCTCTGACGATCTGTTCGTGGATGACTTTCGACGTCAGCTTCGCTCCCGGCACGAACTGCACGTCCAGGGCCCGATAGGCCTCCTCACGTGCAGGGTCATCGAGCCGGGCGATCGTCTTGGGGACACCGAACACCCGCGTGGCGACCTGAACCGCCATGGCGTTGGCGTTGTCCGAATTGGTGGCAGCAACGAATGCGTCGGCAAACTCGATTCCCGCCTCCCGCAGTACCCGAACGTCGTACCCGAGCCCTTCGTGTGTCGTCCCGTTGAACGTGGAGCCGAGACGATCAAATACACCGGGCCGACTGTCGATCACCGATACGTCGTGGCCTTCCTCGGACAGAGTCAGGGCCAGGTCACTCCCAACCCGACCGCATCCGGCGATGACGATCCTCACCGGCGCCTCTTGATCTGTGTCTTGGTGACCGACTCATCCACCGCGGACTCCTCAACGAGCGTGAGCGGAAGCTGACCGGGTGTGTTGGGTCGCCACTCATTCCTCAGAAAGACATGAGCGATGTCCGATCCCCCCGGAAGTCGAGCGGGTCCCAGGTACTCGTGCAGAATCCCCTCGACCCGATAGCGAAGACCGACCAGCAGCTTCATCGACGTGGCGGCAGCTCTCTATTTCCGACCGCAGTGGGACGTCTGAGCATCCATGCCCCACGGTTTAGATCGACTTTTGCCGCTGGGGAGCGGTCTTGACGCGCCCCTAACGCGATTCGGCGGTTTCTTGATGAGCCCATGACGGTGCCAAGCGAGGTTGATGGGTACCAAGCCTGTCAGTGGGGTTAGCGTCCTCAACATGCGACGAGGCAGGCTTCGCGTGTTCTTGGGAGCAGCCCCCGGTGTGGGTAAGACCTTCACCATGCTCGAGGAGGGACATCGCCTTCAACGGGACGGACGTGATGTAGTCGTCGCCGTTGTCGACACTCACGGCCGCACCGATGTGTCCCATCTCATCGAAGGACTCGAAGTGATACCCCAGTCATCGACCGTCGACCACACAGCGGCACGACAGGTTATGGATGTGGAGGCTGTCTTGGCCCGAGAGGCCGAAGTCGCCCTCGTCGACGAGTTGGCCCATACCAATCCCTCAGGGTCATTCCATGAGAAACGTTGGGACGACGTCGAAACCCTTCTCGACGCCGGGATCGACGTCCTATCGACCCTCAACGTCCAGAACCTGGAGTCACTGAATGATGTGGTCTTCGAGATCACCGGAGTCAGAGAGACCGAGACGATCGCCGATGAAGTGGTGCGCCGAAGCGCCGAGATAGAGCTCGTCGACCTGACCCAGGAGAGACTCCAGGAAAGACTGACGGCTGGGGAGATCTATCCCGCCGAGGACATCGACGCTTCGTTGGCCAACTACTTTCGCCCCGGCAACCTCTCGGCGTTGCGGGAGCTAGCCCTGTCCTGGACGGCCGACAGAGTCGACGAGACCCTGGCCGACTATCGGCTCATGCACGGGATCGACCAGCCTTGGGAGACCAAAGAGCGCATCGTGGTGGCGTTGCCAGGTGCTCGGGGCGCGGGCGTCGTAGTCCGCAGGGCGGCACGCACAGCAATCCGCTCACGTGCTGAGCTGCTCGGCGTCTATGTCCGTCCCACCGCCGGGCCCAATGACGACGACACCCAGCATCTCAGCGAGCAACGCGAGCTTCTCGAGAGCCTGGGAGGGTCTTATCACGAAGTGGTCGGCGACAACATCGCCGACGCTCTGCTCGCCTTCGCCAGAGCCGAGAATGCAACCCACATCGTGCTGGGAACCTCCCGGAGATCGCGTTTCGGCGAATGGCTTGGAGACCCTGCACTCAGGCGGGTGATCAGACACTCAGGGACCATCGAGATTCACGTGATCTCATACGAGGCCGGCCGACCGGCTCGCAGGTCCCGACCCGTCGGAACCAGCGCACTCAGCTCGCGACGCAGATGGCTCGCCTGGATCGTGACCGCCATCAGCCTTCCCCTGCTGACGGTCTTTCTTCTATCGCTGCGCGACCAGATCGCGCTGGAGAACGTACTGCTTGTCTACCTGCTCGCCGCGGTGGCAGTGGGGGTGATTGGAGGAGCACTGCCCGCGGTGATCAGCGGCGCTGCCGGGTTCCTGCTCGCCAACTGGTACTTCACCCCTCCTTTCCTGACCTGGAAGATCGCCGACGCCGGCCACCTCTTCTCACTCTTCGTGTTCCTCCTGGTCACCTCGGCCGTAGGGCTGTTGGTAGGGAACGCAACACGTCGAAGCGCCGAAGCTCGCAAGGCGCGCGCTCAAGCAGAGGCCCTGGCGGCGACCACTACGGCGATCCACCCTGAATTCGGCGCGCAAGCCTTCGGAATGACAGGACGCATCCGCGACGTCTTCGCAATGAACGCGGCCGCGGTGCTCCACCGATCAGGCGATGGCTGGGAGGCATTGGCTGCCGTCGGCGCCACCGAGCTCCGCAGTCCAGAGGACGCAAGCGAGGTGATCCCCCTGAACGATGACACCATTCTCGCGCTCAGCGGCGGCACCCTCACCGGCGACGATCGACGGGTGCTGCGCGCCTTCGCGGCCCAGATGGCTCAGGCGCTGGAGCGGGAGAAGCTGGAACGAGAGGCGGCCGCGGTCGAGGCAATGGCGGAGACCGACCGATTGCGGACCGCCCTTCTCAATGCGGTGTCCCACGATCTCCGAACCCCACTGGCGACGATAAAGGCGTCGGTGACCAGTCTCTTGGAGACCCAAGTCGTCTGGTCGCCGGACCAGACCCAGGCGTTCCTTCGAGTCATCCTCGAAGAGACCGAACACCTCAATCGGGTGGTGGGTCGGCTCCTAGACGCCAGTCGGATACAGGTCGGGGCGGTACACGTGTTCTTCGTCTCCGCGGGCGTGGACGAGGTCATCTCATCCGCCCTCTCGGGCCTACGAGCGGGAGGCGATCGCGTCAAGATGGAGATCCCCGACACCTTGGCTCCCGTTCAGACCGACCCAGCGCTCCTCGAGCGGGTAGTGGCCAACCTCATCGAGAACGCCCTCACCTGGTCACCACCTGGCCGACACGTGCGGGTGAGCGCCGGGGAAGTTGCAGGTCGGGTCGATCTGCGGATCATCGACCACGGCCCGGGAATACCACCCGACGAGCGGCAAACCATCCACCAGCCGTTTCAACGCCTGGGCGACTCCTCCAAAGGCAGTGGCGTCGGCCTGGGCCTCGCAGTAGCTCGCGGCTTGCTCGAGGCGATGGACAGCGAACTCATCATCGAAGACACTCCCGGAGGCGGGACCACCATGGTCATAGGCTTGAAGCAGGCGCCCCTCATGGACGCGTCCGCCACAAGGATCGTGGCTGATGACTGAAGAGGCCCGGGTCCTCGTGGTCGACGACGAGACCCAGATCGTCCGAGCGCTCACCGTCAATCTCCAAGCTCTCGGGTATGAGGTCGACTCAGCCGGCAGCGGCGAAGACGCCCTCAAGAGGGCTGCGGACCATCGACCCGACGCGGTGATTCTCGACCTGGGGCTGCCCGGCATCGATGGGGTGGAGGTGATCCGCGGACTGCGAGGATGGACCAGGATCCCAATCATCGTGCTATCGGTGAGGGAGGGGGAACGGGAAAAGATCGCCGCTCTCGACGCCGGAGCCGACGACTATGTCACCAAACCTTTCGGCATGGGCGAGCTCGTTGCCCGACTACGGGCAGCCCTGCGACGGTCATCGGACACAGATCAAAGCGCTCCCGTCATCGAGACCCCGGCCTTCGTCATCGACCTCGCCGCCAAACGCGTCACCAGGCCCGACGGGGAAGAGATAAGGCTGACCCCCACCGAATGGGGCATCGTCGAAATACTGGCTTCAAGTCGGGGAAAGCTCGTCAGCCAAGTTCAGCTCCTCAGAGGTGTGTGGGGACCCAACTACGGCGAAGAGACCAACTACCTCCGGGTGTTCATGGCCCAGATCCGGAGAAAACTTGAGCCAGACCCGGGAGTGCCGCGGTACTTCATCACTGAGCCCGGCATGGGATACCGCTTCGAGATCGATGATCGAGGGACGCGTTGATCGCCGCGGGATGAGCGCATTCACTCGATCCACGAACGGGTAGCAGACTCTATGTCACCCGCCGTCGAAGCCCTTCATCACCGACGTCCCCCCTCGATCTACAAACACGCGTACCAGGATCGTGTGATGCACGCCCGCCACCGTCTCGAGTCGTCGATGACGGAAGGACACGACCGCGCTGGAGGACACCACCCACTGGTCCTGCTGCACGCCGAGGTTCCCGGAGGCGTGAATCAGATGGGCGGTTTCGCACCGGACTACTGATCTGTGCCCTGGAGCAGCTTGCACCGCCATGCAATAAGATTTCTTGGCTCGTCAGATTTGACGGGACACCAACAGCTGACCAAGAGGACTCTCCATGACACTTGCCCCGACAGAACTCGTCGCCTCACAAGACGACATCGATGGAGTCATGGCAGCCGCACTCGACTACATCGACGGCTACGTAGAGGGCGATGCCGAGCGACATGCCGGTGCGTACCACCCAGAATGCATCAAACGCCGGTACGAAACCGATAAAGACAGTGGGGTGACTGAACTCGTTGTTCTGAGCCCGCGCATAATGGCTGATTATGCAGCTCTATCACAGATCTCGGATTGCGAGACCGAGGTCATTATCGATGCCATATCCGAGGACATCGCGTCGGTACGGATCTATTCCTGTCGTTGGGTCGACTTTCTCCATGTAGCCAAGGCGCGAGGCGAGTGGAGGCTGTTCCACGTCACGTGGCATAGTCGATCTGACCAATGATCAAGGCCACAACCCGGGCATTCGTCTCGGCGGCTCCGTCACATCGACCATCGGGCGGCGGCATCCGACCCGACTCCACTCCGTACCGGACGGCGATATCCAAACCGCGGCCTCGTCGTCTTCATTCCTGGTAGATCGCTCGTCCTCGCCGACGGCAACAAACCCCGAGGGACCGGCCGCCATGCCTAACACGACCTGGTCACCGGCCCGCCCAACCTTGCTTTCCCCAGCTGAAGATCTGGTCGACGCTCCAAACTCGTCTGCCTCTGGGATGGCGTCGTGGGCGTCGGCACGGTGGTGACTGTTGTCGAAGTCGAGGGAGCGCGCTGGGCGACGTAGCCGCGACAGTGGTCGTTGTCGACTGAAGGGGCGTGGTGGTCCTACTTGAGACAGAGCCGCTCAGCATCGGTTGCGTCTCGCTCGCCGCTCTGGACACATGATCCCCCTTACCCCCGAACCCGGCGCATTACTCGCGAGGGCGCTCGGCGAGGTCATCGTCCGCCACCTGTGACGTCAGGAGTCCACAACGGCAACCAATGCCTCGGCGTCCTCGATGGTCCAACCGAGTGGCGGGAGGATCAGCGACCACGCTTCGGCCTGAGCCGGTCCGAACTTGTGACCGTGGCCGACGGG